>PAVD01000025.1 GCA_002712985.1 Rhodospirillaceae bacterium
GATCGACGTGGTATCGTGCGGTATGGGTCGGCATTAATTCCAATGGATGAAACGTTGACGCGGGTGGCGTTGGACTTGTCAAATAGACCTTATCTAATTTGGAAGGTAAAGATTGCGAGGCCTAAACTAGGAGAAATGGATACCGAATTGTTTAAGGAATGGTTTCAGGCGTTCGCGCANGCGGCTGGTGCAACACTACATGTAGAAAACTTATATGGNGAGAACGCTCATCACATAGTGGAGTCGTGTTTTAAGGGTTTGGCAAGGTCCCTACGTACCGCGATAGCATTGGATAATAGGGTTGGTCGATCTGTCCCATCTACTAAAGGCACACTGGGAGATAGTGAAATTAAGCAGGTGGAGTAACAGAAGACATTGCGTGTGTACACNGTTCATGTTTTACCGAATTCGGTAGATTATAAGGAGCTCGTTTTGGTTAGGGAGGGCTTCTGTTGGCCTGCTTTCTTTTTTGACGTNTTTTGGGCGCTGTACCATCGCGCATGGATAAGCGTATTGATTTTAGCTGCCGCAATATTCCTATTTGAGNGGATGTCNCTCTGGCTGTCGATTACTGAACCAGTATTCATGGCTGCATTAATTGGTTGGAGATGCTTTGTCGGCTTTCATGGCAACGATTGGAGGCGTAGAGCGTTGACACAACGTGGTTTTGAAATGTCGGGTGTGACAACGGGCACTGACTACATATCTGCGGTCCAACGTCTCCTTGACAGTGGTGATGAGTTAGGAAAACAAAAATTATAGGTATTGGATGACAGTCGTAATTGTTGACTACGGATCCGGCAATCTACGATCTGCTGCTAAGGCATTTGAGAAAGCNTCGGCCGAAAGCAAGGAAGAGGCACAGGTGTTGGTATCGGCGAGGGCAGATGAAATTGCTAACGCGGCGCACATCGTGTTACCTGGCGTAGGTTCTTTTGCCGATTGTTTGGCAGGTCTTGATAACTTGCCTGGCGTACGGGCTGCATTGCACGAAGCTGTGATAGTATCTGGTAGGCCTTTCCTGGGNATTTGCGTGGGAATGCAATTAATGGCTACGATCGGTCATGAAAANGGAGAGCACNTTGGACTCGGGTGGATTAAGGGCGAAGTTGTAGCTTTATCTCAGGAAAAACTTAAAGTGCCACATATGGGATGGAATGAGTTGATGATACGTTCCCGACATCCGGTGTTTGACGGTTTTGGTAATGGGGAAAATGTCTATTTTGTCCATAGCTACCACTTGCGATGTAAAGATGAGAGAGAAATGCTTGCCGAAACGGAATATGGAGCTTCCATATGTGCTGTGGTTGGCCGTGATAATATGGTCGGCACCCAATTTCATCCGGAAAAAAGTCAAACTGTTGGGTTACAGTTCATTTCTAATTTTCTCGCCTGGCGTCCGTAATGCCTAAGTTAACTGTGATGCTGGAGAAGGAACTTAAGCGCGTGGACTTGGTGGACTTATGCGATGCAACTGACGCCGCTATTCGTGACGGTATTGGATTTGGTTGGGTCCGACCTCCTCCACACCAAAGATTAGAGGTTTATTGGAAGGGTGTCTTGGTAGTTCCTGAAAGAGAATTATTTGTGGGCCGGGTCGACGGCACGGTAGCTGGTTCGGTCCAACTCGTGAAGCCACCACCAAACTTTGAGGCAGGTATTTTTTCCGCGTTGATAGATACGCATTTCGTGGCTCCTTGGGCGCGTGGGCATGGACTTGCCAAAGTGTTGTTGGAGGAAGCAGAGCGCGGCGCTCGTGAGGCTGGTCTAAGCGTCATTCGCCTAGATGTTCGGGAAACTCAAAAACGTGCGATAGCGTTATACGAGCGGTGTAACTATCAAAGATGGGGAACCCTCAATAAATATCATATGGTAAATGGGGAACTTGTAGCGGGATATTTTTACGTAAAGGATTTGGTGTAACGTCAGCCAATGATCCTATTTCCTGCGATTGATTTGAAAGATGGTCAGTGCGTTCGCCTTTTGCAGGGGGACATGAATAAAGCCACGGTTTTCTCCAACGATCCGATTGCTCAAGCCCTTAGTTTCGCTTCCGCCGGTTTCAAATGGCTGCATGTGGTGGACCTCGATGGTGCGGTTGAAGGACAATCAGTGAATGGCGGGGTGGTGGGAGAAATTGTTGCTGCTTCCAAGATCCAAGTTCAATTGGGTGGAGGTATTAGAGAATTCAGTGCCGTCGAAAAATGGTTAGAGGCGGGTGTAGAACGAGTGATATTAGGGACCGCGGCCTTACATAGTCCAGAGCTGGTCAGGAGGGCATGCCAGGTTTTCCCTGGGCGCATATGNGTCGGGATAGACGGCCGAGGTGGTTTTGTTGCTGTCCAGGGCTGGGTCGAACAGTCGAGCATAAGTGTTTTGGATCTTAGCCGGCGATTTGAGGACGCAGGAGCTACAGCTATTATTTATACTGATATTGGTCGTGATGGAGCTATGAAGGGAGTAAACATAGAGGCTACTAGATCCTTGGCGCAGAAAATTTCCACGCCAGTGATTGCCTCCGGTGGTGTCGCAACACTAGAGGATTTGAAGAAGGTAAAAATGCTGGAAAAGGAGGGTGTGGCCGGAGTGATTGCAGGGCGCGCCTTTTATGAGGGTCAACTCGATATGGCTGAAGCGCAGAAAATAATACGGGCCTAGAGAANGTGCTGAAAACTCGGATTATACCTTGCTTAGATGTTAGTAACGGTCGTGTTGTCAAAGGCGTAAACTTTATAAACTTGGTTGATGCGGGTGACCCCGTAGAACAGGCCGGTATCTACGACGCGGCGGGTGCTGATGAACTTTGCTTCCTGGACATTACTGCCTCTAGCGACAATCGTGATATTATACTTGACGTGGTAGCACGAACAGCTGAGGCATGCTTCATGCCATTAACAGTGGGTGGTGGGGTCCGGAGTCTAGAGGATATTCGAAAACTCCTACTGGCTGGCGCTGATAAGGTTTCTATAAATACCGCTGCGGTACAAGAACCGACGCTAGTGGCTCAAGCGTCAGAAAAGTTTGGAGCCCAATGTATAGTCGTTGCAATAGATGCAAAGTCAGACAAAACGGATAGCTGGCAAGTGTATACTCATGGAGGGCGCCAACAAACAGGCCTTGACGTTCTTCAATGGGCAGGAAAGATGACTCAGCTCGGGGCTGGTGAAATTTTACTTACGTCGATGGACTGCGATGGAACCAAAGACGGCTTCGACTTGTCCTTAACCCGTGCNGTTGCTGATTCTGTCTCGGTTCCGGTTATTGCATCGGGCGGTGCGGGCACCCTTGATCACTTGGTAGAGGCTGCAAGAGATGGTCATGCCAGTGCTGTGTTGGCTGCATCCATATTCCATTTTGGACGTTACTCAATAGGCCAAGCCAAAGAGCATATGAATTCAGCGGGAGTTCCNGTACGTTTGTGATTGGTTTGCTATGCTTGCCAANCAACCAAGGCATTTTTTATGGTGGGCTGAGAAGGATCCTGGTTGGGCATTCGTGCTAATGTTCAGAAACCTTGTAGTAGGNGAGAAAAATGGACGAAGGTCTTCTTNACTCCATTCAATTTGACGAAAACGATCTAGTTCCAGTTATTGCACAGCAGCACGATACTGGGGAAGTATTGATGCTAGCCTGGATGAATCTGGATGCAATCCGCGAAACTCTCGCTACCCGGTCTCTTTGCTATTTTTCGAGGAGCCGAGGGAAATTATGGCGCAAAGGGGAGCAGTCGGGCCAAATCCAAAGTTTGGTTGAGCTTCGTCTCGACTGTGACAGTGATACGTTACTGGCCTTGGTCGAACAAAAAGGAGTGGCCTGTCATACTGGACGAAGAAGCTGTTTCTTTTTGTCCGTAAGGGAAGACAGCGTTACTGAAATACGCGAAGTACTTAAGGCACCGGAGACACTATATGATTGAATCCAACGCCGCTATCTTTGAGCGTCTTTTTAACGTTATTCAGGGACGCAGAGGAGGTGATCCGGAGCAGTCATATGTAGCTCGGCAATTTGAACTGGGTACTTCTCGCATTGCACAAAAGGTTGGTGAGGAAGCTATAGAAACCGCCCTTGCCGCCGTTTGTGNCGATAAAAAACAACTAATATCAGAAAGCGCGGATCTGTTGTTCCACCTTATGGTGTTGTGGGCAGACCGTGGATTGGAACCAAAGGATATCTTTGCAGAACTTATTCGTCGTGAAGGAGTTTCGGGGTTGGATGCCAAGAAGGCAGGAAAAGGTTGATAAATGACGCAGTCTCTCTTTGGCAATTGAAACGAATGTAATAAGAGTAAAGCCCATGACTTATGATACCGAAAACATTTTTGCGAGGATAATTAGAGGGGAGATTGCGGCCGATAAGGTTTACGAAGATGATTATGTGNTGGCTTTTCACGATATCGCNAAACTGACGCCGATACATGTACTGATAATCCCAAAAATGGCCTACAATTCTATTGATGATTTCTCGGGGCGGGCTAGCGATGCTGAGTTGGCTGCCTATATGCGTGCGATAGGCGTTGTCGCGAGAGAACTTGGCGTGTCCCAGACNGGGTATCGTGTGGTGACCAATAGTGGTGCCGATGCGAATCAGGAAGTTATGCATTTTCACAGTCATATATTCGGAGGACGTAAACTTGGCGGTGTCAGACCATCGTAATTTAGTTTGCCGAAAGGTTTCGATATGTTTGGCTAGCTGAACTAGTGTGAGGGCTAGATGTAGGTGTTCTCCCTTTAAGGCTATTGTGCCTGAGGCGGTACTGGAGCAATGGTGAAAAGATTAGAAGGTAAAGTTGCAATTGTTACGGGTGCAGGATCTTCAGGTCCCGGATGGGGCAATGGTAAAGCTTGTGCTGTTCAGTTTGCACGCGAAGGTGCAAGCGTTTTTGCAGTCGATATAGATAAGAGCGCGGTCGCGAATACAGAGGCCATTATCCGAGAAGAGGGCGGANACTGTTCCATTTATTTAGCNGACGTCACAGATGGTAATCAAGTTGCTGGCCTCGTTGCCGCTTGCAAGGAGGTTTATGGCCATATTGATATACTCCACAATAATGTGGGTATCGTCGAACCAGGTGGGCCGGAGCAGATCGCAGAAGAGAATTGGGATCGGTTAATAGATGTCAACGTAAAAAGCATGTATCTGACATCGAAAAATGTTTTGCCTCATATGGTGAGGGCACAGAGCGGGTCTATAATTAATGTTTCATCAATAGCGTCGTTCTACTCTCTTGGTTATCCTTGCGTTTCGTATTCTGCTTCAAAAGGAGCTGTGAATTCATTAACCCGCAACATTGCTACAGAATACGCCAAACATAAAATTCGCTGCAATGCGATACTGCCGGGCCTGATGGACACGCCTCTGATAAGGGGTGCCGTTTCGGGTGCCTATAAGGATGTGGAAGCAATGATAACTGAGAGAAATGCTCTGTGTCCCATGGGAAAGATGGGTACCGCCTGGGATGTCGCTCACACGGCTGTGTTTCTGGCTTCTGATGAGTCTTCCTATATCACTGGTATAGAACTGGTGGTAGACGGCGGGCTCACCTTGTCCATGAATGTCTAGAGAAAGGTTTAAAAAGATCGTTTCACGGGCGTTTTGCTTCGATCGCTTCCCAGATACGAGTAGACAATGAGATTCCGGTAAACCGCTCGTATTCCTGAATTCCAGTAGGGGACGTAACATTGATCTCCGTAAGATAACCTCCAATGACGTCAATCCCAACAAATANCAACCCGNTCTGTTTCAAACTAGGACCGATANTGGCACATATTGATTGTTCNCGGTCAGTAATGTCTGCTGGTTCGGCTTGAGCACCAACGTGCATATTGGCTCGCGCTTCTCCGGGAGGTGGTACGCGATTAATAGCGCCTGCGGCCTCCCCATTTATCAAAATAATTCTCTTATCACCAGAGCGCACTTCCGGTAAATACCGTTGCGCCACAATTGGTTCTTGCAATGTACTAGAAAACATCTCTAGGAGTGCCGTGAGATTCTCATCATCTGGGGCAATATGAAATACTCCAGCACCGCCGTTGCCAAACAATGGTTTTAAGACAATATCCTGGTGCTTAGCTCTAAAGTTTTCGACGGCTTGTGGGTCGGAAGTAATCAACGTGGGAGGCATAAGATCAGGAAATTTTGTTACCAATAATTTTTCTGGCGAGTTTCTGACTGCACTAGGGTCGTTTACTACTAGTGTGTTGGGGTGGATCTGTTCCAACAAGTGTGTAGCCGTGATATATGACATGTTGAAAGGTGGGTCCTGGCGCATAAGGACCACATCGATTGTTGACAAATCTAGTTCTTGTTCATCTCCGAGTGAATAGTGGTCCCCAAGTTTGTTGTGTACCACTAACGAGTGTCCGGTAGCTGTCACACGTCCCGAATCTAGTGACAGCGCCCCAGGTAGATAGTGATACAACTTGTGGCCGCGTGCTTGTCCTTCTAACGCTATAGCAAAAGTTGAGTCGGTATAGATATCTATTTNTTCNATGGGATCCATCTGGATTGCGACCGTTAACGTCATTGAATTTTTCCAATCCGTTTTTGTACGCTGGCGTTAATAGGCACGACGCTCGTCTTGTACCAGCAAGACATAATTAACTAAGCGACGAACATATCGAATGGAACGAGCATATGTAACGATTCTATCAAGTTCACCTTGGGTCTGAGCAACACCAATAAGATAAATCGTCCGATTATAGGTAACTATCTTATAATTGATTCCAGTTATTTTTTTATCACCGGCAATTTTACTATGGAGAGAAACTACAATCATCTTGTCTCTGACTGAATCGGCTACACTTTTGTCCCTAATCACTTGTAACTCATTAAAAACTTCTCTCACTCCATCTACTGCCCATACGATTTCACTTGCTTGATCCCGAAGTTGTTCTGTCTCGACACCGCCTGTTAGCAGAACCCGTCCTTCAAAAACAGTAGTCTTTACCGTCCAAAATAAATTTTCGAAAGAACTCTCGACTAAACCCTTATTTACAGCGAGTTTTAGCGCCGTGTCACTTATCACAGTCCGTATTGAACGTTCCTCTGCTATAGCTAATCCAGCTCTCGCGCCGGCGCCGATAGCAGTGCCTACCTTCGTGCATGAACTGCTCGTAGTTATGAAAATAAAACCGCAAAATAAAATAGCAATCGACCGGATTCTATCCAAAACCTGTCCATACCAAAAAGTCATCCGGCGTCTCCTAGTAGCTGTAGGGCACGGCTATATAGGTCCCTCCGGTTCAACCCAGTGAGTTCAGCAACACTTTTTGCGGCATCCTTGGTACCCATGTTCTGAAGTGCAGTTTGAAGCAACTTATCAGTCTCTTTGGAATTACTTTCGCCAACATGCATTGATTGGCTCTTTGGTGGCGGGCCAACGACTATGACTATCTCTCCACGCGGTAAAACGCCTGCTTCTGCATCCCTCAGGTAGTACGAAGCGAGCTCTGCCACTGGTCCACGCAAAATGGTTTCGTGTATTTTCGTTAGTTCGCGAGCTATCACAGCTTCCCGTGATCCCAAGACATCAGCCATTGTCTCTAGAGTGTTTGCTAGTCTTCTTGGACTCTCCAGGAAAATAAGGCTCGCCTTAATATCAGCAAGTTCTTGAAATATCTTTTTGCGTGCTGCGGAGCTAGATGGAATAAATCCAGCAAAAAAAAACCTGTCTGTCGGTAATCCGGAAGAAACTAAGGCTGCCAGTGGAGCTGAGGGCCCCGGGACCGGAATAATAGATATTCCGTTGGTGATAGCCTCGCTGACCAACTTGAAACCAGGGTCTGATACAAGGGGTGTTCCCGCGTCAGAAACTAACGCTATTGCTGCGCCATTCTTAAGTTTTCGCAAAATGCCAGGTCTAACACGCTCACCGTTATGTTCATGATATGCGATACGGCGTGTATTGATCCCGTATCGGGAGAGCAAGTTTCCTGTATGCCGAGTATCCTCGCACGCTACAAGGTCAACATTACGCAGCATGTCGAGTGCTCGCAGCGTTATGTCATCTGCGTGTCCGATTGGCGTTGAGATAATGTAAAGCCCAGCCGGAGGTTTACTTGTCAAGGTGTCCTGGTTAGTCTGGTCCAACAGGTTCCTTGTGGATTTGTCCACCGGACGGGATTGCAGTGTTGAAGACTTCTTCCCCGCAGTTATTGATTTTGTTCCGTGCCTTCGCGCCGGTCGTTCTGGCATTGCTCTTACCATTAGTCGGATGCGAACCCCCTAGGTCTATGACGCTTTTGGACGAAGATCAACAGTCAGTTGGAAGTAACGAGGAACAAGTGGCTCCAGATGTTGAGACCAGGAGGAGAGACTCTCATGATGGAAATCATTCTACGGCTTTCGTAACTCAGGATAGTGATCTTTCTTCTTCAGAAAATAGTAGTAGTGCCAAAGATTCATTAACCACCGAAGCAATGCTGGCACTAATGTCGGAGTCCGAAAAGGTCGCAATAGCCGCAGCAAAAACCGAGCCCATGGTGATACCAAGTGATAAGTCATTGGCAGGTAAACATAGTATATTAAAAATGGGATTGGATGAAACCATTGCCGCATTGGGCAGTGATACTGAGAAAACACGTACGGTCGCTTTTTTGGTGCCGCTTACTGGTGACGGATCTCAGTGGGGCCGAGCCATGCTGAACGCCGCTCAATTAGCTCTGTTCGAGTATTTCGACCCAGACACGACTTTACTTATTAAGGATACTTCAGGTACGCCTAGCGGGGCTGCTCGTGCTGCAGGTGAAGCGATTGATGAGGGTGCCCGACTATTAATTGGACCGCTTTTTAGCGAGTCAGTTCTGGCGGCGGCACCAGTAGCTCGGCAACACGGTGTGCCTATTATTAGTTTTTCAAATGATCGTTCCGTAGCGGGTGATGGTGTATACGTATTTGGTTTTACGCCCCACCAGCAGGTTAGGCGCATCGTGTCCTATGCTGCTGCCTCCGGCCTTCGTCACATGGCGGCATTAGTGCCATACGATGACTATGGCTATGCCATAGCTAGGGCCTTTAATGAAGGTCTTGATGCAGCTGGATTGCCGCCGGGGCATATTGAATATTTTGAGCTAAAGGCCACCAACGCGACAGATGTTGTACGGCGCATAGCGGCTCTTTACAAGCAGTCGGGGTCGGCTACCGGAGAACGTTTAGATTGTGTGTTGATTGCAGCTGGTGGAAGGACTCTACGTTCGTTGGCCACCCGTTTTCCCTATTTCGATATAGAGACGAGCGGTGTTCGCTTGCTGGGAACGGAGCTTTGGCAACATGAGAGTATCTTGGGAGAACCATCCTTAAAGGGTGGATGGTTTGCCGCTCCTCCACCAGGGACATGGGCGAGTTTTGAAGAAATATATCGAGCTAATTTTAATTCGATACCCCCACGTGGTGCCGTTCTTGCGTACGACGCTGTTTCCTTGGCCGGTGTTCTGGCTAATAAAGGGATGATTGGATCATTTAATTCCGAAGAATCGGATTGGTTCACCTCGATGGAGGGGTTTATCGGCATTCAAGGGCTATTTCGCTTTAACAAGACCGGAGTGGCCGAAAGGGAGTTGGCAATTTATCAGGTATCAGAGGATTCCATCGACGTAATTGATTCGCCTAAACTCAGCGTCATGGGTGGGGGAATGTGATACGTTATCTGGCCCTATTAAATCAGGATTTTAGCTAGTACGGAATTCAAAACCATAAGCCCGAGCGGTGTCAATCGAAGTTGCTCTTTTTGGTTGATGATAAGACCAGCACTTTCTAGGTTCATAGTTGCAGGGAAATTGATCGCGTCANCAAGCTTTACACCCGTGCGATCCTCAAACCAGGTTTTATTCAGACCATTCTTTAGACGCAAACCCATCATAACCATTTCTNGGATACTTTGGGCTTGGGAAAGAGCNGTTTTGCTTAAAGTGGCCCCGGTTTCTTGCTCCGTAGNTTGAAGCCATCGTTTNGGNGTTCTAAATTGTTCTATAGCAAGCATTTTAGAATTAACCACAATGCGGCTGTGAGCGCCGGGTCCGATCCCAAGATAATCTTGATAACGCCAATACGCTAGATTGTGTCGGCTTTCACCTCCTGGGCGGGCATGATTGGAAATCTCGTATGACGGGAGCCCTGCTTCATTCAGTACTTTCTGGGTCGTTTCGTAAAGGCCCTCGGCTTTTTTGTCAGTGGGCAACTCCAGGGTGCCGCGTCGATGCAAATCATAAAAAGGCGTGCCTTTTTCGATAGTCAATTGATAGACAGAAATATGGTCATCTACTAGATCTAGGGCATTCTTTAATTCGCGGCGCCAGTCTTCGGTACTTTGTTTAGGACGCCCATAGATCAAATCAATGGAAATACGGCTAAATACGGATGCGCCAATTTCAGCCGCTATTAGCCCCTCAGCGGCAGAATGCGTACGCCCGAGAAATTTCAATGCGTCATCCTGCAGAGCTTGGATGCCGAGCGAGAGCCTATTAATACCCGCAGAGTGAAAATCTCGGAATGTTNCAGAGTCGGACGATGTTGGATTGGCCTCGAGAGTAATTTCCGGTCGTTCATCCACGGTCCACTGTTTTGCCACTTCATCAAGTATAGCTGCCACTGTTTTTGGTGCCATTAAGGAAGGTGTTCCACCCCCAAAAAAGATACTTGTGACATTGCGGCCACCGATCCATGACGCCATCCTTCTAATCTCGGCAAGAAAAGCTCTCCGCCAATGATCATGATTGATGTTTGANGAGACATGGCTATTGAAATCGCAATATGGGCATTTCGATAAGCAAAAGGGCCAGTGAAAATATACTGCTAGCTTTTCCGAAGCCACCNCGCATTTGTTCGGCAGNGACATTGTCGACCTCACTTGGCTGATTTGTGGTTCACTCTGCACCAGAGGATTTTCCGAGATAGCGATTACAGAATTGCTCAAAAGCGCGCGCCCTGTGACTTATAGAATGTTTCTCCTCTGGCAACATTTCACCAAATGTTTGGAGCCGTCCGAATGGTTGAAAGATTGGATCATATCCGAAACCGTTTATACCGCGAGGTGGAAATACTAGTGTTCCGTGGATAGTTCCTTCGAAATGCTCACAGGATCCATCTGGCCAAGCAAGAGCCAGGGCACAGACGAAATGCGCGGCTGGCTCCCGGCCCGCAAGTTCCTTTGCAATTCGCTCCATAGCCACATCATAGTCCTTTTTGGGACCAGCCCATCGTGCAGAATATACTCCAGGCGCGCCATTTAAGGTGGGCACAACCAGNCCAGAGTCATCTGCCAGGCTTAACAGGTTNGTCGTATCTCGAGCAGCAGTTGCTTTGATGATGGCATTGGCAGAAAAAGTTTGGCCATTTTCGAGTGGTTCAGGAAGATCCAGCTCAGCAGCGGAAGTTACGCCAAGGCCAAGTGGCTCTAAGAGCTTCGTGATTTCACAAACTTTGCCAGCATTATGACTGGCAATTACTATTTTTCTAGAGCAATTGATCGTTTTTGTAGTCACGAGCGTCTATTGGAACGTATTCATTCTTACTGGCCGGCTACGCATGCTCTGTACAGCCTATTTGGCTTCCAAAGCTCTGAGCTGCATCGCGAATAATTGTTCTGCCGCTGCTTCAGCGTTTTTTAGCATTTGATTGAGTTGGCTATGTGTGAAGGGGCCTTGTTCCGCGGTAACTTGAACTTCTACTAGTCCTCCTTTGGCGGTCAATACAAAGTTGGCGTCTGCATCTGCCCCACTATCTTCACGGTAGTCCAAGTCAACGAGGGGTTCCCCGCTAACGAGGCCGCAAGACACCGCAGCCACTTGGTCAGTCAGCGGATTTTCCACAATCAATCCTTCATTGACCAGATGACTGAAGGACTTGTGCAAGGCCACGTAAGCGCCAGTTATTGATGCGGTACGTGTCCCACCGTCAGCTTGAATTACGTCGCAGTCGAGCCGAATTTGCCGTTCCCCGAAGCCATCAATTTGGACAATAGCCCGCAAGCTNCGCCCGATAAGGCGTTGAATTTCTTGCGTTCGTCCTGATTGACGCCCTCGCGCTGCTTCCCGATCGACGCGGGTGTTCGTGGATCTAGGCAACATGCCGTATTCTGCAGTAATCCACCCTTTACCACTATTNCGTAGGAACGGGGGAACCCGTTCCTCTACGGTCGCTGTGCATAGGACGTGGGTATCGCCGAATTTTACAAGGCATGAGCCCTCTGCGTGTTTGTTAACGCCTGTCTCCAAAACCACTGGACGCATGTCAGTTGCTGCACGACCAAAAGTTCTCATGCTGGAACACCGAGTTGAAATTGCAAGTGCGGCCAAGCTAGCCTGGCAAGAGTGTTGCGTCTACCCTTACCAATAGAATTCTCTTTTACGGATATCTTTCCGATAAAGTTGAATTTTGCAAGATCGATAGTTAAAGTCACGGCCCTTGCGTTCTCAAAGCGGTAGTCGATAACGCGGATGATCAACGAACTCAGTCAGCGTTCGCGCGAAATTTTTCGAGAGATAGTAGAAGCATATTTCGAAACGGGTGAACCTGTCGGGTCGCAAACCCTTTCTCAGCGACTCTCGCTGACGTTATCACCGGCGACGATTCGCAATGTTATGTCCGACCTGGAGGAGTCTGGTCTTTTGTTCGCGCCTCATACGTCAGCAGGTAGGCTGCCCACGGATCGCGGGGTGCGCCTCTTTGTTGATGGCCTTTTGCAGATTGGACATTTGAGTGCGGATGAGCGCGAGAATATTGAAAATAGATGTGCGGGAAATGGACGTAGCCTGTCAGAAGTACTAAATGAAACAACCGAGATGCTGTCAGGCTTAACGAAGATGGCGAGTCTGGTTGTTGCTCCCAAGTCTGAAGCACCTGTGCGCCATGTGGAATTCGTCCTCTTGTCGTCGGGACAGGCCCTGGCAATCATGATTACAGAAACCGGCCTAGTGGAAAACAGGTTAATAGACTTGCCCGTGGGTTTCACCCCTTCTACCCTTATTGAAGCTGGGAATTATTTGAATGCTCGTTTGTCAGGGCGTACGTTGGCCGAAGCACACCAAACTATCACTGAAGAACTTGAAACGCATTCTAGTCAATTAGATGAACTCGCGACGCGAGTTGTTGAGGCCGGTGTTGCTACTTGGTCAAGCGATGGTAGCGAGGAACTGCTTATCTTGAGAGGCCGTGCAAATTTGTTTGATGATGTTGATGCGCTTGGTGACCTTGAAAGGTTGCGCGAGTTGTTCGATATATTAGAGACAAAGAAAAGTCTTTTGCGGGTAATTGAAAAGACCCAAGCTGCAGATGGTGTGCACGTATTTATCGGGGCTGACAACCGGTTATTTGATTTGTCCGGCTGTTCGTTAATTGTGGCACCCTTGAGTGCTGGGGGAACTTTNCNCCCCACTCGACCATTGGGAGCAATTGGAGTTATAGGGCCCACTCGAATTAACTACGCCCGAATAATTCCGATGGTGGACTACACAGCTCGCGCAATAAGTCGTTTGATGAGTAGAAGTGGTGGATTAATTGATGACAAATGATCGTAGTGATAGAAAGGCAAACTTGGATTCAAACGACCCAACGGATCATGACGTTGGATTGGAGGACAAAAAGGATACAGCTAGGTCCAAGAGGCAAAGGAAAACACAGGAAAAATCGTCTGCTACCGCAGAAGGGGGGTCTGACCCAGCAACCCAAGACGTAGGAGAGTGCGAGGACCTGAACGACGATACTGCNGATGAAGGTGAAACCCCTAATGAAACCGAAGTATTAAAGGACCAATTATTGCGTGCTTTGGCTGAAACAGAAAATGTGCGTAAGCGAGCTGAGAGGGAACGGGAAGAGGCCGCAAAATACGGTGTTAGTAGTTTTGCAAGAGATATTGTCAGTATTACTGACAACCTGCAGCGTGCCCTGGATAGTGTGCCTGATTTTGAGGGTACCGAGAATGAAGATGACCCAAGAATAAAAAGCCTTCAGGCAGGTATCTCTTTGACCCAACAAGAGTTTGAGACCGTTCTTACTCGTCATGGCATTAAACGAATTGAGCCACTAGGCAAGGCTTTTGATCACAATTATCATCAGGCTATGTTTGAGTTGGAGAGCGAAGACCATGCGGCTGGAACCGTGATCCAGGTCCTGCAGCCTGGTTATAAGATTCACGATCGTTTGCTTCGCCCTGCAATGGTCGGAGTTGCCAAAAAATCGACCGAGTCTGCCAAGTCAGACGATTAGGAACAGCATTTTTACCAAAAATAGCATTTCCCTACGGTTGTACCCCGACGCAAAAAACCCCATATATCTGCGGTCTATTGATTTTATCCCCTGGCGAAGATGGTCTTAGTTTGTGCGTGGAAGGATAAAATAGAATGTCTTGATGCGTCTTGAAAGACGTGGCGATTGGATGGAAGAGGGTTCTATGAGCAAGATTATTGGTATCGATTTAGGGACCACTAATTCGTGCGTAGCTGTAATGGAAGGCAAAGATGCGCGAGTGATTGAAAACGCAGAAGGTGCGCGTACGACGCCATCTATAGTGGCATTCGCAGATAATGGGGAACGTTTGGTTGGCCAGCCGGCCAAAAGGCAGATGGTGACCAATCCCGATGGTAGCTTTTTTGCGATNAAACGCCTGATTGGCCGTTCCCATGATGATCCAATGGTACAGAAAGACGCCGATATGGTGCCCTATAAGATCACTAAGGCTGATAATGGGGACGCTTGGNTTGAGGCTAAGGACAAAAAATATGCTCCTAGCCAGATCAGTGCCTTTGTGTTGCAGAAGATGAAAGAGACAGCCGAAANTCATTTAGGAGAGACAGTAGACAAAGCGGTTATTACAGTTCCAGCGTATTTCAATGATTCACAGCGCCAAGCAACTAAAGATGCCGGTCAGATCGCTGGCCTTGACGTGCTACGAATTATTAATGAACCGACTGCGGCCGCATTTGGATANGGTCTGGATAAGAAAGGTGGGGGGGTCATAGCTGTTTATGATCTTGGAGGTGGCACCTTCGACGTATCCATTCTAGAAATTGGGGATGGTGTATTTGAGGTAAAGGCAACCAACGGCGATACTTTTTTAGGCGGAGAGGATTTTGACCTGCGTATCGTCAANTACCTTGCAGATGAGTTTAAAAAAGAGAACGGGATCAATTTACGAGAAGATAAACTAGCCTTGCAGCGGCTGCGGGAGGCGGCTGAAAAAGCGAAAGTCGAGTTATCTAGTACCTCACAAACTGAAATCAATCTTCCGTTCATTACTGCGGATCAGGCAGGTCCTAAGCATCTGGCAATCAAATTGACTCGCGCAAAGCTAGAAGCATTGGCTGCGGATTTGGTGGAACGTACCATTGAGCCGTGTAGACAAGCGCTAAAGGACGCGGGCTTGAGCGCGGGCGANATTGACGACGTTGTCTTGGTCGGAGGCATGACACGAATGCCTAAAGTGATCGAGACGGTGAAGAATTTCTTTGGTCGTGAGCCTCATAAAGGCGTAAACCCGGATGAAGTCGTAGCAGTCGGTGCAGCCATTCAGGGTGCTGTGCTGAGCGGTGATGTAACGGATGTTCTGTTGTTGGACGTAACACCACTATCTCTAGGCATAGAGACTTTGGGTGGTGTTTTTACTCGTTTAATCGATAGAAACACTACTATCCCAACTAAGAAGGGCCAGACCTTCTCTACCGCCGACGACAATCAAAATGCCGTTACCATTCGCGTATTCCAAGGTGAGCGGGAGATGGCTACCGATAACAAGGCGCTTGGTCAGTTNGATTTAGTCGGAATACCGCCAGCTCCCAGGGGAGTACCACAAATCGAAGTTACGTTCGATATTGACGCAAATGGTATTGTGAACGTGTCGGCAAAGGATAAGGGCACAGGGAAAGAACAGCAAATCCAAATCCAGGCTTCCGGAGGTCTTGGGGAGGACGATATCGAACGCATGGTAGTGGAGGCTGAGCAACACGCGGATGAAGATCGGAAGAGACGCGAACTTGTGGATAAGCGGAATCACGCTGATAGCTTAATTCACGCCACGGAAAAATCGTTAGTAGATTTCGGCGATAAGGTTGATGTCGCGGATAAAGAGAAAATTGAAAAAGCAGTTACAGCTCTTCGTGATGTCGTGGCTGAAGAAGACCCGGCGGCTATTCAGAGTTCCATCGATCAGTTGCAAGAAGTGTCGATGAAGCTCGGAGAGGCAATGTATAAGGAACAGGCGGAGGCTGCTGGAGCGGCAGGAAGTGATGAAAATAGTAGTAACGCCGCGAAAAATTCCGATGAGACAGTGGTTGATGCGGACTTCGAAGAAGTCAAGGACGACGACCAAACAGCCCGTCAATAAAGTTTTGCAATAACATCAAAATAGAGGGTCGGACCACATGGTACGTATTCAATTGCGAATGGTGCCGGCGACGACTGGCAGTTTTATTGTAGGAATGGGGTAATTTATCTATGGCCAAGCGCGATTATTATGAGACGCTCGGTCTAGACCGAAACGCAAACGATGATGATATAAAGAAATCGTACCGTCGTCTGGCAATGAAATGCCATCCAGATCGGAACCCGGGAGACAGCGAGGCCGAGAAACATTTTAAAGAACTGTCGGAAGCATACGGCGTTCTGAAGGATGGCGAGAAGCGCTCAGCTTATAACCAATTCGGACACGCTGCTTTTGAAGGTTCCGGTGGTGGTCCTGGTGGCGGTTTTGGTTTTACAACCTCTAGCTTCGCGGATGTTTTCGATGATTTATTCGGAGATTTCGTTGGACGTAGAGGGGGCTCAAATTCGCAATCGGGAGCCGATTTGCGATACAACCTTGAGATATCCCTTGAGGAGGCGTACCACGGCAAGAGTACGACCATACGCACCAACAGCGCTTCGACTTGCGATGAATGTGGTGGTAATGGGGCCGAAAAGGGAACCTCTCCCGTCACCTGTAGTGCTTGTGGAGGTGCCGGCAAAGTCAGGGCTCAGCAAGGGTTCTTTACCATAGAACGGACTTGTCCGACCTGCCAAGGCAATGGTCAAAGGATAGAAAGAAGGTGTGATATCTGTGGCGGTGGTGGGAGAGTGTCGAAAGAAAAACAACTGCAGGTAAATATACCACGTGGCGTAGATGACGAAATGCGTATACGGCTTGCTGGAGANGGCGAGGCAGGAGTGCGTGGNGGTCCACCAGGAGATCTGTACATTTTCCTGAAGATTTCTCCGCATAGTTTGTTTCAGCGTGANGGCGCAGANCTNTANTGTCGCGTTCCNCTGGCTATGACNCAGGCAANACTTGGCGGAACNATCGAAGTGCCGACNTTGGATGGAGGTCGGGCTAGGATAACGATTCCGGAGGGCACGCAAAGCGGNCAACAATTTCGCTTGCGCGGAAAGGGTATGCCGGCAGTTAGAGGCTCGGGATCTGGCGATATGATTGTACAAACAAAGGTTGAGACCCCGGTAAANCTTTCTAAAAAACAGAAAGAATTATTGCATGAGTTTGAGAAAAATGGTGGGAAGCGTAATAGTCCTGAAACAGATGGCTTTTTCACAGCGGTTAAAGAGCTATGGAATGACCTTAAAGACTAGGCACNATGCAATTTTTCTTGAACATTTTTGGGCTCATTTAAGTGAGGTCCACTAGATGGCACAGCTGAATTTGGGAGTGGTGGGGGCTGCCGGCCGGATGGGACAATCTTTGGTAAGGGAGATTGTTGGGACGGAAGGTGTGCGCCTGGTGGCGGCGAGTGAGCATGAAAACCATCCAAGTCTAGGTCTAGATGTTGGGGTGGCCTCTGGTTTAAACTCTTTGAAGATTGAGATTACGGATAATGCCAGGGAAGTTTTTGGGTTGGCTGATTGTGTCCTAGAGTTCTCAGCTCCGAAAGCTTCGGTTATGCATGCGGAAATCGCCGCAGCTGAGGGTGTTTGCCATGTCATAGGCACCACCGGACTAGATTCAAAAGAACGGGAGTCTCTCTTGTCAGCAGCATCAGGAGCTGCAATTTTTTGGGCAGCTAATATGAGCATAGGCGTAAACGTCCTTCTAGGGTTGGCGGAACGAGCTGCCGCGATGTTAAACGATGACTTTGATATCGAAATTTTGGAAATGCATCATCGGCACAAGGTAGATGCGCCCTCCGGGACTGCGTTGGCCCTTGGTAACGCGGTGGCGAGGGGCCGAAACGTTGATTTAGATGCTGTTAGCCAGCGGGCTAGAGATGGTATGACCGGGGAGCGACGCCGCGGGGATATTGGCTTTGCTGTNNTGCGNGGAGGGGATGTCGTAGGAACTCATAGCGTTATCCTGGCGGGGCAAAATGAAAGATTGGAGCTAAACCATCACGCAACGTCACGTCAGATTTTTGCTACGGGCGCGGTTCGGGCAGGNATGTGGTTGTATGGCAAGCCAGCGGGGCTTTACGGGATGCAGGATATGTTAGGTCTCTCCNAATAATCTAGCGGACGGGAGTGTTTGTTGTGGCACCGAAAATAGATGACAACCCGATAAGAGATCGGGTTACATGAGCCTGCTTTTCTTGGTCAATTCAAATATTAACCGGAGCAAGAACCCTGTATGGAATACATTCATACCTCCACAGATTGACCGTTTTTGCAATTTCGAAGCGCTTTCATCAAAGCGTGAGCAAAGTCTGCTCGTTCGTTTGGAGATAAGAACGAACCAACACTCACACTTTTACCCTTTGACCTCAATATAATCTGACTATCATGATGGGCTTCACGATTGAACTCGACCTGGAGCCAGTATGGCTGAAAATGCCATACGAATGAGCTGCCGTTCCTGACAAACCGAAAAACTGACAAGCTTGCCTTGCGTAGCTGAATAGTCTCCGTAAGATGGCCAGAACGATAGCTCATGAGAAGTGCTATATATAACAGCAATAGTTCAAGACCGAGAAACCCAGTTACAGGCCAAGCGCCAGCCAGCAAAAACATCAGACCAACCGTTAGACACAGNAGTGAAGCAATAACCATGACCCAAAGAAAGCCCTTCTTTGCCAAAGAACGGTTGGGCCGTAAAACAGCNTTAAATAAAATTTTGTCGTTCATGAGCATAAAAATTGCATCGGGAAAGCCAGTAATATTTTGCTATGATACGCCCCTTTTTTGTTTGAGAAAACATNCTTACTCTACTCTCCGACGACGAAGTGGCATAGCTTAAACGCGAAAAACTCTCTCCAGGAATTGCAGACAACGAGTACAAGAATATCTTATGAAGAAAACTCAGATAGAAGAGATTTTTCGTCGGTTTTCCTTACAGGAACCCGAACCAAAAGGTGAACTAAATTATCAAAATTCGTACACGCTTTTGGTTGCCGTGGTTTTGTCGGCGCAGGCAACGGATACGGGAGTCAACAAGGCGACGGCTAAATTGTTTGCGCATGCGGATAGTCCTAGCAAGATGCTTGAGTTGGGGGAAGAAAAGGTTCGTTCCTCTATTCAGTCAATTGGGCTTTTCAAAAATAAGGCTAAAAATATCATTGCCCTTAGCAGGCAGTTGTTAGATGAATTTGGTGGTGAGGTACCCGATACCCGAGAGGAATTAGAAAGGTTGCCAGGAGTTGGGCGAAAAACGGCGAACGTAGTACTTAACATAGCGTTTGGCCAACCAACTATAGCAGTGGACACGCACCTGTTCAGAGTGGGCAACAGAACAGGGCTTGCTGTCGGCAAAACGCCTCTCGAAGTGGAACTGCGGCTAAATAAAATCGTGCCAGATAAATATAAACGCCATGCTCATCACTGGTTAATTCTTCACGGTCGTTATGTATGTGTCGCGAGGAAACCGAAGTGTCCAATCTGTTCAATCAATGAGTTCTGTGTCTATCCCGAGAAAACGAAAATTTCCCCATAAAGCCAAGTTGATCATGATTGCACGTCTTTTCCGGGTTACCGCATTGTTTTATCACCCTCCAACTTTTTGATAGGCCTTGTTGACTGGTAGAAACTATTGGGTACTCATCTAAACCACAAAGGAAGCGAACGTGTCCGAAACGNATCTTGATGTAGTCGCACTTGGAAATGCAATCGTAGATGTAATCGTTAAGACGANCGATGATTTCTTGANTGNNAACAATCTCAAGAANGGTGCCATGACACTCATCGATGAAAATCAAGCCNCAACACTGCATGGGAAGATACGTGCAGACAAGGTTTCCTCGGGTGGTTCTGCAGCCAATACAATTGCTGGTCTAGCGTCGATGGGAGGGCGTGGAGGCTTTATCGGTAAAGTGAGCAATGATGAATTGGGCAAGATATTTCAGCAAGATATTTGTTCACTAGGGGTACAATTTGAGACAACGGCTGCGACCTCTGGTACAGGGACAGCTTGTTGCTTCGTTTTTGTTACGGACGATGCAGAGAGAACCATGAATACGTACTTGGGAGCATGTGTTGAGCTTGCGCCTGAGGACATCGACTCCAACAGCATTGAGTCTGCGGCTGTGACTTATCTGGAGGGTTATCTTTGGGATCCACCGAAGGCAAAAGACGCTTTTCGGAAGGCAATGAAAATTGCTCATGCTGCAGGTCGTCCGGTGGCATTTACGCTCTCAGACGCGTTTTGTGTGGAAAGATACAGGACAGAATTTCTCGAACTGGTACGGAGCGACATAGATATTTTGTTCGCGAACGAGCAAGAGATTCAATCTCTGTACAAAGTGGAAACAATTGATGATGCCGTCCAACAAGTGCAAAACTGCTGTAGTATTGCTGTCCTGACACTCGGTGCACGCGGATCTATGGTTGTCACTCCGAAAGAGATATATACGGTTTCGGCAAGTGCGGTCGGGCAGGTGGTCGATACCACTGGCGCTGGAGACCTTTATGCTGCAGGCTTTCTGTTTGGTTACACCCAGGGACGGGATCTAGAGACTTGTGGAATCTATGGAGCTAAGGCTGCAGCCGAGATTATCAGCCACTACGGAGCGAGGCCCGCTGTGCCGCTACGAGATATTTTGCTTTTCTAGCTTGGCGAGATATCGAACGACGACGGCGGGTGGGCGTATTAGATAGTCAATGATACGGTCAAGTAAGGATTGGAGAGCCGCGTTTAGTGTTTATAGAAACACGCGTGTTATCAGCATGGTGTTTCTGGGGTTTTCCGCTGGCTTACCATTTTTGCTCGTCTTTTCCACTCTTTCTGCGTGGTTGCGTGCAGAGGATGTTGATCGGGCCGCGATAGGGTTTTTTAGTTGGATCGGAATTACCTATTCCATCAAGGTCTTTTGGGCGCCAATTGTTGATCGTGTGCCCCTACCCTTCTTAACTCGCTATTTAGGTCGACGGCGCGGATGGATGTTACTCGCAATGATCGGAATTGCNGCGGGGCTATTAGGGATGGCAGGGACGGAACCGAGCAGCGATCTGAGTCGTTTGGTTTTGTGTGCTCTTTTGGTTGCGTTTTCGTCCGCCACTCAGGATATTTCTATAGATGCATACCGTATAGAGGCTGTATCGCATGAGCTCCAGGGCGCGATGGCTGCCACGTATCAATTGGGTTATCGGATGGCATTACTTGTAGCAGGTGGCGGGGCTTTACTCCTGGCAGACGCTGTTAACTGGTCAATCACCTACGTATTTCTTTCCAGCCTGACCATAATTGGGATTGCTACCGTGTTGGTTATTGATGAGCCGGAAACGTCCGAGGTTTTGGCTCCTCCTGTCGGCGGAATTAAGGATTGGGTATCTATTGCCTTAGTCAATCCATTCGTTGACTTTTTTTCGCGGAACGGNCGATTTGCCCTGGTAGTACTTTTGTTTATAGGTCTGTTTCGTATTAGCGATCTGTTGATGGGCGTAATGGCTAACCCATTTTACATTGATATAGGTTTTTCGCTAACCGAAATAGGGTTAATTATCAAAATATACGGTACTGTTGCGACGATCACCGGCGCGTTCTTGGGCGGTTTGTTGGTTGCGCGATACGGCATAATGAGACCCTTGTTGGTCGGTGCAATATTGTTGGCCACGACGAATCTTTTATTCTCTGTGTTAGCAGCGATAGGGCCTGATATTGTGATGCTGACAGCTACTATTACGGCCGATAACCTTAGCGCCGGTCTTGCAGGGACGGTGTTCATCGCTTATTTGTCCAGCTTAACTAGTAGAGCCTACACTGCTACGCAGTATGCCTTGTTTACNTCTCTAATGACGCTACCGGGNAAATTAATTGGGGGATTTACCGGAATAGCTGTAAACGCTTTCGGCTATGTAGAATTCTTCATTTATGCTGCGCTGGCAGGTTTGCCGGCAATCATTTTAGTCATAATCCTTATGCGCCACGANCGTATTCAGGCACTCCGACGGGCGTAGAGTCGAATGCCTGGTTTCCACGCCCAACGTTTCTGGATGACTTGGATTCCGTGCTGAGCCAGCAGACTAGTTAAATTTGTAGGATTGAAATACAGACAGTGGGCTGGCGGGCAAAAAGCGTCCCACTCGTGAATGTCTTTCGGTCGCCGCCAGTGGCTAATATCTGGTGTGGTCAAATAAAGCAATGCTCTCGGCTTCATCAGTTGCGCCATTGCTGAGACAAAACTGTTAGCATCTGGAACGTGCTCAATTACCTCGGAACAATAGATGATATCAAATGGACTAGTGCCCGAATATTCCTCTACCCGACCNTGGAAATAATCATTAGCGGGAAAATGGGTTCGGGCATATTCAAGTGATACTGCGTCCAGCTCAATACCGATAGCATCGAAGCCGTATTCGCGAGCAGCTTCTACTGCAAAGCCACCATTACAACCAATATCAAGGAATCTGCGTCCAGCTACCATACGCCGTAGACGTGCAAGCTGACGACGAGAACGAGCAAGTTTTTTCTTCGCTTTAGTAAAATATCCTTCCGACGTTCCTTTGTATGCATCATCATAAATCACGTTGAATTCATTGGCGCTTGGCATTGGATCTACATAAACAAAATGACAAGCTTTACATTGATACAGCTGATACCCACTTCTGAAGGCAAATTTAGAAGGGCCACTATTGCCACATATTTGGCAAGAGGATGGGCCTGTTTGTTGGGGTGTACCTGATGGGTTTGTACCAGTTTCGAGCATATGAATCTGTTTTCAAGAAACCATTAGACTGTCTGGGAATATNTGAATCATCAACGCTTTTGTTGGGAGTTTCTACTACCGGCAATAGAATACAAGGGTAGTGNGGAAACTAACACCGGCCGATCAGCTGCAATATAGGTGCATCANTGCGGTGGCGCTTATTCAAGAGGCACCTGATTTAAGGAATGGTTCACCCCTTACACCTATAAAACCCCTGTGAAAACNGGATGCAGGAACTTTGACTCAAACAACTTTANGAAAATCTATAGAAGAGTAGTTCAGAGAAAAAGAGTATGTAGTAGTATTCCGATTTTAAACCTACTGAACCAACTTTCAGCCATAATCCTGAACGGTGAATTGCATTCNTTTGGGTCGCCGTGGCGATGACTTAGACTGAAAACGCAATCGGTNACTGTATGCAACCACTTGAGGACAACCATGTACGTGCAAGGTATGTGACTGTTACGATTTGCAATGACACATTCGTGAAAGTGTCCCCTGGTTCCCGTAGGTCACTAATGGTGAAAGGGAAAAAATCTGTTTTAACGATAGTTGATTTGTCTATGATCAGTCACGATTTGAAGGCCACCGGTCAAGGGCCGGTGAGGGTGTCCCCGATACTACTGTATGAATTTAACTGTAGTAGTCGTTGGGGCCCGCGTTTGCTGAGATAGCGTGGTGTGTTGGCTGCTGCCAGAGGTATCGAGGGTTGGCAATTGGTGAAATCAAAAACAAGTGGGGTCGGCGCGATAGAACGAGAGGGTAAGCCTCTAGCGAAAGACGCCGAGATCATATCCGTCACCGAAAGCTTTCTGCTAATGTCGCTGTCGTGTGACAGCGGGGTTCCGGCGGCGTTGCCATACATGGCGCACGATATCGGACTCGCTGGNGCGATCCTGATCGATCTCNTACTCGATCGCCGAATTCGTTTTCANCGAGACCACGTTGAACTCATCAGCCGGCAGCCGACTGGACACGGATTTCTCAACCAGGCACTCCAAGAACTCCATCGTGCCGGCGAGCCGTTGAACCTTGGCCAGGGGCTTGAACTGCTGGCTGAGGACGCTAGCAATCTCCAGTATGCTGCATTCCAACACTTAACAGATCTGGGCCTTGTATCGATCAAATGCCGGTTGCTGGCGAGTGGTTTTGAGGCCCATTCCTTTCCCTATACCAAAAATGGGGAGAAACGGTCGCTTATTGCTCGCATTTCACTCAACGAGGTCCTGGATTTACGTGACGTGCTGGCGGGCANNGTCGCCGATGCTTGTGGCCTGTTCGACGTTGTCCTCCGCAAGAAACACCGAAAACAACTCACCAATCGAATTCACCAGTTGATTGGTACCGACTACGTCGGTGAGGAAGTGATTGAAATGGTGGAAGCTACCAGCCAAGTTGGTTACCACCCGGCTCGGGGTTTGGCACCAACCGCGGCTAACAAACGGGTCCAAAAGAATGAGAAAACCAACAACTGGGAATGGAGGGCTTTCTGGTCCGACCAGGCGCCGGTGGTTACGCCAAGTTACGGGGTGGCACTGGACTCTTCGGTGGAATTCAAGACCACTAATGTTTCCGACCGCTATCTGCTNATTCCCGGGCAGCGGGACAACATAAAGATGCGGAAACACGGGCTAGAGGTGAAGCAGTTGATTGAGTCACATCGCCACTACGAGGCTTTTAGGCCGAAGGAGGTGTTCAAGTTTCCCATTGAGGTGGGCGATCTCACACGTGTCTTTCCCCGACTCTATAGTGGTTTGGATAAGGTTGTGAATGAGAACGAGCTCGAAGCGGTACTTCAGACGTATGGCTACGCACCGAGCCACGTCAAAGTGAAAAAGTTACGGAACCGGATGCGCTTGGCTGATGACGTCCAGCTCGAATTGTGCAGGTTCACGCTGAAACGTCGGACCTATTGGTCGGCATGTGTCGAAGGTCCTGACTTGAGTTGTGTACGAACTTGTGTCCACACTATAAACCCGCAGGCAGGCCGAGTGATGGGCTACATGGAATTCTTGGACCAGGTGGTCCGTGAGCAGTGATTGAGGCGACTTTACAGATTCTGCTGAGCTTCGGAAGAATCGGCCTGTTCTCTCTGGGCGGCGGCAATGCCATGCTCAAGCTAATCCAAGAGGAGTGCGTTGAAAGTCGGGGTTGGTTGACCACTGCCGAATTCTCTTCCTTACTCGGGGTTACCTACGTCTTTCCTGGCTTGACTGCAGTCAAATTATCGGCGCTGATCGGTCTCAAAGTGGCAGGCGTGCCCGGTATGGTTGCAGGCGTTCTCGCCCTTAACTTGCCCGGTTTACTCATGGCGGTTGTTTTGTATGGTGTGATTACTCGCTATCAGGATGCCGTGTGGTTGCGGAAAGTGCTTCTCGGGATGCAATATGGGGCCCTTGCTCTACTCGCCGCGGCGCTCTGGGCGCTCGCACGACCGCTGGCAGGAACCCTCTCATTGACTGCCGCGGGTCTGGCAATAGCTTTGTTTGTCTCGGTGGCGTTACTTGATCTCTCGCCGTTCGTCGGCATTCTTGTTTTCGCTGTCGCCTGTGTGTTGCTACTATAAGGCCTAGCAGCGCGTCAGACCACGAAGATCGACCGCAATGCAAGGTAGATTAATGCGGCTAGTCCACCGGCTAGCGGCAAGGTGAGCAACCACGACGCGATGATGCCGAGGAACAAACGCAAGTTTACTTGATCGATAGCGCGGGCAAAACCGACGCCGACCACTGCGCCGACCGCAATGTGGGTAGTAGAGACAGGTAGGCCGGTCCGTGAGGCAAGCACTACCGTCGCTGAGGCTGCCAAGGTGACGCAAAAGCCACGATTGGGTGTGAGCGGGGTGATGTTCTCACCTATTGTCCGCATCACTCGGCGGCCGTAGGTCCAGAGTCCGACGACAATCCCGACACCGCCGAGTCCGAGGATCCAGATGGGCAACCCTGAAGTCGATGCCACCTCTCCCCCGGAGCGAACAATAGCAACTACTGCCGCAAGTGGGCCGACACCGTTTGCGACATCATTGGAACCGTGGGCGAAGGCCATGGCACATGCCGTGAAAATCATCATTGGCGTGAAGATGCGCTCGACGTGTGAGACATTTACTTCATGGTCGTCGGTGTCGGCGACTCGTACGCGCCGGATCATCACCCAACCCGCGACTGCGGTAGCCATACCGATCGCCAAAGCCCAAGCGAAGCTGCCGCCAATGCTGAGATCAAGATGGAGATGACGTAGGCCCTTAAAAAGGGTGATCAGAGAGACAATGAAACCGACTAGAAACACATAAAGTGGTCCCCAGCGCCGTGCCGCCGCCACCGGCTGGCTTGTTTTCAAAATCAAGTGGCGAATACTAAGTTGGAGTGCAAAAGCGATGGCACCACCAATAAGCGGCGAGATCACCCAACTGGCCGCGATCTCGGTCACCTTTCCCCAGTTCACCGCTGACGCACCTGCAGCCACGAGTGCGAAGCCGATGATAGAGCCGACAATCGAATGGGTGGTTGAAATAGGCCAACCCCACGCTGATGCGATCAACAGCCAGATTCCCGCTGACAACAGTGCCGCGAGCATGCCCAGTGCAAGTTGTCCGGGTTGGTCCACAAAAGCATCTACCGAGACGATGTTGCTGCGAACGGTTGACGTCACCTCACCACCCGCAATTATGGCCCCAGCCAACTCAAATACGCCAGCGATTACCAGTGCCCCCGTCATGGTGATTGCGCCGGAGCCAACGGCAGGTCCCATAGCATTGGCTACATCATTGGCGCCTATGCCCCATGTCATGAAAAGACCGAACAATAACGCTAACCCAATCAGTACTGGCCCATAAGCCTCAATCACGGTTGCATACTCCTTTTCAAAACCCCGGACTTATGAAGGATATTTTTGCCATTCTGCTAGGTTGTATCAATGAAGTTAAGAAAAGAAATTGTTGTGATTTTCAGTTAGAATTTAAACTCTTGTTCTAGATAGATGGTACCCCACTTATTAAGTGAATTTCCATCGATCGTGCCGGTTCTAAAGAAGTTGGGAATATGACCTGTTCGTCTTTCCCACGCCAGTTTAATCACGTTTCCCACTATTGATTTCCTTTTAAGAAACAATCGTATTCTTGTTGCGGATTTATCATCTGCATTCAGATTGTATCTATAACCTGCCGACCAACCAGGGAGTGTACTAAACCCTTTCTTTTTTGGTGTGGCTGCCAGTTCCTGATCGTGTCTTACCTGATGCAGTGCATGTTCCTTCAACAGCTTCAACTCTTGTTCCAGCATTTGGATTCGACTTTCCAGATCGGTTTCGGCTGACGCCGGTGTGATTGAGAATAAAACGATAGCGGCGGCAATGGTGGAAAGGGCCCGACGGCTGTACTTTTTTCGCATAGTTTAATATCTCCGTATCGCGAATTATTCAGGGGTCTTTATCTTTATTTTTCATTCCAATTAAGCGGATGTCAGCATGATAATAGGTAATTTCCGGCTATCAGCCTGCGCCCGTAAAGAACGACAGACGTCTATTCCGGATCGTTCCGGTAGCATCCAATCGACAATGGCTAGGTCAGGCTGTTGAATCTGGACNTGCNACAANGCATCCTCACCGCTTGACGATATAACTGTTCTAAAGCCGGCTTTTTCAAGATTGTAACCAAGTAATTCGGCCAGTGGCTCTTCGTCTTCAACAACGAGAATTAATGGCGATAATTTGGATCCTGACATCTTACGTTACGGCTGCTCTTGTTCTTTCGAGCTGAAGTTGTGGGGGGAAGTGCGTTGGATCTAGTATTTCTTAATCCGGGTTTGTATCAAGTTGTCCTCAAAGGTGTTAACGGCATGGTGTCACGCGCTCCTACGGCGCCCGTTCTTCCCAGAGTCTCGAAGGGTTGGTTGTTTCATATGACGAATGGCCTCGTGTGCTGCGAACGCAGCCTGGTTAATAATTGCCGAGACTGTTGATCCCATGGGTACTATTTGTGCGGGTTTGCTCAATCCCATCAGTAGAGGGCCTATGACGGTCCTTCNGCCAATTTCCTTGAGAAGTTTTGCTGAAATATTTGCGCTGTGTAGGGCTGGCATGATCAAAACGTTGGCTGGTTCAGAGAGCCTGCAGAAGGGATAAAGTTCCAACAGCTTCGGNTCTAAGGCTACATCAGCGGCNATTTCCCCGTCGTACTCGAAATCAACTTGCCGACAGTCAAGTGCGCGGACTGCGTTCCGAATACGGTCTGCTTGTTCCCAACGGGGATTGCCGAAATTCGAATTTGATAACAGCGCCACCCTTGGCTCGTGTCCCATNGAACGGGCTTTGGCTGCAGTTTGACATGCAATATCTGCGAGTTCTTCGGGTGTGGGTAGTTCATGGACTGTGGTATCAGCAATGAAGACGGTGCGATTTCCCGCAATGACCATCGAAAGGCCAAACATCCGCTCATTAGGACGNGGGTCGAGGACTCGTTGGATCTCTTTTANTGCTACGTAATAGCTTCTGGTCAATCCAGTAACCATCGCATCGGCATGGTCCATGGCAACCATGCAGGCTGCATGAATATTGCGGTCCTGGTTGACTAGTCTTTCACAATCTCTATAGAGAAAGCCATTACGCTGTTGACGGGAATATAGGAAATCNGTGTAAACTTTGTTCTGNTTGCTAACGGCCGCATTGTGAATNTCTACNCTTTCTGGGCCCGACAGGCCTAACGTAGAAATTTTTTCAAGAATCTGGTTTTCGCGGCCGATCAGGATTGGTGTACCTAAACCNAGGCTCCGCCATTGCAGGGCTGCACGAATGACCTGTTCCTGTTCGCCCTCGGCGAATACCATGCGCACGGGGTGGGCTCGCACCACGTCCTGGATCATCTGGACACTACTTGCCGTTGGATCCAGTCGNACACTGAGTTGTCTTCGATATGTTGGCTCATCTTTAAAAGGCTTACGCGCTACACCCGAGTCGATGGCTGCTTTGGCTACTGCCATTGGAACGGAGGTTATAAGGCGAGGGTCAAAAGGCGAGGGGATAATGTATTCGGGNCCATACCGTAGTCGACTGGCCGAGTAGGCCACTGCAACTTCATCCGGCACGTCTTCTCTGGCTANCGCCGCGATTGCCTCTGCCGCCGCTATTTTCATAGCATCGTTAATTGTTGACGCCTGTACGTCTAGGGCGCCTCTGAAGATATATGGAAATCCCAGGACNTTATTGACTTGATTTGGATAATCAGAACGCCCCGTCGCCATTATTGCGTCGTTCCGAATGGAAGCTACGTCCTCTGGAGTAATCTCCGGGTCAGGATTAGCCATCGCAAAAATAATGGGTTGTTCCGCCATGTTTTTGACCATTTTTGCAGTCATGGCACCTTTTTTGGAGAGCCCAAAGAAAACATCTGCGCCAGCTAATGCCTCCGCTAATGTGCGGCATTTAGTGTTGCTCGAATGCCCAGATTTCCACTGGTTCATGCCGATTTCACGACCTTTGTAGATTACTCCGGCAGTGTCACACACGATTACATTGTTCGGTGGTACGCCCATTCCCTTCAATAGTTCGGCGCTGGCAATCCCAGCTGCACCAGCTCCATTAATGACGACCTGTGTCGCGTTTATGTCCCGGTCCGTCAGGTGAAGGGCATTAATAAACCCAGCCGCCGCAATAATTGCTGTTCCGTGTTGGTCATCGTGGAAAACAGGGATATCCATCACTTCGCGAAGGCGTTGTTCAATGATGAAACATTCTGGTGCACGGATATCCTCTAGGTTGATACCGCCCCAGCTCTTGCCGAGAAAACGAACACAGTCAACGAATTCATCTACATCCTCCGTATCAACTTCGAGATCGATACTGTCTATGTCGGCGAACCTCTTAAATAAGATTGCTTTACCTTCCATTACCGGTTTGGCAGCCAAAGCGCCTAGGTTTCCAAGCCCTAACACGGCGGTTCCGTTCGAAATGACAGCTACCATGTTGCCTTTAGAAGTGTAGTCGTACGCGCTGTCCGGGTTTTTCTCTATCTTTAGACATGGCTCTGCAACGCCCGGAGAATAACCAAGAGAGAGTTCTCGCGCTGTGGTTAGGGGTTTTGTGGCCCGTATCTCGAGTTTCCCAGGTTTGCCATTAGCGTGAAAAGCTAGGGCCTCTTCCCGCATTGCTTTCGATGTCGTAGTTGGTGAAGACATGGTTTAATCCCTGAAGGTGAGTTCCCGACGCCTCAAGTTACGGACTGTAGTGCTGCTACAGGCAACCGTAAAGCGGCCCTAAGAACAATTCCGTGTATTATGGTAAAAATTATGAGCAACGAGAAAGCAAAAATGAAAGTTTGGACACTGCAGTTGCTACAAGAGATAGGCCCAATGTGAAACTTACACCTATGATAGCCCAGTATTTCGAAATTAAGCGGGCGCATCCGGATAGTTTGCTTTTCTTCCGTATGGGTGATTTTTACGAAATGTTTTTTGATGATGCTGTAGCAGCGGCCAGCGCGCTTGATATCGCTTTAACTAAACGCGGAAAACATGAGGGGTCCGATGTCCCTATGTGCGGTGTGCCCGTGCACAGTCATCAAACCTACCTCCAGAGACTGATCAAGAAAGGGTTCAGAGTAGCAGTTTGTGAGCAGACGGAAGATCCCGTAGAGGCTCGAAAGCGAGGTGGCAAGAGCGTTGTGAATCGGGCGGTTGAGAGAATTATCACCCCTGGAACCCTCACCGAGGACACTTTGCTGGATGCACGTTCAAATAATCATTTGGTGGCATTTGCGGGAGCCGGTGGGAAAATAGCAGTGGCTTGGGTCGATCTTTCCACGGGAGACTTTTGGGTGAGTGTTCCGGCTGAAGGTGATCTGGCAGTGACTTTATCGCAGCTCTCTCCAGGTGAAATATTGATACCGGACTCGTTTTCTGAGAACCAAACAGTTTTTGGTGCTCTGACCGATTGGAAGAGCCTATTCACCACGATGCCGGCATCTCAATTTGATAGTCTTTCCGGCGAACATCAATTGAAGCGGTTTTTCCGGGTTGCTTCTTTGGACGCTTTCGGTGGGTTTGAGCGTGCCGAAATGGCTGCGTGTGGTGCTCTACTAGGTTATGTTGAATTGACGCAGAAAGGCCGCTTGCCTCGCTTACTACCACCCCGGCGTCAGATGGCAGAGTCGGTTATGGCGATTGATGCCGCGACAAGACGAAATCTAGAAATCACGGTTGCCGTTGACGGAGAACGAACGTTCAGTCTTTTGGGGGTTATAGACCGGACCTTGACGGGTGCCGGTGCTAGATTATTGGCGGCGCGGTTGACGGCTCCATTGACCCAACCGACTGAGATAAACGCCCGTCTGGATTTAGTCCAGTGGTTTTTGACCGAATCTGAGAGAAGGCTGCAAGCTCGCAAAACACTGGCATCCTGTCCAGATATTGAGAGGGCACTTGGGCGTCTGGCCCTAGAGCGCGGCGGCCCTCGGGATCTTGCGGCGATACGGGATGCGCTTATACGGGCGAAAGCACTAAAAATCCTTCTAACTGTTGACGAGAAGACCAAATGTCCTAGCGAGTTGGTGACTGTACGTGAAGGGTTTGGGAACAATGATACTCTAATACAGATATTAGAGAAGTCTCTCGCAGAAGAGCTCCCCTTACTGACCCGTGACGGCGGTTTTGTTGCGCCCGAGTATTCTCCTATACTTGATGAGCACCGTTTAGCAAGAGACGAAAGCCGGCGTTTAGTTCGCAATCTTGAAACACGGTATCGCGAACAGACAGGGGTGAATGTGCTCAAGGTAAAGCACAACAATATTCTCGGTTATTTTGTCGAGGTAACGCCCGCACATTCAGATAAGATGCCTGCCACATTTATTCATCGGCAAACTCTGGCGAACTCCATACGCTACACTACGACGGAACTGGGTGAGCTCGAGGAGAAAATCGCACGGGCCGGAGAGTTGGCTCTAGCCCTTGAGTTGGAGATATTTGCAGAACTGGTTGTAGAGGTTCGTCAGCAGAATGTGGTNCTTACACAGATTGCTGAGGGTCTAGCCCAAATTGATGTAGCTGCTGGNCTTGCGGATCTCGCAGTGGCTCGAGACTACGTGCGTCCCAAGATTGATGATGGCAACGGGTTTCATATTGTTGGGGGTCGACATCCAGTGGTCGAGGCNGTGACAGCAACGAAGGTAGATGGCCCGTCTTTTATTGGGAATGATTGTGAACTTTCAGACACACAACGTATTTGGTTGCTAACGGGTCCTAATATGGCCGGTAAGAGTACTTTTCTNCGGCAAAATGCTCTTATTGTGCTTTTGGGTCAAATGGGTTCATTTGTACCGGCGGCATCCGCAAATTTCGGCATTGTTGACCGCTTGTTTAGCCGTGTTGGCGCTTCCGACGANCTCGCGCGGGGGCGTTCTACTTTTATGGTGGAAATGGTAGAAACCGCCGCTATTCTTAATCAAGCGGGCCCNAAGGCCTTGGTTATACTCGATGAAATAGGGAGGGGTACTGCTACATATGATGGTCTCTCAATCGCCTGGGCNACGATAGAATTTTTGCANGCCCATAATTGCTGTCGNGCCCTTTTTGCAACTCATTTTCATGANCTTACNGCGCTTGCNACCNCNCTGGAATTTCTCAGGTGTTACCATATGCGCATCCGCGAGTGGGATGATGAGGTAGTCTTTCTATATGAAGTGGGTCCNGGTGCNGCTGATAGATCTTACGGAATACAAGTTGCNCGTTTNGCGGGTTTGCCAGACTCTGTTTTGGCGAGGGCTCAGGAAGTGCTCGCGGCCCTNGAAAAAGAAGAGCGTAGTTCAGAAAAAACGCGTTTGGCGGAAGATCTACCGCTGTTTTCGTTAAACGTATCGTCTGCGGCCCCGTCAGCAGCTGACCCTTTGGTCGAACAAATCAAATCGACGAATCCTGATGCATTGAGCCCTCGGGAGGCCCTGGAGTTGGTTTATAAGCTCAAAGGTTTGACTGATTAGAAGTCTTCAGCCGGNTACTGGTGTCTGGGTTGGCCTACCGCCTATAATGGTGCTAAGTGATAAAGACCAATATCGCGTTGTAAGGTTACATTAGGCCTATGAAAACATATAAGACACGCCGTGACATTGTTAGCCGAAGGAACCTAAGTGGTGACATCGCTGGTCTTGTAGACCAGATGTCTGACCTGTCAAAACGGCGTTCCGCGATCGTTTCTTTGCTAAAGGGAAGTCTTGGAGATGGCCGGGCTATCATCCAGGAATCATTTCGAGGTGGCGGCAAAGGCCCTGAGCTCGCCGCTGCCAATAGTTATTTAGTAGATAAGATTATTGCAGTCGTTTTTGAGTATGTGGACGGGAGTGTTTTCCCCGCCAGCAATCCGACCTCGGCGGATAAGCTTGCTTTGATTGCNGTAGGCGGTTACGGCAGAGAGGAGATGGCTCCATTTTCAGATGTAGATATCTCNTTCCTACACCCTTGGAAATTGACACCTCGTGCTGAGCAAGTGGTTGAATATCTTCTGTACATGTTCTGGGACCTCGGTTTTAGTGTGGGCTATTCAACCCGGTCAATCGATGAGTCTATCGCCCGTGCAAAAAAAGATGCCACTATTTGCACTAGTTTGCTAGAGGCCCGTTTTCTTTGTGGGGATCAAGTTTTATTTCTTCAGTTGCAAAATCGTTTCAAAAGTGAAGTGATTGCTGGTGGGAGATCTGATTTTCTCGCAGCAAAACTTGCAGAACGCGACACTCGCCATGCACTGATGGGAGATTCACGTTATGTAGTAGAGCCCAATATAAAGGACGGCAAAGGCGGGCTTCGAGATTTACATACTCTCTTTTGGATTGCCCGATATCTTTACAACATAGTGCGTATTGACGATATGGCCAAAAGTGGTGTGCTGCGGCCTGAAGAAATTAAGATCTTTAGAAGGGCCCATACATTTTTATGGACAGTGCGTTTTCATCTACATTACTCAGCAGGTCGTGCAGAAGAACGTTTAACTTTTGACCAGCAACTAATAGTTGCCAAAGAGATGAATTATGCTGACCGTCCCAATGCTGCTGGGGTCGAACGGTTCATGAAATACTACTATAGAGTGGCTAAAGATGTCGGCAACCTAACTCGAATTTTTTGTGCTGCGCTTGAGGTCGAGCATCAGCATCACAGAACACTTCGTATTCCGTGGATTGGGCAATCAAACCGGAAACTTGATGGTTTCGTTGTTGCCCGTGGACGCCTCAATATTACCACCGAAGATACTTTTGATGTTGATCCAGTTAAAATGATAGATCTGTTTAGGCTAGCACAAAAACATCAACTGGATATCCATCCGCACGCCCTACGGCTGATAACACGAAGTCTCAAAAAAATTGATTCGCAACTACGGTCGAATAAGCTAGCAAATCAGCATTTTCGGGAAATACTCACTTCTCGGATTGATCCGGAAACAACCCTCCGCCGGATGAATGAGGCGGGTGTCCTCGGTCGTTTCATACTTGATTTTGGACGGGTGGTGGCTCAAATGCAACACGATATGTATCACTCCTATACTGTTGATGAGCACACGATCTTTGCAGTTGGAGTTCTGTCTTCCATCGAGAACAGAAAATTGGCGGATGAGTTTCCATTGGCAACCGAAATTGTCGGCGATCTTCTTTCTCGCGATGTACTTTACCTCGCTCTTTTTCTACACGATATCGGCAAAGGACGAGGCGGCAATCACTCGATTATTGGCGCGCGGATCGCACGTAAACTTGGTCCACGGTTGGGCTTTAGTCCAGAGGATACCGAAACAGTCGCGTGGCTCGTAGAACATCATTTGTTGTTCTCAAATACGGCATTTAAACGTGACATTGGTGACCCAAAAACGGTGCACGACTTTTTGGAGGTAGTCCAGTCTCTGGAGCGTCTTCGGTTGTTGCTGGTATTAACCGTTGCTGACATTCGGGCTGTCGGCCCGCGCGTCTGGAATGGTTGGAAAGGCCAGTTGATGAGTGATCTTTACCATGAAGCGGCGGCCGAGTTAAGTGCTGGTAGGACACGCTTTGATAGAGGGGAACGTGTGGATCTGGCGAAGTCTGCGCTGCGGACAGCTTTGGCCAACTGGTCTGATGAGGAAAAAGAAGCTTATGTTCGTCGTGGATATCCGAGTTATTGGTTATCATTTGACACCGAGACACATGTACGGCATGCAAATTTTATTCGTGATGCTGATGGGTCGGAACAAGCTTTTTCTATGAATGTACGTGTGGATCCTTCCCGCTCTGTTACCGAGGTCACCGTTTATTGTCCCGCACATCATGGGCTATTCACAGGAATTGCCGGTGCTATGGCGGTATCAGGTGTTAACATTGTCGATGCGCGGGTGTGTTCTACTACTGACGGTATGGCTCTCGATGTTTTCTNGATTCAGGATTCAGCTGGAAACGCGGTNGAGCGGCCTGNCCATCTAAAGAAACTACGGACTACGATNGAAGAGACACTTACGAAAGATTTCAAACCCGCNCACGCCCTGGCAAAGCAGACATCTTTGCCAAGTCGGACTAAGGTTTTAACAATTGCGCCACGCGTATTAGTAGATAACAACGCNAGTGCCACCTATACCGTCGTTGAGGTAAATGCGAGAGATAAAGNGGGGTTANTGTATGAAATNACGCGTACACTAGTNANCTTGCGNTTATCGATTGGTGCTGCACGTATAACTACTTATGGGGTCAGGGCNGTCGATATTTTTTATGTGAAGGACATGTTTGGAATGAAGGTTACGNATGATATACATATNGAGCGAATTCANAGTACGNTGATNNATGTTNTGACCCAACTGGATAAGGANGNANTTGNTGGAGAAACGACGGCNTCCGCAGCCTNATAGGCNNCNCTCCATCTTTATTNTAATCAACCTCAAGAANTAACATGAAAATAAATCAAATAGAGGANCTGCANTGCGACGCTGGCTGGCGAGTATTNTCCTTTCTTAAGATTGTTACCGACGAAGGTCTAATCGGGTANTCGGAGTACAACGAATCNTACGGGTCCAAAGGCCTAACAGGTGTCATTCGNCCGTTAGCTGACAGTTTAATTGGAATGGATCCNAGAGCGGTTGAACGAATTTCTGCGACCCTCTATGGGCAAACTCGTCAGGCTCCAGGTGGCATGATTTCNCAAGCGATTGCGGCTATCGAGAACGCANTGGTGGATCTAAAGGCAAAGGCACTCGGAGTCCCTGTTTACGAGATGCTGGGAGGACCAGTAAGGGATGAAATCCNACTTTACTGGTCTCACTGCGGGACGTATCGGTTACATCATCATGAAATCTTAGGAGTAAAACAACTTAATTCCCTTGAGGGGTGTCGCGAATTAGGAAAAGAGGTTGCAGATGCGGGGTTTACCGCCCTTAAGACAAATATGTTTTTATTTGACAACGCNGAGCCGCAAGTNGTCCGCGGCCGGGAGTTGTACATGCCNGGCTTTTCCTCGGCTCCCGGNATGNAAGCGGGTNGGCACAGTAGGCTGTGGGATCTTGCTCTCAATCCGGATGATCGCGTTAAAACTGCTGTCCGAGACCAGCTTATGGCTTTACAAGATGGTGCTGGACCCGGCGTTAAAGTGCATCTGGATATAAACTTTAATTTCAAGACNGAGGGTTTTCTGGCAATGGTGCATGAACTAGATGACCTTGGCTTGCAATGGTTTGAGATAGACACTTATGATCCGTCTGCGCTNAGAGATATTAGGCGCTCGTGCAAAACTCCAATCGCCTCGTGCGAGTCATTATATGGGCGAAGACAATATAAGCCCTTCTTTGAACAACACTCTNTCGATGTCGCTATAATTGATGTNCCGTGGAATGGGATTCTTGAGTCTCTCAAGATAGCGGCTATGGCGGAGNCCTACGAGATTAATGTGGCACCACATAATTTCTACGGACATTTATCAACCTTGATGAGCGCCCATTTCTGTGCGGTTGTTCCACACCTTAGAATCATGGAAATCGACATAGATGATGTCCCGTGGAAGGATGACCTGGTCACGGNCCCCCCGGTAATTGAGAACGGGTATTNGAAATTGCCAACGGGACCCGGGTGGGGTGCCGATCCCAACGAGGAAGTTATTCGNGCGCNCCCGCCCCGACGGTAAAGATNCTTAAAANTAANGGTATTNGNNACTCTTGTAGCAGAACAACCCATGCATGATCTCATNATCCGCAATGGCACTATCATTGATGGTACTGGAACACCCGGCTATGTGTCTGACGTTGCAGTTGACCATGGGCGTATAACCGAAATCGGTTCGGGCCTTTCGTTCGGNCATAGGGAAATTGACGCGAGCGATCTTTTGGTTTTGCCAGGTTGGGTAGATGTTCATACTCATTATGATGGACAAGCAACCTGGGATCCTTATCTGACCCCTTCATCTTGGCANGGGGTCACGACAACGGTTTTCGGTAATTGCGGCGTCGGTTTTGCACCAATAAGACCAGGGACAGAGGAATACCTAATTAATCTTATGCAGGGGGTAGAGGATATCCCAGGCACGGTATTATCCGAGGNAATTGATTTTTGCTGGGAGAGTTTCCCTCAGTACCTGGATGTTTTGGAGACAATGCCACGCGTAATGAACATAGGTGCTCAGGTGCCACATGGGGCGCTTCGTTTTTATGTNATGGGAGNACGTGGCGCANATCACAAAGAAGTGCCAACCAGTCGAGAAATTGATCAGATGGGTCAACTCCTTGAAGAAGGGCTAAGAGCTGGGGCTCTTGGTTTCACCACATCACGAACAATCAAGCACAAGGCGGCAGATGGCCGACCAACGCCCAGCCTTTCTGCTGAAGACCCAGAGCTTGCAGGAATGGCACAAGCAATGCGCCGTGCTGGTGAGGGGATCTTTGAATGCAATTCTGATCTCGGTCCTGGTGANTTTTTGGCACTTAGAAGTTTTGCAGAAATTTCCGGGCGTCCGCTATCCATATTACTGTTACAGGTTGACGCTTACCCAGATTTATGGCGTGAAACCCTTGCCCACATTCATGCTGCGAACAGAATCGGCATTAATGTCAACGGACAAGTTGGATGCAGACCGATTGGAGTGTTAATGGGATTGGAAACCAGCATACATCCGTTCTCAACCCATCCTTCATGGAAAAACCTCCAAGCCTTATCACCGGCCGAACGTGTTACAAGAATTCGGCAGGATGAAGCTTTGAAACGTTCGCTGGTGGAGATACGGCCCAAAGATCCGCATACTGTTTGGATGACCGACGCATTATCAAAGTCATACGAGCTCGGCAATCCGCCTGACTACGAGCCGGATCCTTCACACAGNATTGTCAGTCGAGCTACGGAAGAGGGACGTNACGCCTGGGATTTTGCGCTGGAGCTCTTACTAAAGGAGAATGGAAAAGCGCTATTGCTATACCCTTTTGAAAACTATTCTGGGGGGAATCTTGAGGTAGTTAGGGAAATGCTTCAGGACGAACATACTATTTGCGGACTTGGTGATGCTGGGGCACATGTAGCTACTATATGTGATGTGAGCTATCCAACGTTTCTGTTGACCCATTGGGGTCGGGACCGCAAACGTGGCAACGGTCTGCCACTAGAACATTTGGTATCCAAGCAAACCCTTAAAACCGCGAGGGCCTTCGGGTTATACGACCGTGGAATACTAGCGCCTGGGTATCGTGCGGACATTAATATGGTGGATTTTGCTACTTTGTCTGTTACTAGACCTGAGTTGGTCTATGACCTCCCAGCGGGCGGGAGGCGCTTTATTCAGCGCGCAATTGGCTACGAGCATACTTTTGTAGGGGGAGTAGAGGTTCTCCATCAAGGTGAGCATACGGGCGCACTACCCGGCGAGTTGATTCGGGGATCGCAGAGATCTCCAGTGTGATAAAACGCTGTTAAATTTTAATTTACATTGTACTTTCAAAACATGCAGAGGTTCTGCATTTTTGGCCTTGCCATGCTCAGTAGTGACAAATTTATGCCCTGTTTTATTCGAAAATTAAGCGGTTCGAATGGTATCTTTCCGAGGTCTGTCTCATTTAAACAGTAGAGCAGAAAAATGTTAATGCGTTTTGCGGCAACTGTTGGCAGTTTCACGATGCTGTCCCGCATACTGGGCTTTGTGCGAGATATTATGATTGCTAGCTTCTTGGGAGCAAGCTCCACTGGCGATGCATTCTTTATCGCGTTTAAGTTCCCCAATCTGTTTCGCCGATTATTTTCAGAAGGTGCGTTTAGTCTAGCATTCGTCCCATTATTCGCGGAGAAACTAGAATCCGACGGACGCCGTGCGGCCAGATTCTTTGCGGAGGACGCACTGGCCATTTTGCTGTGGGTTTTGTTAATCATTGTCGTAGTGGCACAAATTTTGATGCCTTGGTTGATCCTGTTGATTGCTCCTGGGTTCGCAGATGATCCCGCAAAATTGGATCTAACAGTGTATCTAGCTCGGCTTACGTTTCCCTATTTATTATTCATCTCCATCGTGTCTCTTTTGGGCGGTGTATTAAATAGCCTTGAACGTTTTGCTGCTGCCGCGGCAGCGCCAATTCTTTTAAATCTTTGCCTAATAGGGTCTTTATTAGCTGCTGCGAAAGTTATGGAAACTCCAGCCCATTCTCTCGCCTGGGGTGTTGCTTTGGCTGGGGTTATACAATTTCTTTGGCTCGTCTGGAATTGTAAACGCGCAGCGATGTTGCCGAGTCTACCCTTCCCGCGCATTACACCTGAGATAAAGAAGTTACTGGTGCTAATGCTCCCAGCGGCCTTGGGTGCTGGTGTTATGCAGCTAAATCTCGTCGTTGATATGATCATTGCCTCGTTCTTACAAGATGGCTCGGTGTCTCATCTCTACTATGCGGACAGGCTGGTACAACTGCCGCTCGGTGTTATCGGTGTGGCTATTGGCACGGCACTTCTCCCAACCTTAGCGCGACAAGTAGTAAGTAAGGAAACTGATACGGCATTGCATTCCCAAAACAGGGCAATTGAATATGCTTTACTTTTTACTCTGCCTGCTGCAGCCGCNTTTATGGTAATCGGCGGCCAGATCATTCATGTATTATTCGAACGTGGAGCCTTTGATGCAGCTGCCACCGGAATCGTTACCGGTGTGCTTTTTGCCTATGCGGTTGGTCTCCCTGCGTTTGTACTCGTAAAAGTTCTAGCCCCAGCTTATTTTGCTCGACAGAATCCTCGTGTGCCTCTCCGGGCAGCAGTTTTTGCACTTTTGGTTAACGTAATACTAAATCTTGCACTCATGAGGCCGTTTGGAGTAGTCGGTATCGCGATCGCCAGTGCTATTGCGTCATGGGTGAACGTCTTTCTTTTAACCAAAGGTCTTTTTGGGGACGGGTATTTCCGGCCTGATAGATTACTTGTTCGGCGATTGCCGCGGATGCTAATTGCGTGCGTGGTGATGGTCTTAGTACTGCTAGTCATTTCTGATTCACTATCACATTTTTTCGATAGTAGTTTGTTTCCTAAAGCTCTCGCGCTTCTAGGTCTGGTGTTGGTCGGCATGGGTAGTTTTGCATTGGTGGCGGGAGTTATCGGTGCCGCCCGGTGGCGGGATCTCCAAGGGGTCTTGAGGCGGTAGCAGCCTGAAGAGCTGGATAGATTGATGGGTTTCTCTCGGGGAAAAATATGGGCATAACTTCTTTTGACGCGATTGGAGAGCATGGATCTGCCACTGATTGTTCCCAAAGGGATCGTTTTAGACGATTGACCCGACCGGGCTAGGACGATACACCGCCATCTGTGTTTCGAGTTAATGGAGTAGCTATGAACCGTATATTTTCCGGTGTTCAGCCTACTGGAAACTTGCACCTTGGAAACTATCTAGGTGCAATTAAAAATTGGGCCCGCCTACAAGATCAATATGATTGTATTTACTGTGTTGTGGACTTACATGCTATCACTATCCCGCAAAACCCAGACGAGTTGCGCAGTAATGTTCGTGAGGTAACGGCAGGTCTTATAGCCGCTGGCATTGATCCAAAAAAAAACATTATTTTTAATCAGAGCCGGGTTCCCGGGCATGCTGAACTAGCTTGGATATTTAATTGTGTTGCGCGTCTTGGTTGGCTCAATCGTATGACTCAGTTCAAGGAAAAGGCAGGCAAACATCGTGATAATGCCACCGTGGGGCTTTATGCGTATCCAACACTGATGGCCGCCGATATCCTGCTTTACAAAGCTACGCACGTGCCAGTGGGTGAGGATCAAAAACAACACTTGGAGTTGACGCGCGACGTTGGCAAGGCCTTCAATAGTATGTTTGATACTGAACTGTTCCCATTGCCGAAGCCGATAATCTTGGGCGCAGCGGCGCGAGTGATGAGTCTCCGGGATGGTTCAAAAAAAATGAGTAAATCTGACGAATCCGACTATTCTCGAATTAATATCACTGATGACGCTGACACCATTTCACTTAAGATTAGAAAAGCACGGACTGATCCGTTGGTATTGCCAGGAGCTTCTGGTGGTCTTGAAGGTCGAGCAGAGGCCACGAATCTTGTGGGGATTTATGCAGCCCTTGCCGATAAAACAATTGATGAGGTTTGTGAGGGGTTTGCCGGAGAACCGTTTTCGGCGTTTAAGGTAAAACTAATTGATTTAGCGGTGAGTGTGTTGGATCCCATTGGTGCAGAAATAAGACGGCTTTCGGATGATCCGGCTCATGTAGACCAAGTGCTGTTGGATGGGGCAGATCGCGCTTCGGCTATCGCGACGCCTATACTGGATGAAATAAAAAGTGCNGTTGGTCTTGTATAGGTCTGGGTCCATGTCTGCACCAGCTGATATCGAGGAGAGCTTGGCCAACAGGGGGAAGGCAGCCAAGTACTAGGGGCTTGCCACTTCAAAATGAAAGAAAATACTTGCGTGCTAGGATCTCTCGGCGCAAAACGTTCTCAAACTAAATTTTATGAATAGCGCCGATGGAAATATACCTCCCCATCGCTGAAATGTCGGTCAATATCGTGTTGCTGCTGGGCATGGGCGCGGGGGTAGGGTTTCTGTCAGGAATGTTCGGTGTGGGCGGCGGTTTTCTGATGACCCCCCTATTAATTTTTATTGGTATTCCCCCCGCAGTTGCCGTGGCCACCGAGGCCAATCAAATCACTGCCGCATCGGTCTCTGGTTTCCTCGCTCACTGGCGGAGAGGGAATGTGGACCTAAAAATGGGGCTTGTACTTGTTGTATTCGGTGCTCTTGGGTCTACGTTAGGTGTTTGGTTGTTTAGCAAATTACGTTCCGTTGGCCAGGTTGATGAATTTATTTCCCTTGCATTTGTGTTGTTTTTGGGAGTGGTGGGGACGTTAATGGCATTAGAGAGTGCGCGCGCGATTATCCGAAGACGACGGGGCGGAAAACGGGCGCGCATACACACCCATTACTGGGTGCATGGTCTACCATTTAAGATGCGGTTTCGTAAATCAAAGCTTTATATCAGTGGTTTAGTTCCGGCGGTTATTGGGGTATGTGTTGGGATTCTATCGGCCACTATGGGGGTAGGAGGGGGATTTATACTTATCCCGGCAATGATCTACTTGCTAGGTATGCCGACCGCTATGGTAGTCGGTACGTCGCTGTTCCAAATTATCTTCGTTACAGCCAACAGCACCCTTTTGCATGCTGGGACCAATCAGACAGTAGATATACTCTTGGCGCTAATTCTTTTGTTGGGTGCTGTAGTGGGGGCCCAGTTTGGCACACGCGTCGGCGCGAGGTTACGCGGAGAAGAGTTGCGAATCTTATTAGCGCTGCTGGTAATAACAGTATGTATAAAATTGGCCCATGATTTGTTGGTAACTCCAGTTGATATTTTCTCTAGTGCACCGGTTATCGGATGAAAAGAAATCTTCCCTCAGTCCGACATATAGCCGGTGCAACGCTGTTGATAGGCCTCTCCTGCGTTACGGTGCCCCTACACTGTGAGCCGATAGCATTGGATTTTAGTCAGCATGAGATAGGGATTGATTCAAGTTTTACAGGTGCCCAGGTTCTTTTGTTTGGTGCGATCCAAGGGAGGCGTGACGGGGATATAATGATTGTATTGCGAGGCCCAAATTACCCAACAGTAGTCCGTCGAAAAGCTCGAACAGCTGGCATTTGGCTCAATCGAAGTGAAGTGGTGTTTGTGGTGGCACCAGGTTACTACGCTATTGGGGCCTCTTCCCCGGTGGATGAAATTTTGGACACCCGCCAACGAGAGGTAAACCAAATTGGATTAAACAATATAAAATTGATGTCTGAGGGAGCGGTTGCACGAGGTGGAAGTTCTGCCCAATATCAAAGCGCCCTATTGCGNCATAAGGTAGAGCAAGGTCTCTATTTTGATGAACCTATCCCGATAGAGTTTATTGGCGCGAATTTATTTCGAGCACGTTTCAATTTCCCTTCCACCGTTCCCCCTGGGGCTTATAAAGCAACAGTTCATCATATAGAAGACGGGGAGGTAGTTGCCACGGGTACGACTTCATTAAGAATTCGGAAGATAGGCTTAGAGGCTCGAATATATCAAACAGCGCATGATAGCCCGTGGTTATACGGCATTCTTGCGGTCGTTCTTGCTTTAATGGCAGGATGGCTGGCCAGCGCAATTTTTAGAAGAAGTTAGTCCGTGGTGAATCAAAAAGAACACGTGCCAGGCGAGCTTACCTATTTGGTCTGTGTCGATGATAGCGATGAATGCCGGGTCGCCACGCGGTTGGCGGCGCTCCGTGCTCGTAATACTGATGGTCGAGTTATACTCCTTTATGTGATTGAACCGGCAGATTTTCAGCATTGGGCGGCTGTTAGCGAGGTGATGGCCCGAGAAGGGCGCCAGGGGGCAGAAGAGAGGTTGCAGGCGCTTGCCGCAGAGATCTATGACTACGCAAATATTCGTCCGGTGCTGTTCGTGCAGGATGGCTACAAAATTGAACAAATTTTGAAATTGATTGATGAGCAACCGGATATAAATGCCATGGTCTTGGGATGTGCCCCTGAGGGAAGAGGTACCAATACGCTTGTCCAAGAACTCACCAACGAATTAACCAAACGGCTTCGTATCCCCCTTTTGATTGTGCCGGGGAATTTAACGGATGAACAAATTCGAAGTTTAACTTAGCATTTGTCGCCATACCTGGGATGTTTCTGTTACTCTGTTACTAGGAACTGAAGACCAAACCAGCGCCACCTGCTTTCTGGACCAGGGAGTGTGCAATTTATTCGATTTCGGCCCTTAGGCAAGACACTTGGAAATCGCACTTCGATCCGGGATGGGCCTAGCTGCTGAGTTATTAGTTTCCCAACACCGCCTAAGTAACAGGCCAGCCTCTCGAGTGAGCCCACGTCAGCGGCTACCGTAAAGCCTAAGGTGGGTGGGTTGTCCNCTAAAAGAGGTTCGGTTGGGACCAGATCAGTGATGGGTAGGGGCAAGGTATCAACGATGGTTTTAAACCTGCTCATACTTGAATACGTACTTATCAACGGGTATCTGGGTAGTGCCAGGTAGTCAGAGCCGCTATGTACTACGCCCGAATGTTGTCCAAATGCGGCACTATGGCCATAATTGGCAACTATTCGTTGCAAACTGGCACTGTACTCGCCGAATGGGTACGCGAAGAGCTCTGGCGCTATCCCAATCTCATCCGTAATGCGTTGATTGGCCCGGGCAATGTCTTGACTTGCATCGGTCTCATCTATTGTCGCCAGGTGGTTGTATCGTGCTCCCAGGGTGCCGATTGTAATGCCTGAAGATGCAAGCTCGCGGAGGTGGTCCCAGGTCATGTAGTCAGCACTTCCTGTATCAACAAAGTCTGTGGCGATAAAAACTGTAAAGGTAAATCCCAGATTTTTTAGTCGTGGCCATGCTTCTGTATAAATAGATCTATCTCCGCCATCGAAAGTGATGGCGATGGCGTCCTGGGGAATAGCCCCACCATTCCTTAGTGTGGCTAGTATCTGAGGTAATGGCATAACTTGATAGTTGCCGGATGAAAGATAAGCCAAGTGATTTTCAAACATCGAAATTTCGGTAGATGCTCCGTCGGCACTACCAATTTTACTGTACATTATTGTTACAGCCGAATCCTGAGCTCCAACGGCGCGAGGTACCGTGCTCAGTACAAGCGTGACAATTAGAACTATCAAAAATCTTAAGTTTGTTTTTATATCAACGTGTTTCAAAGGTACCAAGTGCCTCCAGCGTTCAGTTGGCAGGTGACGCAGCATAAGGTGCATGGGACTTTTTGAAAACAGCAACCGATATAGTTTACGATCAAAGTTAATATAGGGGTCTCTTTGGTGCTAAGAGCTGCACGCGGGAACCCTTCCTTAGTTTATAGCAAAGACTCGTTTGCAGGAGGTCTAACTATACCATGGGTCGAAACATTCTGGCACTTGATACATCGACTTCGGCTTGCTCCGTAGCATGTTGGATGTCAAACAAAGTCGTTGCCGAAGATTACGTGGATTTGGGGCGTGGCCATGCTGAAGCTCTTGTGCCAATGATTGCATCCGTAATGCGCGAGGCAAGCATTGATTATTCGCAGTTAGATGCCGTCGCAGTTACCCTTGGGCCCGGAACTTTTACCGGTTTGCGCATCGGGCTCTCCGCAGCACGCGGTTTGGCTTTGGCTATATCCAAGCCCATGGTTGGCGTTACCTCACTTGAGGCAATAGCCCATGCCACTCGTTTTAGTCAGCGTTCTGTGCTTGCTATATTGGATGCGCGTCGGGGCCAGTTTTATGCACAAAGTTTCAATTCCGAGCTTCAGCCTGTGACGTCTCCCTCCGTAGTGCAAGCTGCAAATATTCAGTCCTTGGTACCCGCTAGTCCATTTGTGGTTGTAGGTACGGGAGCTGTTATCGCCCGCCCATTTTTGATGCGGTCTAGCTTCAGTCGTGAGGACGTAATATTTGATTCTAGTGTTGGTTCTCCCCAGGCAACTGTGGTTGCTAAGATAGCGAGCGTGCGCAAGCCCGTGGAATCAAGGTTCCTTAAGCCACTTTATTTGCGGTCTCCAGATGTTACCTTTCCCAAAGAGTAAGACTTTCAAAATCTGCAGGGCATCATGATCGAAAATTTTACTGTCGAGAATAAATACCATTTAGATCTTTTAGCTTGTGCTTACGCGGAATATTTTGGGAAGACAAAGCTACAGGAGTCTATTAAACGCATGTTTGGGAGGCCCCCAGGCCTTTGGTCTGGTGGCAACCGAAACAGATCTCAAACGGGCAGCGGCTTTTGCAATCTTTAGGGTTGTGGTCGAAGAAGCGGAATTGTTGTCGATTGGAGTCGNCCAGCGAAACGAGGNCTAGGGTATACCAAAATAATACTGTTGGAAGTATTANCCAGTATTTAGCTAACCTTCACTCGCAGGCGGTAGCTATCNGGAGACCCATCAACTGGCTTGAGTGACAGCACTGTGTGTCCGAGCTCTTGTAAGGAACGTGGCACNTTTTCTAACGGCTCGCCCTTTTTAAGAAGGATAGAAAGCACCATCCCAGATTTCATACTATCAATGGCGAGCCGCGTGTGGACAAACGTAAGAGGGCAGAGTTTGTCCGTAATATCTATTTGACGATCACAGTCTGACGGTATTGGCATAAGAGAAATCGCTTTTTGGTCAATTCAAAATTAACTTTCTAACAGCCCTATCGCGGTTTTACTATAATAGCGTTGGTTGTTTGAAATAAACGAGTGACGTATGTTCTAGTTAGAGTAACATGCCTGAGCCGACGATACTGTTTTGGGAGGACTAGTTTATGTCGTCACCAATAGAGGACCGATGCCTAGAAAAAGGGCTTAAAATGACGGAACAGCGAAGGGTTATCGCCCGAGTTTTATCTGAGGCGAATGACCATCCGGACGCTGCAGAGGTGTATCAACGAGCGGCCGACCTGGATCCGAGGATCAGTATGGCGACGGTATACCGGACCATTCGCTTGTTTGAGGACTGTAATGTTCTTGAACGTCTCAATTTTGGTGACGGGCGGGTACGGTATGAGGAGGCGTCACGCGAACACCATGACCATTTGATTGATGTAAAATCCGGAAAAATCATTGAATTCCAGAATACTGAGATTGAGCGGTTACAGCGGGAGGTTGCACGTGAATTTGGATACGAGCTAGTGGACCATCGGCTGGAGTTATATGGGATACCCCTTAGTGGTAAACAAACCGTCTCCGAGGAACAATAGGTATTTGGCAGTGTTTGAAGCCCCGCTTTCTGTCTTATTGGGCAAGAAACGCTCGCTCTTGTATTTTCTATAACTAGCAAGTAGTGAACTCGTCATGGCAACGGCCGAACAATTTGATGATTTAAGTTACGGTATCCGTTCGGGGGATCTTGAAGTGCGTTTGGCTTCCTCTGCCGAGGAAATAGATGCGACTCAGGCACTTCGATACAGGATTTTTTATAAGGAGATGACGGCAGTCCCAAGCCGAGAGGTGGCTGCACGCCAGCGTGATTTTGATGACTTTGACGACGTCTGCGACCATCTTATGGTGATTGATAATTCTCGTACTAAACTGTACGAGTCGGTAGTTGGTACTTATAGGCTGAGTCGGCGGGCTAACGCGGTGCGATCGGGAGGGTTCTACACCGCTAAAGAATATGATATTTCAGACATCGTGGCCCAAGAGGGTGAACTCCTTGAACTTGGGCGTTCCTGCGTGGCCAAGGACTACCGTTCCGGACACACTATGGCCCTCCTCTGGAGGGGTATAGCTGCCTATGTATTTAGCCACGATATTGCGTGGATGTTCGGTTGTGCAAGTCTTAGGGGGACAGAACCGGAAAAACTTGCACTGCCACTATCCTACTTGCATCATTTTCATCTCGCGCCGGAAGGCTTTCGTCCACGGGCACTAGACACACTTCACACCTCGATGGATCGGATTCCAAGAGAACAAATTGAAAAACGCCTGGCCCGGGAACTTCTGCCACCTTTGATAAAGGGTTACCTTCGGGTTGGATGTTTTGTCGGATATGGGGCGGTGGTTGATTCTCAGTTTCAAACGACCGATGTTTGTGTCGTGCTTAAAACAGATCGGGTTTCCGGGAAATACCGACAGCATTACGAAAACAATCGGCGCGCCACCAATATCGTTTGAGTTTAGTAGCATCATGAGTGGTTTCGAAANTTTGATCGCCGTATTTCGGATCATCGCCTTCGTCTTGTGGACGATGTTTTGGCTGCCTGTACAGGTAGTGGTCCTCGCATTTGACATGCGCCTGAGTTGGCTAATACCGAAGCTATACCACCAAGGCAACTGTCTTATTCTAGGTTTGCGGGTGATTTGTCATGGTGTACCCGCTGGGGCCTCTCCTGTCCTATTTGTATCAAATCACGTGTCCTACCTTGATATCGTTGTGTTAGCGGCACACNTAGAAGCATCTTTCGTCGCGAAACGGGAGGTTGCGCACTGGCCGTTGTTTGGGCTTTTGGCTCGTCTTAATCGCACCGTCTTTGTTCAACGTAAGGCAGGAAGGAGTGGTATTTATCGCGACGAAATGCGGCATCGTCTTGCTGGTGGTAAAAGCCTTATTTTATTTCCCGAGGGGACTAGTAGCGACGGNAACCGAGTGCTCGGGTTTAATAGCACCTTCTTTAGCGTTGCAGAGACAGGAATGAAAGGCAAACCGGTTAGGGTCCAGCCTGTCGCAATCGCCTATACTCAACTTAATGGGCTTCCGGTTGGAAGAAGTCGGCGGCCGTTTTTTGCCTGGTATGGAGATATGGATCTAGTGAGTCATTTGTGGACCGTGTTAGGACAAGGTGTTGTCACTGTGGAACTCGCTTTTTTGCCATATGTGACCATGGAGCATTATAGCTCTCGCAAGGATATGGCGCGGGATTGTCAGTCTATGGTTGCGGCCTGTGTTTCCGACATGTTGGGTGGTCAGCCTATCCGGCTGGTGCAGGCGTCAACTTGACAGTCCATAGTTGGGTGCTAGGATCAAGGTTGTAAGGCCGTAGTTTATACAATGGTTTTGATGGGTTTTTNTGAAGTTGTATATTGATTNGTGAGAGACTAGAAAAAAACGAAGTAAAAGTTTTTAGGCCGGATAAAGGTCATCGTGATTGAGCCCGACACGCAGAATGTACCAGCGGTCCGAGAAGCAGAAGCTGGGGCGCGACCAAAACTAAAATCGCTGTTTATAAAAACATTTGGTTGTCAGATGAACGCGTATGATTCTGATCGTATGTCGGAATTGCTGTTTCCTCTTGGTTATGAGTCCGTCAAGGATCCTGAAACGGCCGATATGGTAATCCTGAATACTTGTCACATCAGAGAGAAGGCCAGTGAAAAGCTATTCTCTGAGCTGGGCCGACTTCGAGAAATTAAGCAACGACGTTCCGCATTGGGAAAAACAATGATCATAACNGTAGCAGGTTGTGTCGCTCAGGCTATTGGGGAGGAGATTGTTCGCCGCGCTCCGCAGGTGGATGTTGTTGTAGGGCCCCAGACATATCATCGATTACCTGAGTTGATCGCTGAAATCGAGAGAGCTAGGAACCATCAGTTACTGTGCACGGACTTTCCTGTTGAACCCAAATTTGACCGGCTACCGATGTCTCGACAAACAAGCGGTGTTTCTACTTTCCTGTCCGTTCAGGAAGGCTGTGACAAGTTCTGCACCTTTTGTGTTGTCCCTTACACTCGTGGTGCAGAGTACTCGCGTTCCATTAATGAGCTCGTCGTAGAAGCCAAACTGTTAGTAGAAAATGGTGTAAGGGAAATCACGCTACTAGGCCAAAATGTTAATGCTTATCACGGGGCATTCGGTGACGGGAACGCCACGACACTTAGTACGCTCATTGATCACCTNGCAGCGCTAGAAGGTNTCATGAGGCTACGTTATACAACTTCGCATCCGCGCGATATGGACGCAGCTCTTATTGAGGCTCATGGACGTGTGTCCAAGTTGATGCCGTCCCTTCATTTACCTGTCCAATCCGGTTCCAATCGGATCCTAAAANATATGAATAGGGGATATACTGTTGACGACTATCTCCGCACGATCGACCTATTAAGAGAATCGCGACCAGATATTGCGTTATCGTCAGATTTTATTGTTGGCTTTCCTGGAGAGACTGAAGCCGATTTTGAGGCAACTATGAGTCTTGTGGAAAAAGTTAAATATGCACAAGCCTATTCTTTTAAGTACAGTGCCCGTCCTGGGACGCCAGCTGCTTCNTTGGGGNCCCAGATTGATGAGGCAACCAAATCTGAAAGACTGCAGACGCTCCAGNAATTGTTAACAGATCAACAAAGTNANTTTAATGGTTCCATGGTTGGTCGACGATTGGAAATTTTGCTTGAAAAACCAGGCCGCTATTCCCATCAATTAGTTGGGCGGAGTCCCTACCTCCAGGCAGTGCATGTAGTCGCTAGAGGTGATAGTACGGTGCTAAATATCGGCGACCTTGTCGAAGTAGATATCAAGAGCAGCCANCCGAACAGTCTTACGGGAGTGTGGGCAAAGACTTTNCGTTCAGCTGATCCGCAATGAGAAAACCNGNNTCGGTGTCTCCNCGTGCATCNGGCAATGGGCAGGAGGTCCAAGCGCCCTTGTACNTANGTTTTGAGGACAATCGTTTACTTCCGGATTTGTTTGGTCAACATGANCAAAANCTTGCTCGGATAGAACTAGCGCTTGGAGTATTGGTAACTTGCAGGGGCAACCAATTAGCCCTTACCGGCCCGGTCGGTGCTGTTGACATAGCGAAGAAGGTGTTTCTTGAATTGTATGAGCTACTGGAACGTAATTTNCCTGTCGGTCCGGCTGAAGTGGAGGCNGCACTGAGGATCCACNCTAGTTCAGCCGGANATGAAATAGAGACNTCCAAAACTCAGTCCCTTATCCAAACACCAAAACGGAANATATTGGCACGTTCCCCGAACCAAGNGAGTTATGTTCAGGCCTTAAAAGAAGCGGAGTTGGTNTTCGGCATTGGGCCTGCGGGAACCGGGAAAACTTATTTGGCGGTTGCAGTGGCGTTGTCATTGATGGCACGCGGCCACGTTGAGCATTTGGTGTTGTCGCGTCCCGCGGTTGAGGCGGGGGAGCGATTAGGATTCTTGCCTGGTGACATTCGGGAGAAGGTAGACCCCTACCTTCGTCCATTGTACGACGCGCTATATGATATGATGCCTGCAGACAAGGTGAATAATTATCTGCAGAGAGGTGACGTTGAAATTGCTCCGTTGGCATTTATGCGGGGAAGAACATTATCGAATGCATTTATCATTCTGGATGAAGCGCAGAATACAACACCCGTCCAAATGAAAATGTTTCTCACACGACTTGGGGAGAATTCTAGGATGGCCGTGACGGGTGATCCATCCCAGGTTGACTTGCCTCGTGGTATGGAGAGTGGGTTGGCGCATGCCTTGTCTGTAGTAGGCGGACTAAAAGATACAAGGGTCGTAGAGTTTGAGGATGTTGATGTTGTACGACATCCGTTAGTCACAAAAATTGTTAGGGCATACGCTAGCTACGAGGATAAGCACAATACCAGTAGAAGACCTGTGCAGTCCTCTTTGTCGAGTCGAGATAAGTCATGAGAATGAGCGATGGCCTGTTGACACCCTGTCGGGTAGATGATGACAGATGGAGTGAATTATCATTTGACGTGCGCCAGCTCTGTACCATGGCCGTCAAAACCGCTTTTGCAACGGCTGGGCAAATACCACATGGTGAGGTAAGCAT
>PAVD01000026.1 GCA_002712985.1 Rhodospirillaceae bacterium
ACCCTAGGCCAGTCGCTTTTTAATGTTGCCCACGCTGTAATTGATGTCTCAGATGGATTGATCTCCGATGTTGGTCATATGTGCGCCTTTGGTAATCTGGGTGCCCGTATAGAATCTGGCTCTATCCCGTTATCCACAGGGGCTCTTGAGGCTCTTAAGTACAAGCCAGACATGTTAGGAAATTTGATCACGTCAGGGGACGATTATGAGCTAGCGTTTACTGCTTCTCCTACTGCTGTTCCGCAATTGGCCCGAATTTCTTTAGAAACTGGCGTAGCGGTGACTGATATCGGAGAGATTGTCTCGGTGCCAGGGGTGACATTGGTGGATCCGAGCGGAGACGAAACTCTACTGGCAGTTGAGGGTTATAAGCATTTCTAGGAACGTGAAGTCCAACCTATAGTCTATCTTGCGTTAGGTGACCACCTCTGGCATGTTCCGCCGACTTTATGAATTTCTGTTACCCTCAGTTCTTTTGAGAACCAATAAAAGTTTCAAGAGTATCAATCAGTCTAAGTAAAAGGATTTACGATCTATGTCTACAGCACTGGTACTGTCCATCACATGTGGGGCCTTGGCGGTTCTCTATGGACTTCTCACGACGCGACAAATTTTATCAGCTGATCCAGGAACTGAGCGTATGAGGGAAATATCGGGGGCTGTGCAGGAAGGCGCCACCGCTTACCTAAACCGGCAGTACCGAGCAATAGCAATAGTGGGACTCGTAGTAGGTGCAATTCTCTGGGCCTTGCTCGGGGCGGAAGTGGGTATAGGTTTCCTAATTGGGGCCGTGTTATCGGGAGCTACTGGGTATATTGGGATGAATGTATCTGTCCGGGCCAATTCCAGGACTGCACATGCAGCAACTGTTGGCGTATCACAGGCTTTGTCCATAGCTTTTCGGTCAGGAGCCGTAACGGGCTTGCTGGTGGTTGGCCTTGGTTTGTTGGCAGTTAGCGTATATTACGCCGTCCTCCTTGGTCTTGGGGTGGAAACGAGAACATTGCTTGAGGCGTTACTGGGACTCAGTTTCGGTGCATCCTTGATTTCGATCTTTGCTCGGCTCGGAGGCGGAATTTTTACTAAAGGTGCTGATGTCGGTGCTGATTTGGTAGGTAAAATAGAGGNNGGAATCCCTGAGGANGATCCACGNAACCCAGCTGTTATCGCGGACAATGTCGGCGATAACGTTGGGGACTGTGCTGGCATGGCGGCAGATTTATTCGAGACGTATGCAGTTACAGTGGTGGCGACCATGTTGCTAGCGGCTATTTTCTTTGTGCCAGCGGATCACGCTGTAATGATGCAGTTCCCGTTGGCAATTGGCGCTGTCTGTATTATTGGCTCAATAGCTGGAACTTTCTTTGTTCGATTGGGAAAAGCCGGGAGTATCATGGGCGCTCTTTACAAAGGGTTCATAGCAACGGCTGTGATTTCTGGATTTCTGATAGCGGCAGTTACAGCACAGATGATCGGTTTCACGACTAACTACGACATGGGAGAGGTAGTAGTNACGGGACAAAATCTTTTTGTTTGTGCTGTGACCGGTTTGGTAGTAACGGGTCTACTCGTTTGGATTACTGAATATTATACTGGAACAGAACATAGACCGGTGAAGAGTATTGCACGTTCTTCTGAGACCGGACATGCGACAAATATTATACAGGGCTTGGCGATTTCCATGGAGGCAACGGCGTTGCCGGTGCTTGTTATCTGTGCCGGGATCATCGTCGCATTTATGACAGCTGGTCTTTTTGGGCTTGCCATAGCCGCTACTACGATGTTGGCATTGGCAGGCATGGTAGTGGCTCTTGATGCATATGGGCCTGTTACGGATAACGCTGGCGGAATTGCAGAAATGGCGGACTTACCAGAAGATGTTAGGAAGACAACTGATGCACTTGATGCTGTTGGCAATACTACGAAGGCAGTAACTAAGGGTTATGCGATCGGATCTGCTGGCCTCGCCGCCTTGGTGCTGTTTGCCGCTTACACGGAAGATCTAGGGCATTATTTCCCAAATCTTGACGTTACATTTGAGTTACAAAGTCCTTTTGTCGTTGTCGGATTATTGATAGGTGGTTTAATGCCGTATTTGTTCGGCGCATTAGGAATGATGGCTGTAGGTCGCGCCGGAGGTGCAGTGGTAGTTGAAGTGCGCCGACAATTTCGGGAAATACCGGGTATTATGGATGGGACCCAACGCCCGGAATATAGTAAGGCGGTTGACCTGTTAACCAGGGCGGCGATTAAAGAAATGATTGTTCCGTCCTTACTTCCTGTTTTGGCGCCTGTTGTAGTTTATTTTGCCATTCTTCCTATAGGGGGACAGGCGGCAGCATTTACGACGCTTGGTGCAATGTTACTGGGAACAATTGTGACGGGAATTTTCGTTGCGATTTCGATGACATCAGGGGGTGGCGCTTGGGATAACGCTAAAAAATATATTGAGGATGGGAATCACGGGGGTAAGGGGTCCGACGCTCACATGGCTTCTATAACGGGTGATACTGTTGGGGACCCATATAAGGATACCGCTGGGCCNGCGGTAAACCCTATGATCAAGATCACCAATATCGTCGCTATTTTACTTTTGGCAGTTCTGGCTTGAGGGGGAGGTTATAGGGAATACATTGATACCCAACTCGGTCTTTTTAGTGCCGCAGAAACGGACATGCCGTTCAGAGTTAAGGACCAAGAGTGCGGCTTTCGTTGGGGTCGCTGAATCTGCCAAAGTTTCCAAATAATTGCTGTAAAATCGTAAGTTTGCGACCCACGGTCGGTGTTTTCTTCTCAAGAGGCTCTATGAGTTGAGCCTCCTCTAGCCCGTATTTGACTATGGATTGGAGCACGTCTTGTTCGTCAAATACAAGTGCCAAAACCGTTTGATCAATTATCATTGGTCTAAAAAACGATTTGTTTTCTGTACGTTGTGTAATGTAATACCAGGTATCTTCGTCAAAGGTTCCAATAGATGAAGGTGACCCCATGAGCTGTTGGACCATGCCCTTGTCTTGTTGACCAGGAGATAGTTGATTAATTAATTCATCTCTCGGCATAAATCCGTGCGTTGCGACACGTGGTGCACAGGCTGATGATGACAAAGCAAGGACTGGCAGCAACACTATGACGGCAAGCATTGCGCGTGGGATACAAAATCTATTGACGATTTTGCTAAAATAACTGNTATGGGTACGATACATTATGGGATAAGTGGAGTTAGGGGTATTACCATTTTATTGTTGCATCGTGAAAAATTGCAGTCTCAGACTACCGTGTCAATGGGGTGTCATTGACGTACGAGTTTTTTCGGTCATTGAAGTGGCCTCGGCATCACCCGTCTCGGCGCGATATCGCCGCCCGTCTTTATCGGACGATTGTATTGCAAGCGCGTTGCCCAACGTTCTACCGAACCTTAAAAATAAAAGACACTGTGGACGGTCGTTTTGAGCTACTCGTCCTTCACCTGTTTATGTTCTTGCATAGTTTTCGGACCGACCCAGATTTTAAACCTTTGGTTCAGGCTATCATGGAGGAGATGGTTGAGGATCTAGACAGAGCCTTGCGTGAACTAGGTGTAGGAGATCTAATAGTAGGGCGAAACGTCAAAAATATGGTCAAAACTATTTATCGCCGACTAGAAAACTATGGCGCTTGCCATGAAACTGGAAAAGACTCCTGGCGACGTGCACTATCAGATATATTCTACTTAGATAATGGTTCCAGTAATCATGTGGAACTGCGTCGATTGTTTGACTATACCCAGGATTGCAGAAGAACGATGTTTGGAAGGCCGCTCGAAGATGTGTTGACTGGGAAACTTATTTTCCCATCATTGCCTGAGGATGAATGGCATGGAATGCACGACTCCTGAACCAGGATTTACCCGGACCATTAAGTTGCTGGATATAGGCGATGTCGAACGAAAGATTTCTATTGCTGCTAATGATAGGGAGCGGGCATTTCTAGCTCACAAATACGACCTTGTCAGAATAGATAAGCTCTCTGCTTCCGTGTTATTGCAAAGGCGGTCCAACGGAGGAGGNAAGATTGACGTAAATGGCNANCTTTGCGCAGATGTGGTACAAAAATGTGTCGTGAGTTTACTTCCAGTAGAAAAGCATGTGGCGGAAAATTTTTCGTTAGTCTTTGAAAAAGGTGTCGTATCGGGGNCNGGGCTNGATTCGTTTAGTTTGGCCGANGNGGACCCACCCGAATTTTACTCCGGCGACTTTCTAGAAATTGGGGGCCTGGTCGGCGAATATTTATCACTGGGGTTGGACCCTTATCCCCGACATCCAGACGCGGCCTTGCCAATACACAGACCTTCAAATAAGAAGAGTGACGAGGCGACAACAGATAATAGGCATAAACCATTGAAAAATTTGCGACGTTTATTACAAAGTAAAAATAAGTAACGTGAAAATGGTTGCTGGGGGTTGCTCCGTAGGGAGAGTTTGATTAATAACGCCCCGCGGTATCAGTTTGCAATTGAGGTTCGGGTAATATGGCAGTTCCAAAGAAGAAGGTCACTCGGTCGCGGCGAGATAAACGTCGTTCTCACCACGCGCTAACGAGGGTTAATGTGGTTGAATGTCCAAACTGCGGAGAATTGAAGCGCGCTCACCATGTGTGCGCAGCATGTGGGCATTACCGCGACAGACAGGTGTTCTCGGTTGAGTAGACGCAGTACTCCTCTGTAGAGGGCGTCTGCTGCTACGCGCGACTATGCCGGATACGAATACAATAGCCCTTGACGCTATGGGTGGTGATCAAGCTCCAGAGATGGTGATTCTAGGAGCTGATGCGGCACGTAAGCGCTATCCAAATACAAAATTTCTACTTTTTGGCGATGTTTCGGTGTGTGCACCTTTGTTGCGGCGCTTTTCTGGTCTTTCTACAGTGACTCAAGTGGTACATACAGAAGATATCGTGCCGCCCGACGCCAAACCATCTGCTATGGTTCGGCNTGGGCGAAAAACTAGTATGTGGGTAGCCATAGACTCGGTAGCTTCGGGGCGTGCAGATGCCATAGTGTCTGCAGGTAATACTGGGGCATTGATGGCCATGTCCAAGCTAATCTTGAAAACTTTGCCCGGGATCAGCCGACCCGCTATCGCGGGTATAGTGCCAACTCGTCGCAGTGAGAGTGTATTTTTAGATCTTGGTGCAAACATTGAATGTGGGCCTGAAAACTTAGTTGAATTTGCTTTCATGGGTGCAATTTTGGCTAGGGCGGTGCTCGGTGTGGTGCGCCCGACTGTTGGTTTATTAAATGTGGGGGAGGAGGAGTTTAAAGGGAAAAATGAATTGCGTGAAGTGGCAAATACTTTGGGTTCCGCCGATACTTTTTTCGATTTTCATGGTTTCGTTGAAGGGGACAATTTGACCGCAGGTACCACGGACGTTGTCGTTACAGACGGTTTTACGGGTAATGTTGCTCTCAAGGCGGTTGAAGGCGTGGCACAAGCTTACTCAGATTTTTTGCGCAGATCATTGCGCAGTTCGTGGGGAGCTCGTCTTGGTGCATTGCTGGCGAGGCCTGCCTTTCGAAGTCTTAGCGAGAAAGTCGATCCTCGCCGACATAATGGGGCTATGTTTGTTGGTCTGAATGGGATAGCAGTAAAAAGTCATGGTGGGACCGATTTATTGGGCTTCGCCAACGCTATTGGTGTAGCTATTGACATAGTGCAGCAGGGTGTAAATGAGAGAATTATAGCGGAACTGTCTGGGTTGCAGCAGGATCAAGCCAATTAATGATGTGTGAGGCTTTCTCCCCTGAGCCGTCACGTAAAAATTAAATTAAATTTTCTTCTGGCTAAACAAGTGCTACATTAGACTAGATAAGTGTTCTGAGTAATTGCTTGCAACCGATTGATATTGAGGAAGTTTAATAGTTTTCTATGATTTCTCAAGTTGGTAGGAGTAAAAGATGGCGCGGAATACAATAACCAGAGCGGAACTCAGTGAGGCGGTATACCGAGAAGTTGGCTTGTCTCGCGACGAATCGGGTAAGCTTGTTGCCTCGGTATTTGATAAGATTTCGGGTAGCTTGGCCGAAGGGTCGACGGTTAAAATTTCCTCTTTTGGTAGCTTTTCTGTTAGGGAGAAGGGACAGAGGATTGGCCGTAACCCGAAGACAGGAGAAGAAGTGCCGATTTTGCCTCGCCGGGTGGTGGTATTTAGAGCTTCACACGTGCTCAAGGATCAAATCAATCGTGGAGCGGTACTTGGCCTTACTGACCGCGAATAGCTGCTTTGAGGTCTGTCGATGGCGTTGAAAGACCCTGCCGATGCTGCTCTTAAGAAACGCGGATCAAACCTAGATGTTTCCCAAAAGGCGGTTGGTGCGTTTCGAACCATAAGTGAAGTCAGCCGGGAGCTTGATGTACCGCAGCATGTGCTGAGATTCTGGGAGACCAAGTTTTCTCAGATACGCCCCATGAAAAGGGCTGGTGGGAGACGATATTATCGTCCCGAAGACGTCTGTATATTGCTAGGAATTCGTGAATTCTTGTACGATGATGGTTACACCATCCGAGGCGTTCAAAAACTAATTCGCGGTCAAGGAGGCCGCGTGCTCACGGATCGTGCCGGTGGGAAAGTGTTCCCGACGAAACCTGGCGAATCACTTGTAGCTGGTGGCCCACCGATGACTGGTAGCCAGGGGTCTCTGTTGGATGATGCAAAAAAAAGTGCACTCATCGAACTTATCGAGGAACTAGAGAAAATTGATCTTATTTTAGAGAAATATCTGACAAATTGACGATACGGTTAAGAAATTTAGGATCAGGAAATCAGTGCTCTAGTATATTGTTCTCATATATCCTTTAACTGCGTCGGGTTAAGCAATGCGATCGTCGGCGTTATTTGTCGCTCTTTGTTTTTTCTTTTTGTATACCCAACTAGCAGTGGCGGATTTTTCGCAGGGTTTCTCGGCTTACGAGGCTAGTAGTTTTCAGGTGGCTCTTGCAGAATTTCGCAAAGTTTCCAGGCAAGGGGATGCCCGGGCTCAGTATATGTTAGGCCGGATGTACCAGCACGGTTACGGCGTGGTTGTAAATAATGGTGTGGCAATAGATTATTATCGCATGGCCGCGGAGCAAGGCCATGCAAAGGCGCAGTATACGCTAGGAGTTATGCACCAAAAGGGCCTTGATCTTCCGATTTTGCAGGGCACAGTTGACGAGAGTATTGAGACAGGGCTCGGGCCGGTCGGGGCTATGCAGGGCATGCGGACAGCCGCTACACACAGACTGGGCCTTTCTTATTCTGAAGCCGAGAAATGGTATAGCCTTGCCGCCAACCAGGGGCTGGTAGAGGCCCAATACAACCTCGGCCTGATGTATGCCTCGGGCGCTGGTATTCCTCAAAACTATCCAGTTGCTTATTTCTGGTGGGCTGTAGCCGAGGGTTTTGGAAACAAGCNCGCTGCCGAAAAATTAGNTATACTCAANCTTCGCATGACCCAAAACGACCTCGCGGAGGGCATGCGTCTTACCAATGATTGGCGGATAAATCATCGGTAGCGCTACTGTTCTCTTTGTTTTTANTCTAAAAAAATGAAGAATAGATGTTACCAAATTGCTGATACGGGGGTATGCAAGTATGGTTTTTGAGAGTTCAGCATCTTAAGCTGAGACTGGTTCGGAGCGTGGCGCAGCCCGGTTAGCGCACTTGTCTGGGGGACAAGGGGTCGGCGGTTCAAATCCGCCCGCTCCGACCACTAATCTAAAAAACTTTAGACGTATCTGCTATTTTGACAGACTGTTTTGCTAACGTGCATTTCTCCCACTATCAATCATGTGGATGGAGCCGTTGATATAGCTCGCNTCGTCACTCGAAAGAAAAAGCATCAGTTGCGCAATTTCACGGGGTTCAGCGTATCTTCCGAGTGGTGCCGATGCAGCATACTCTTGACGAAATTTGTCNGGATCGTCGGGGGAAAATCCTTTTTCTAGCGAGCGCATCATACGCGTTTCGACAGGGGAGGGGTTAACCGTATTTACACGGATCCCTTTTTCGGCGCCTTCTAGTGCGGCACAACGCATCAAGCCTATGACAGCATGTTTGCTTGCTACATACGGCGCAATTCCGGGACGACCGCGCACGCCGGCGATAGATGAAGTAATGACAATGCTTCCCCCGCCGTGGGTTTCCATCTCCTTCATTACGTATTTGAGTCCAAGCCATACGCCACGCAGGTTTACCGCGATTACCTTGTCAAATAAATCTGTTGGGCACTCAGTTATAGATTTAACTTGTCCTTCAATTCCGGCGTTCAAAATAGCAATGTCTACTCGACCAAACCTTTCATTCGTGGCATGGATATACTGTTGCGTTTGATCCTCATCGGCCACGTCAGCAACCATGTGATGTGTATTTTTGCTTCCAATTTTCTCTATTGTTGACTTTAGAGAATTTTGATCTAAATCAACAAGAAAAACACTTGCGCCTTCCTCAACGAATAGTTGTGCTGCGGCAGCGCCAATTCCTGATCCAGCTCCAGTAATGATAGCAACCTTATTATTCAGTTTACCCATCCCACACTCCATATCTCCAGAGTCCAAAAAATTAATAGGCTTCTTAACATATGTTACGAACAGACATTAAAAGGCGCCGAAAATTTAATAAATAAAATAGCCCCAAAAACAGATTTTATAAAATTTGATTTGCCATAAAGAAAAATAAAATGTCTATCGCCCTACAGGGTGTGAAAACTGGTCCACACTGAGTCATCACCAATCTAATGTTTCCACTTTTGTTCAGCATTGGTCCCAACTAGAATGTATAAACGAGTGTCGAGTATTTAGTGATCAAGATATTTGCTTTATAGGGAAACCAAACATTATTTGGTTTTATTGAGTCAACCAAGATATCCAAACCAAGGTCTATCAAATTATTAAATAGTGCAATGAAAGATACGACACATCCTTCTACGTTATCAGCGAATGAAAAAGAGAATTCCGTCGGTTTGAGAAAAAGCAAACGACCGAACGGACCTAAGGGACGTCAGGTCAGGAAGGATGCCCTTCAGGATGTTCAAGCGCTGTTGGGAAACCGACTGCGGCATCCAGGTTTGCTGATCGAGCATCTTCACTTGCTACAAGATCACTGTGGCTATTTGTCAACGGACCATCTTGCAGCTCTAGCGGAAGAGGTTGGCCTCTCTCAGTCGGAAGTATACGAGGTCGCCACGTTCTATGCTCACTTTGATGTAGTACGGGACGGTGAAGACCCGCCTCCTAAAATTACTATTCGTGTTTGTGATAGCGTAACGTGTGCGATGTTAGGGGCCGACGAATTGCGTACTCGTTTGGAGAGTCAATCTTACGGGGATGTCAGGATAGTCCGAGCCCCCTGTATGGGCCGCTGTGATAGTGCGCCCACAGCACAAGTGGCCCGTCGTTATGTTGATAATGCCAACGTGTCCTCTATTGAACGGATTCTAAAAGAGGGGGCACTTACGCCCGATATTCCAAGTTATACGGCATTTGAAGATTACGAAAATGATGGAGGTTATACTTTATTACGTGAATGCATAGGTGGTGCGAGAGAGGCGGAGACTGTAATAACGGAAATGGAGAGGAGCGCCCTTCGAGGTCTTGGGGGTGCCGGCTTTCCGGCTGGAAAGAAATGGAGGTTAGTGCATGCCGGGACAAACCCAGTATTAGCTGTGAACGCTGATGAAGGGGAGCCTGGGACATTTAAGGACCGCTTTATAATGGAAACCAATCCTCATCGATTTCTTGAGGGCATGTTGGTTGCTACTTGGGCTGTCGGTGCGCATGAAATATACATTTACCTTCGTGACGAATATCCGGCTGCGCGCATTATACTGGAAAAGGAACTAAGTATTTTAGCTAGTAAGGGGCTAATCGACGGGATCGATATTTTTATTCGTAGAGGGGCAGGCGCCTATATCTGTGGTGAGGAGTCGGCGATGCTCGAAAGTCTCGAGGGCAGGAGAGGGGAGCCCAGACATAAGCCACCGTTCCCTGCAGAGGTCGGATTGTTTGGGCGTCCGACGCTTATACACAATGTCGAGACGCTGTTCTGGGTACCAGAAATTTTAACGCGGGGTGCAGAATGGTTTGGTCGACAGGGTAAACAAGACTGTATGGGGCTGCGGTTATTCTCTGTATCCGGTCGGGTAAAGAACCCAGGAGTGAAACTAGCACCAGCGGGTATAAGTGCTAGGGAGTTGATTGAAGAATATTGTGGCGGGATGCAAAATGGGCACCACTTTACTGCTTACCTTCCGGGTGGCGCTTCTGGCGGTATTTTGCCAGCTGAGCATGCAGATCGACCGCTGGATTTTGATTCTCTAGACGCACTGGGATGCTTCGTTGGTTCGGGTGCAGTTATCGTTCTTAGTGATCAGGACCAGATTAAGGATGTTGTCCTGAACCTTATGAAATTTTTTGAAGACGAAAGTTGTGGGCAGTGTACGCCCTGTCGCGTTGGGTGTGAAAAGGCGGTGAAACTAATGGAACGTCCCGTGTGGGATGAAAAACTTTTGCGCGAATTGAGTGCCGCGATGGCGGACGCCTCCATCTGCGGTCTTGGTCAAGCAGCACCGAACCCCTTATTGAAGGCATTGGAATTTTTTCCGAACGAATTACCATTATGAATAAAGAAATTGTTTTTACCTTCAATGGGAGAAAAATTTCTGCTTCTTCCAGCGACACTATTTTGCAAGTGGCCAAAAGAGAAGGGATAGAAATCCCCCACCTTTGCTATAGTGAGGCCTCTGGTTACCGACCTGCTGGGAATTGTCGAACATGTATGGTGGAGATTGAAGGCGAACGCGTCCTTGCTTCGTCGTGCAATCGTTCCCCTACGCATGGGATGGTAGTTTCATCTACGAGTTCCCGTGCCAATCAGGCAAGATCGGTGGTAATGGAACTCCTTTTGGCTGATCAGCCAAGTGGATCAGAGGCTCATGATCCAGATTCAGAGTTGTGGCAATGGGCCCACCGTATGAACCAAACCGAAAGTCGTTTCCCAAGAAAAAACACCCCTGCCAGCGATTCAAGCCATCCCGCAATGCTCGTAAATTTGGACGCTTGTATTCACTGTACGCGATGTGTCCGTGCATGCCGAGAAGTGCAAGTCAACGATGTGATTGGTATGGCCGGAAGAGGCTCAGGGAATACGATAGTGTTTGACATGGCGGATCCCATGGGAAGTTCTACATGTGTAGCATGTGGTGAATGTGTTCAAGCTTGTCCAACGGGGGCGCTCCTGGCAGCTACTACCTCTGGGGAGAAGGTGCTACGCGAGGTTGATAGTTTGTGCCCGTACTGTGGTGTCGGGTGCCAACTTACGTACCAAATTAATGATAATAAAATCATATCAGTAGTAGGACGTGACGGCCCGGCAAATAAAGGGAGACTTTGTGTAAAGGGTCGGTTTGGTTTTGACTACATCCACCATCCAGGTCGATTAACCCAACCGCTGGTGCGGTTAGATGACGCTCCAAAGGAGGCCGATGACTTGGTTGATCCGAATAATCCCTTCACTCATTTTCGGGAAGCCACCTGGGAGGAAGCCTTGGATCGTGCCGCCGGCGGTTTTGTGCAGATTAAGGAACAATTTGGTGCTCAAGCACTAAGCGGATTTGGTTGTGCTAAAGGCTCGAATGAAGAGGCTTATTTGGTACAAAAATTGGTCCGTACCGGATTTGGCACTAATAATGTTGACCATTGCACGCGTCTTTGCCACGCAAGTTCGGTGGCTGCGTTAATGGAAACAATAGGCTCTGGAGCGGTGACAGCGCCTTTTAGTGAAGCATTAAATGCAGATGTTTTTATGATAGTAGGGGCAAACCCAACGGAGAATCATCCTGTGGCGGCTACTTTCTTTAAGAATGCCGTTAAAGACGGTGCCAAGATGATCGTAATGGATCCTCGGGGACAAGCCCTGAAAAGACATGCGGAATATATGATGCAACACAAAGCCGGTAGTGACGTAGCGGTGTTAAACGCTTTGATGCACGTTATTGTTCGAGAAAAATTGTACGACGAAAAATATGTAGAAGAACATACTCAGGGTTTTGACAAGTTGCGGTTGCATCTTGACGCATTTTCGCCCGAGAAAATGGAGGAGCACTGTGGGGTACCTGCTAGTACGCTGCGAGCGGTAGCAAGGCTATTTGCTGGNGCAGAGCGAGCGATGATTTTTTGGGGTATGGGTATCTCCCAGCATATTCATGGAACGGATAATGCCCGNTGTTTAATTTCTCTTGCTCTTTTGACTGGCCAAGTCGGTCGCCCCGGAACGGGGCTACATCCTCTCCGTGGACAGAATAATGTGCAAGGAGCATCCGACTCAGGCCTGATACCAATGGTCTTTCCGGATTACCGCCCCGTGACGGACCCGTTGGCCCTGGAGTTTTTTGAAAACTATTGGGGAACTCCTTTGGATCCGAAGGCAGGGCTGACAGTCGTGGAGATTGCTGACGCTGCGTACGAAGGTGACATGAANGGGATGTATATTATGGGTGAAAACCCCGCAATGTCGGATCCCAACGCTTCTCACGTTCGTGAGGCCTTGTGTAAGCTTGATCATTTGGTCGTCCAGGATATTTTTTTAACGGAGACTGCGGGATACGCAGATGTTGTACTGCCTGCCAGTGCGTTCCCGGAAAAAGACGGGACGTTTACAAATACAGACCGAAAGGTGCAAATCGCTCGGCAGGCCATCGATCCGCCGGGTGATGCTCGCCAAGATTGGTGGATTATACAGGAGATNGCACGGCGCGTTGGCCTCAACTGGAATTATACGGGACCACGATCTATTTTTGAGGAAATGCGCGGNTGTATGCCTTCTATAGCTGGAATTACCTGGGAGCGCTTGCTTGAAGAAGGTGCTGTCACGTATCCATGCCAAGAAGTAGGAGATCCAGGTGAACCGNTAATTTTNGGTGATGGTTTCCCGACGTCTAATGGGCGTGGGAAATTTATACCAGCCGGCATTATTCCACCTGATGAAGTGCCTGATGATGAGTTTCCTATGGTGCTAACAACAGGGCGCCAACTNGAGCACTGGCATACCGGGGTGATGACCAGGAGAGCTGCAATTTTGAATGAGTTGGAACCAGATGCAATTTGCGAATTGTCTCCCTCGGATGCGCAACGAATGGGNATCGTTTCGGGCGCAAAAGTCCGTGTGACTAGCCGACGGGGAGTGATCGAGCTTGCTGCACGAATTACATCTACTGTACCAGACGGTCTATTATTTATTCCCTTTTGTTATTCTGAGGCGGCGGCCAACCTTTTAACGAATCCGNCACTGGATCCATTTGGGAAAATTCCAGAATTGAAATTTTGTTCAGTTCGGTTGGAAGAAGTTGCCTCGGTCCAGCCTGGAGAGAGTTGATTTCGTGTTATCAATGGGGTCGTGCACCAGGTACAAAGAGCCTAGGGCATGGCAACTAGTTATTAATTAACTTCTTACATGGGAAGTGCTCTGCAAGTGCGTGATGAGCGATAACCGCGATAGAGAGTTTGGAGGGGATTGCTGAATATCTTTCTAGATACTGAAGTAGTACCTCAGTGAGCCATGCTGAGGTTGGCAATGTTTCACTTGGTGGACAGAATATCTGTGGAAGTCCCTGACGAAGGGACTCCATGTTAGAGGCTTCTAGACCATTTAAAACGCCCCGGAGATATACTGTTAATAGACCTTTTTGCTCAGCGTCTCCGAGGGTTGCTATTTCAAGGAACATATTTTTGTCCATGTGTTGAGCAGGTGCTGGGGTATTACTAAGCAGGACTGCAAGCGCTGCCAAAATAGAGAATCGAATCATCGCAAGATTTGTTTTCCTGTTTTAAAGTCCCATTGTCGAATAATATTATCAGCGCCGCCGGTTACCAAATTCTGTTTGTCTGGTGAGAATGCTACTGCCCATATAGCCCCTTCATGGGCTTTTAGTGTGTATATCGCATCCAATAACGACAGGTCCCAAAGTATTGCGTTCCCTTTCCCATCTCCAGACAGGGCATACTTTCCGTCGCTGCTCACAACTACTGAGGTTACAAAGCTCNTATGACTAGTTAATTTCGCAAGCTCTTTCCCGCCATCTAACGACCAAATTCTCACGGTGTGATCTGTGCTAGCGGAGATTGCATTGCTACTGTTTGGGATATGTGAGACGTCGTTAACGCTATTGGTGTGACCTTTAAGGATACTTAACATATTTCCGTTGACCGCATCCCATTTTCGTATCGTGCCATCATAGCTGGCAGATAGGATGGTGCTCCCACTTGGTGAATACTGAACTGCCATAACATTAGCTCGGTGTCCCCGAAGAGTCTGTGCGACTCTTCGTGTTTCTATATCCCAAATCTTCAATGTGTAGTCCCAAGATGCTGATACCAACGATTTNCCATCTGGGGAAAAATCAATTCCATACACGGCATCTTCGTGTCCCCTCAGTTGGACGAGTTCTGTGCCATCTTTATAGTTCCAGAGTCGTATCGTACGATCCCAGCTAGCNGAGGCGAGTATTTCATCTGTCGGAGACAGAACAATATCGTTGACACTCAACGTATGACCATCGAGTACGGTTGTTTCCAAGTGATGAGAGAGTTCCCATAAACGGATCGTGGTGTCCCAACTACCGGAAATTATGTTTTTCCCATCGGGGGTAAAGATAAGAGAGTTTATATATCCGTTGTGTTTGTCCATCTCTGCGTAAGGGATAACCGGAACTGATAAACAAAAAAATACGCATAAAAGAAGTTTCATATCGGAAAGTTTTAAGTTTAATTTACGTTAGAGGCGTTCTTTTGCAACAGGAGGTGACGCGACAGAAAACCCAGCATTTGCCTCCTTTTCGATCTGAGGAATCAAGTTTGTTTCCCAAGATAGGTATTCCCGCATCCGCAGTTCCGCTTCTTCTGGACCGTAGTCATATGGGAGCCAGTAGACGTCGTTTGGTTGTGCCGCCATACATTCGAATCCTGTGGTGAGCGGAAAACCAGCGGCCACCCAGGCGTTAGTTCCGCCCTCGAGGGTTTTTACGGATGCTTGGACATGATTCACAACATCCGGTCTCGTTAATTCTGCCATGGTTCCGCATGGTGAAGTGAGGACATATTCGTTTGAAGAAGGAATTTGTTCCAAACACTCTGATATTCTAGAACGCACGGTGAACCACGCGCCTTGGATGTGCCCATTCCTGTATGTACGACTATCGGCAAGATCCAACCAAGTTATTTTGTGATTCTTACTTTGCACAAATAGTTCCGCGGGAGTGATAGTATCACTATCGTGATGTAAAAATCCGAGGTATTCAGGAGTCTCCGGTCCTTTTTCTGACGAACGAGGTAAAACTGAGTGCTGTAGAACGTGCACATTCTTTCGGCCCATTTGGTTCAACCAGGATGCCGTCATTCTGGCACGGACACCATCATTATCCAGTAGGACTACTCTGGCTCCATGAGTCCCAATAAAGGTATCCGTTGCCTGCACCAACTGTCCACCAGGGGCGCTGCGTGATTTTGGAAGATGGCCTGACTCGTACTCCTCCGGGGTCCGCACATCCAGAAGATAGAGTGTTTGTTTATCCGATTGTTCTTGCCACAGATCTAGAGTGTCCCAGTCGATATAGTTTACATTCGCGTTGGTTGCTACCTTTTGAGCTGCATTTTGGGCCCATTTCAGATTCTGTGTATCGGGTTTAGGCGCGGTCCTATTTTTCCGATTTTCAAGCTCCAAACCTGCTAGTTTCCAGCCCATTGTACCATTCTTGAGCGCGACTACTCGGTTTGGTGCGCCGGCATTTATTAGAGACTGTGCCCCAATGATGCTGCGAGTGCGCCCAGCACAGTTTACGACTATCAGCGTATCAGGATCGGGAGTTACTTCCTGGAAACGATATACTAGCTCTGCACCGGGTATGTTTATCGCCCCGGGAATACTCATGCGGTGGTATTCTGAGGACGGTCGGCTGTCGAGCACAATCAACTGAGTTCCCTTTGTTCTCAGATCTAATAACTCGGCAGGATCGATGCATGGGGTATGACAAGCCTCTTCGACGTATTCCCCAAATGATTTGCTTAAAACATTTACGCCGGAGAAAAGTTCATATCCACTATTCTGCCAACCTTGNACGCCACCTTTGAGAATGCTTACGAATTCGTAACCAAACGAGCAAAGTAGTTCCTTTGCTTGAAGTGCTAAGTCACTTTGCCTATTCCCATCATCACACAGAACGATCGGTGTGGTCTGGCATGGAACCAAACGAGGGAATTCCAATTCAAATCTACTGAGAGGAACGTTGCTGGCAAAAAGAAGATGACCCTGTGCAAATACGCCTTGTTCCCGCACGTCTATGATAGCTAGNTCATCCTTCAGGCTATCAAGCTTTTNCTTCAGTGTAGTGGGGAGAGTTTCTAGGTGCACTTATATATGTGTGGGTTGGCAGGGAAATACCGGTATGTACCGTCTGACATGTTGAAGGCCTTCCTTTTTGGAAGGTGCTCAATGCTTCGACCGTAAAAATGAAAATTTAGTGTAGGTTGATCTACTAGACAGTGTATAGAATGTATATCCTCTGGCATAAGTGTCACCCCGGTCCCAATTCCAACAACTTCGGAATGGGCTTCTTCAATTCGTGCGTGGCCCAATTCTTCNCCCCNATCTAGGCGNAGGTAGAATTTATTTAGTTCTTCCCCCTCAATACCTGCAATGACCGCCCACGTCGTGTGGTCATGCGGTGGCGACATGTTCCCGGTTATTTCCGAAACTGCATAAAATGCGTATTCATGGTTGTCATCTTCGGACAAGAGGTACAGAGAACTAGCGCTATTACCCTTTTGCACAGGGAAAATATCGGTATTAAATAGTTCTGCCCGAGCCGCCAATTGAAGAAGACGCATTTTTACTTGCGTAAGGCTTTCTCTCGTTACTCCACCGGAAGAAATCAGGGAGCGGATATCGTTAACGCATTCTTCAATTTGTATTGCCCGTTGTCTGTCAAGATATTCAGCGGCCTCTGACATATAACTCACGCCCCGTTTTATTAANTGTTGTTATATATCGTTATTCCGCAGATGCCGGTCCCGGACTCGTTTGAGTTTCGGAAATTGGGGCTTCAGCGTCTTCACTTAATTCCTCAAACCATAGACTATGGTGCTCTCTTGCCCAGTTTTCTTCGACTTGGCCAGACCACATCGCATCTATTGCTCCTTCCATTCCAACGGTACCGATATAAATGTGTGCAATGATTACGGCAGTGAGGCCTAACGCGCCCATTGCGTGTAGCAACTGTATTTGCTGCATATCCTGAACCGTCAGACCTGCGGCAAATGGAAACATCAGAGTGATGCCTGAATAAGATAGGAGGGCACCTCCGATAANTACTGCGGCAAACACTATTTTCTGTCCGGCATTNAATTTNTTNGCGGGTGGGTGCANACCCTGTTTAAACATGCCTCCACCCTGTGCTAGCCAACTGAGATCAATGCGGCTTGGTAAATTCTGACGACACCAAACTATAAACATTAGTCCCAGACCCAAGATAAACAAAAGACCNACATAGTTGTGTATATACTTTCCCAACATGGTCATCATTGCGAAGGTATCGGCACCNAACCAAGNTTTGAATAAGTACCGGCCATAGAGAAGATTGAGGCCAGTTACGGCTAGTAGTACGAAACTTCCTGCGACAGTCCAGTGCACCACTCGTTCAAACATACCAAAGCGCAACACACTTCTTCCGGTTNTACCNCTTTCGATGCGAATNCGGCCTCTTACAAAGAAAAANAGTGCGAGCAGGGAAATTGTGCCTAAAANCAGCCATACNCCATATTTCGACATCGGTCCATTGCGGATAGAACGCCACTCTTCCCCCTCAGACTGGACAAGAATTCCGGCTTTTTTATCTGGGATCGATACCGTACCCTGAATACCTTGGCGCACGGCCCGCCACATNTCAGCGTTATTATCTTGTCCTATACTGGGAGGGCTTAGTTGGGCCGGTTGGTCTTGGGCCGANGCTGGCGCGTGTATTACNGGAAAGCTAAAAGCAACCAGTAGTAGAACAAAGTGCCACCAAGAGCCATAGTCCCTGATCATCTCAAAAATCCTGGTGTTGGGCACGGGCCCTTAGTTCTTCTCTTAGTGTTGTGTCAAGAATTGGCATCGGTTTTCCGGAGTACACGCCCATTTCATATTGAAGCACGCGACCCTGTTCTTCTTCTCGGCACGCTACTAAGGCGAGACACATGGTTGCCATAACAAATGACCAGTGTAACCGCACGGCTTAGGTATCTTCAGGATCGTAAGCTGTACCCCATCCCCAAGCTCCAGAACCGAATCCACGAGCGATGGTCCTTTCGTGATAGATATCCGCAATCTCGTCGCCATCACCGGCCAATAAAGCTTTGGTCGAACACATTTCCGCGCACAATGGTAGTTTCCCTTCAGAGAGACGGTCTTTCCCATACTCGTATTCTGAATCCTCTGGACCACCGGCGCAGAAAGTACACTTATCCATCTTACCTCGAGTGCCAAAATTGCCAGCTTGCGGATATTGAGGGGCTCCAAAAGGACATGCGTAAAAGCAATAGCCACAGCCAATGCATTGGTCCTTGGAATGCAATACGACCCCGTCTTCAGTGGTGAAGAAACAGTCGACGGGGCAGACTGCTTTGCAGGGAGCATCAGAGCAATGCATACAGGCTACCGACAAGGACATTTCGCCGGGTTCTCCGTCATTAATAGTGACCACCCTCCGACGGTTTATTCCCCAGGGCACCTCGTGCTCGTTCTTGCATGCGGTAACACACGCGTTGCACTCGATGCACCGTTCGCCATCGCACAGGAACTTCATTCTAGCCATTTTTATTGCCCCTCTGCTTTCGGGTTATGCGGGTTCGATACGACAAAGGGTGCATTTCGTTTCCTGCATCGCAGTGACGCTATCGTATCCATAGGTTTGTGCGGTATTAGCGGCCTCTCCAAGCACATAGGGATCCGTGCCGGAAGGATATTTTTCTCTAAGGTTCTCTCCCATCCAATGGCCACCAAAATGGAAAGGCATAAATACTACGCCCCGGCCGACGCGCTCTGTTAACATCGCTTTGACCAGAACCCGGGCGCCTTCGGCGCCCTCCAACCAAATGTCGTCACCATCCCCGATACCAAGATTATTTGCATCGAATGGGTTAACCTCGGCAAACATCTCCTGTTGTAATTCAGCTAGCCACGGATTGGAGCGGGTTTCCTCCCCACCACCTTCATACTCTACGAGCCGACCAGAAGTGAGGATCAACGGATAATCCTTGGCAAAATCTTTTTCTTGAATTGACTTATAAAGCGTAGGTAGGCGGTAGAAGACCTTGTCGTCGTATGTTGGGTAATCCGCTACTAGGTCACGTCGAGGTGTGTACAAAGGCTCTCTGTGAATCGGCACGGGATCTGGAAAGGTCCAAACAACAGATCGGGCTTTAGCATTCCCAAAAGGAGCGCAACCATGTTTGATTGCTACTCTCTGAATTCCACCAGATAGATCGGTCTTCCAATTTACCTTCCCAATGTCATTGCCGCCAATTTCTTCAATTTTGCCACGTTCTTGCGATGTGAGATCTTTGTCCCATCCCAATTTCAGCAACATTGCCATGGTGAACTCGGGGTAGCCATCCTCAATCTCGGAACCAACCGGGTGGCTACCTTCCGCAAGCAAGTTCTCTCCGTCTCGTTCTACACCGAATCTTGCTCGAAAACACAATCCACCGTCCGCGACCGATTTGGATGTATCGTACAAAATTGGTGTGCCTGGGTGTCCCATTTCTGGAGTACCCCAGGCAGGCCATGGCATTCCGTAGTATTCACCATCGCAGGGGCCGCCAACCGCTTGTAAGGTGGTTCTATCGAAGGACTTCTGGTTTGCCATATGCTTTCGTATTCGTTCTGGTGACTGTCCGGTATAACCAATTGTCCACATACCACGATTAATCTCGTGGGTGATGTCTTCGACAAAAGGAGCATCATTTTCCACGCGAATATTTTTAAACATTTTGTCAGAAAATCCGAACTTACGTGCAAAAAGATATATGACGTCCTGGTCAGGGCGAGCTTCAAATAGTGGATCAATCACTTTATCGCGCCACTGAATCGAGCGATTTGACGCTGTAACCGAGCCATAGGTTTCAAATTGAGTCGCTGCCGGCAAAAGATAAACACCATCACTTCGATCTTGCATCACTGCCGTCATCGTTGGATAAGGATCGACTACCACTAGTGTGTCGAGTTGCTCAAGCGCTTTCTTCATATCGGGCAGGCGCGTTTGAGAATTTGGAGCGTGACCCCAAAATATCATTCCTTTAATGGGGTTTGGTTGTTCAATTTGTGCCGGGTCTTCAATCACACCGTCAAACCATCGTGAAACAGGTATACCTTTGGCCGACATGATCTCCACCGAAGCGAAGCGGTCCAATAGGTAGTTGTAGTCTGTTTCCCAGACACGGGCCCAGTGCTTCCAGGCGCCAGCAGAAAGCCCATAATATCCCGGAAGTGTATTGCAAAGGACACCAAGGTCTGTAGCACCTTGGACATTATCGTGCCCGCGGAAAATATTTGTTCCCCCGCCGGCTTTGCCCATATTCCCAAGAGCTAATTGAAGGATACAGTATGCGCGGGTGTTGTTGTTCCCATTGGTATGTTGGGTTCCACCCATACACCAAACTACAGTAGCGGGTCGATTGTTAGCCAGAATTTGCGCGACTCGCTTTAGCTGCGATCCCGGAGCACCAGTCACGCGTTCCACTTCGTCCGGTGTCCATTTTGCCACCTCTGAGCGGATCTGATCCATCCCCCAGACGCGTTGGTTGATAAATTCTTTATCTTCCCATTCATTCTCAAATATATGCCAAAGAAGACCCCAGACTAGAGCAACGTCAGTTCCTGGTCTCAGACGTACGTATTCGTCGGCATGTGCAGCCGTACGGGTAAATCGTGGATCACAGACAATTAAAGGTGCTTGATTTTGTTCTTTGGCTTTCAGGATATGCAAAAGAGAAACTGGGTTGGCTTCAGCTGGGTTGCCGCCAATAAAAAACATGGCGCGTGAATTATGTATGTCGTTGTAGCTGTTAGTCATGGCACCATAACCCCAGGTGTTGGCAACGCCTGCTACGGTCGTGGAATGACAGATCCGCGCCTGGTGATCTACATTATTACTGCCCCAGAATGCGGCGAATTTTCTGAAAAGATAGGCTTGCTCGTTCGAAAATTTTGCAGATCCCAACCAATATACGGAATCTGGCCCTGCTTCCTCACGGATTTTGGATAGCCGATTTCCAATCTCCTCAATCGCTTGATCCCAGCCAATGCGCTTCCATTCACCGCCTACTTTTTTCGTAGGATATTTAAGGCGACGTTCTCCGTGGGCATGCTCTCGGACACTAGCACCCTTGGCACAATGCGCACCAAGGTTAAAAGGACTGTCGAACGATGGTTCTTGGCCAACCCAGACGCCATCTTTTACCTCAGCCGTCACTGTGCATCCCACTGAGCAATGTGTACAAACTGATAAAACTTTTCTCATTTCCCCCGCAGCGCCAATATTTCCTGCAGCTTGTGCCTTTCGTACGCGAGTAAGGGGCAACGTAGTAGTCAATGCTGCTGTTCCGCATGCAACCAATCCTGATTGTCTCAAAAACGTACGCCGATCCAGAAATTTTACAGAGC
>PAVD01000027.1 GCA_002712985.1 Rhodospirillaceae bacterium
ACGACATTAGCGAGGGTATGCGTGGGAACGGACAGGCCCCGGGTTGGATGGCAAGAAACTTGCCCATCGTACCTTGCGAAGGCTGTTGATGGGACTCTCCGGCGGGTTGTAACACAGAGCTTTGCCCACTAAATTAACCTGTATGAGACAAAACAAAACGTATAGAGAGATCGTTAAGACAACACCAACGAAGGAATAGGATTAAACACAGATGAATTATCGTAATTTGCTTGCCGTTGTACTCGGCGTTTCATTGTTTGCGAGTGTGACATCGGCCTTGGCAGCAGATTTAGCTAAGGGCGCGAAGGTTTATAAGAAATGTAAGGTTTGCCACTCCCTGAAGGAAGGTGGAAAGCACAAGATCGGGCCTAATCTTTTTGGGATCATGGGTCGTGAGTCTGGTACTGCCAAGGGGTTTAAGTACTCTAAGGCCATGAAAGAGGCGGGGGTCACTTGGGGCGTATCAACCCTGACAGAGTATCTTACAAAACCGAAAGACTTCATCCCTGGCAATAAGATGGCCTTTCCTGGTTTGAAGAAAGCTGAGCAAATAGAGAATATAATCGCGTTTCTAGAGGCAAATACGAAGTGAATGTGACGGGATTTTACGATAAGATTGAAAAACAAAGGCCGGAACTTTAACTCCGGCCTTTGTTTTTCTCTATCGGTACAGCACTACTGGATCGGTAAATGATTTATTTGTGACGTGTTTGGTAAAGATGGAACTAACAGGGCAATATCAAATTTCGGCGAGTCAGGATCGAGTGTGGCATGCACTCAACGATGCGGAGGTTTTGCGTGCTTCTATTCCAGGTATCGAGAGTCTGGAGAAAAAGTCTGATACGGAATTTGTTGCTTCTTTAACTGCCAAAATAGGGCCGGTGAAGGTAAAATTTGCGGGCACAGTTACTCTTACAGAACTTAACCCACCACATAGCTACAAAATTATCGGAGAGGGTAAAGGGGGGGCTGCAGGTTTTGCGAAAGGTGTCTGCCAAGTGAACCTTGATTCAGAAGCAGAGAAGACAGTGCTTCGCTACAATGCGGACGCTCAGGTTGGTGGCAAATTAGCACAGATTGGATCCCGCATGATATCGGGAGCCGCAAAGAAATTGGCCGATGATTTTTTCTCGAGTTTTGTGGAGCAACTAGAGCAAGATGGTGAATCAGAGCTTTCTCAGCCGGACGAGAACAAGCAAGCAGACGCACCAAAGCAAACTGTAGTCTCGGGGCGGGCAACAATTCGGCCTGTCTTCTGGATCGTTAGTTTGCTGTTAATTGTGGCGGCTCTACTGTGGGTTTTTTCCTAGTTTGGCAAACGAAGGAAAACATTGNTACCTGCTTGACNTAGGGGNCTGACATCTTCACACTNAACNGGTGTGGATTGATGTGGAAATTGAGAGGCGTGAATGACNATNAAGGTTGAAGCGACAGTAAANGGGAAGTCAGTCTCNGCCGACGTGGAGGCGCGAACTCTACTGGTTCAATATCTACGTGACTATTTGGGTNTAACCGGAACACATGTCGGTTGTGATACTAGTCAATGTGGCGCTTGTGTTGTTCATGTTAACGGTCAGGCGGTTAAGGCTTGCACCATTTTTTCTGTCCAATGTGAAGGGGCAAGTATAGTAACCATAGAGGGCTTAGCAGACGGTGATACACTTCATCCAATGCAGGAGGCATTCCGGGATAATCATGGTTTGCAATGCGGCTTTTGTACTCCCGGGATGGTGATGGCTGCGGTGGATCTGGTTACGCAAAATCCCAATCCAACNNAGANGTTAGTGCGGGAGCGATTGGAGGGGAATTTTTGCCGCTGCACAGGATATCACAATATCGTAAAGTCAGTTGTTGCGGGTGCCAAGGCGATGGCTAGCTAGCTAAATAATATTGAAATGGCNTTAAAATATGTATGACTTCAATTATCATCNGGCCACCTCAGTCGNGGAAGCTCAANCTGCCTTTAATAAATCNGAGGATCCAGTTTATTTAGCGGGTGGTATGACGCTGATTCCAACAATGAANCAACGCTTGTCAAATCCGAGCGACGTTATCGATTTGGGCGGTATTGACGACTTTGTAGGGGTAGAGCGCATTGGAAACGGNGTTGTAGTTAAAGCAATGACNACCCATGCNGCGGTGGCAATAAACCCNGATATGAGGTCNGCTATTCCCGCACTAGCGGCACTNGCGGGNTCGATTGGGGANCCTCATGTGCGCAACCGTGGTACGCTGGGTGGCTCTATAGCAAACAATGATCCTGCTGCCGACTATCCTGCTGCGGTGGTTGGTCTTGGTGGGACCGTTCGCACGACGTCCCGTGAGATTCCTGCAAATGACTTCTTCACCGGCATGTTTGAGACGGTTCTGGAGCCAGATGAGCTGATTACGAGCGTTAGTTTTCCTATCCCAGATGCGGCTCATTATATGAAATTTCCAAACCCGGCATCCAGATATGCGCTGGTTGGTGTTATGGTCGTGCGTACGGGTGCTGAGGTGAGGGTGGCAGTTACCGGAGCAGGGTCAAGTGTATTCCGAGTTGCGGAAATGGAAGCTGCATTGGAGAGTAATTTCGATGCAGCGGCGATAGAAAATATCGTCATCCCAGAAGAGGGATTAAACAATGATATTCACGCTAGTGCCGATTACCGGGCACATTTGGTGAGCGTGATGACAAGTAGAGCAGTCTCTGCATGCAGCTAGTTGTTGCATGAAAGGCTTATGCTAGCTTGGCTAACCAATGACACTGNCGCTTCCTGCAAATATTGACGAGTGCATNACANTTTTNCGCAAGGGNAACTANGTAGGGGATCGTAGTCTTGCAACAACACTATTCCTATCCCTTAAAATGGGAAGGCCCGTGTTTTTGGAGGGAGAGGCNGGTGTTGGAAAAACCGAAATTGCCAATGTTGTCGCAAATGTTTTAGATCGGTCACTAATNCGCTTGCAGTGCTACGAAGGTTTAGANGTANCCTCNGCAGTCTANGAGTGGAATTACCAAAGGCAGATGATTGAAATTCGGCTCAGTGAGTCGCGGGGATCGGTCGCTCAAGAGGAGCTTGAGGAAAATATTTTTTCCGACAAATTTTTAATCAAGCGGCCATTATTACGTTCACTTGAGCCCGATACTCGAGGGCCGCCCGTGCTTCTGATCGACGAACTTGACCGATCGGATGAGCCGTTTGAGGCATATTTACTTGAGTTGTTGGGTAATTTTCAAATTACAATACCCGAATTTGGAACAGTACGTGCGGATGAACCGCCAATTGTTATCATAACCTCAAACCGCACCCGCGAAATCCACGATGCACTAAAACGGCGTTGTTTCTACTTCTGGCTCGACTACCCTGACGCCGCTCGGGAAAGAGATATTCTAGCCCTGAAAGCCCCTGAACTGAGCGATGGTTTGTCTGCGCAGGTCGTTGCGTTCGTACACGAGGTTCGAAAAAAGGATTTGTTCAAAAAGCCGGGAATAGCAGAGACGATAGATTGGGCGAAGTCGTTGCATACGTTAGACCGATTGGAGTTGGATAGGGAAAGTATAGAATCGACGATTGGCATCTTACTAAAGTATCAGGATGATATCGCCCTTATTAAAGGAAGTGAGCTGGGAAATATTTTGTCAAGCATCGGTGCTGAAAGGAAAATTTCACCATCGGCGGATTCCTGAAGGTAAGAAGCAAGTTGGGCAGTGATGAAGAGTAACGGGGGCAGTCATCAAGGGAAACTTGCCACTAACATAATGCATTTCGGTCGCGCTCTGAGACAAGCTGGGTTACCGATCGGGACGGGTCAAGTGATTGACGCAGTTGAGGCGGCAACGCATACGGGTTTGAGGTCTCGTGAGGATNTGTACTGGGCGCTCCACGGAGTATTTGTTAGTAGACCGGAACAGAGGATGATTTTTGAGCAAGGTTTTCATCTCTTTTGGCGGAGACCGGAGCTGCTAGAGCGACTGCGACATATAGATTTATCCTCGATATACGTACCCCAAAATACAGAATCTTCAAAAGCTGGTAGTCGACGGCTTGGAGAAGCCATGGCTATAGCACATGTAGTTATGGACCAAAAACAGCCTGATAAAGTGGATAATCAAGGAGGGGCATCATATCGAGAAGTATTAGGAAAACGAGACTTTGATAAAATGGGCGTGGATGAAATCGCTGAAGCTAAACGTGTTATAAAAAATATGCCTCTCCCTGTCGCAGAGCGTCCAACGCGTCGTTACAAGCTCAATCGTCGAGGCGTGGTAATTGATGCTCAAGCGAGCATTCGAGCTAGCCTCCGTGGCGGAGGGGATATTATGCAGCTGCGATTTAGACGCCGTAGGTGGCGGCCGTCGACTGTGGTGATGATTTGCGATATTTCTGGGTCAATGAGCCGNTATTCGCGACTACTTCTTCATTTTGCGCATGCGTTGGCCAACCATCGTGCTCAAGTTCACGCTTTTGTCTTCGGCACTCGCCTTACAAATATTACTCGATATCTCAGGCAGTCTGACCCCGATGTGGCTCTTGAAAATGCGCTTGAGGCGGTTGATGATTGGTCTGGTGGGACGCGGATTGGTGCTTCCTTGCATTGTTTCAACCATGAATGGTCTCGACGGATACTTGGGGAGGGGGCGACAATTGTTTTGATTACTGATGGCCTAGAACGTGATGTTGGCATTAAATTGAGCACGGAGATGGAACGACTACAAAAATCCTGCAGGCGTCTAATATGGCTTAATCCACTTTTGCGCTATGCTGGCTTTGAGGCAAAATCTTATGGAGTAAGGGCGATGCTACCGCATGTTGATGACTTTCGTCCGGCGCATAATCTAGAGAGTATCGCGAGTCTTTCCCACGTTTTAAGCGAGGGCAGTCCTGCAGTACCCCCCAAATGATGTAAATTCAGGAGAAATGAGTGATGGTCGAAAACGTAGAAGATGTATTGGGAGCAGCGGCAGCGTGGNGGACGGAAGGACGTAGCGTGGCGCTGGCTACCGTGGTGCAGACTTGGGGTTCCAGCCCAAGGCCCGTGGGAAGCCAACTCGTTGTTGACGACCAGGGTGCTATGCTTGGGTCCGTTTCAGGAGGGTGCATTGAAGGTGCAGTGGTCCTCGAAGCACAACAATCAATCAAGGATGGTAAGCCAAGATTATTGGACTTTGGTGTCACGAATGAACAAGCTTGGGAAGTGGGCCTTGCGTGTGGCGGAAAAGTGCAGGTCTTCGTTGAGCGTGTAGATTAGGCAATGAAACAAGAGTTGCTGAAAGCCCTAAATAAGAATCGTGCCGGTTCCCGGCCGGTTGCTGTGGCGACCCTACTAGACACTGGGGAGCAGTGGCTAATTGATAATGGGTCTGATGGTGGTGCAGCAGAAAAAATTACTGCACTGGCTCGTGTTGCTATCGCGGAAGACAAAAGCCAGATAGTAGAATTCGATAGTTCAAAATTATTTCTGCAGGTTCATAGCCCACCGCTGCGAATGGTGATAGTTGGTGCAGTCCATATTGCCCAGTCTCTGGCAGTGATGGCCACCGAGGCTGGATATGATGTAACGGTGATTGATCCACGTGGAGCATTTGCCACTGAAGTACGATTTCCTAATATCAACATATCTAACGAATGGCCGGATGAAGCCCTCCAGAATATCAAACTGGATTCACGTACAGCCATAGTTACTCTGACGCACGATCCAAAGCTCGACGATGCTGCGTTGCAAGTGGCTTTATCTTCCGAGGCGTTTTATATCGGGTCCCTTGGGAGCAAAAAGACTCATGGTGCCCGTCTTCGCCGGCTTGAGCGCCTGGGTTTTGAGAAGGAAATATTGGATCGTATTAGTGGTCCGGTTGGTCTTCCCATCGGCGCAAAGTCTCCGGCAGAGATAGCCGTCGCAATTCTTGCAGAAGTTACTCGTGTCCGTCGTATGGTTCCCTTGCTGAGTGAGTCGCAGGGAGGGGAAAAATGAAGTTTGCACGGATGCGTGTGAGTGAAGCGGAAGGGGCTCTCTTGGCTCACAGTATCCGGACCAACGAAGGGACATTCAAGAAAGGTAGGACGCTATCCCGCGACGATACTCTGGTTTTAGAGCACGCGGGAGTCGAAAACGTTGTTGCGGCTCGGCTCGGCACACATGATGTCGCAGAAGATTTAGCGGCGACGAAGGTTGCCGATGCGGCGAAGGGGAATGGAGTACGCCTTAACGCTGCTTTTACGGGTCGATGTAATTTATATGCGGAAGATAGTGGATTGGTGGTAATCGATCGAGAACGTATTAACCAAATTAATCTTCTTGATGAATCTTTAACGATTGCAACTCTAGCGCACTGTGATGTGGTGGTGCCAAAACAAATGGTGGCAACTGTAAAAGTGATACCATTTTCTGCACCGGCACAGGCGGTAGAGGCTGCCAGTGAACTAGCACGAAAGCCCGGACCGCTCGTCAGGATTGCCAGATACACCAAAAAAAAGGTTGGTTTGATTTTAACCAGTTTGCCCGGCACGAAACCATCGGTCCTTAAAAATACGATTAAAACGGTGAGTATGCGTGTAAGAGCCGTTGGATCAGATTTATCAATTACAGAAATTGTGGATCACAATGAGGTAAGCATTTGTGCTGCCATCGAAGCCTGTCTTAAAAATGGGTGTGAATTGATTCTCATTAGCGGAGCTTCCGCAATTGTAGACCGTCGTGATGTTGTGCCTTTGGGTCTAGTGTCAGCCGGTGGAACAATAGACCATTTTGGGATGCCGGTGGATCCCGGAAATCTTTTGTTACTGGGTCATCTTGGTGGGGGTGAAAATAAGACACCGGTCATCGGCCTCCCCGGATGTGCACGTTCTCCAAAATTGAATGGATTTGATTGGGTGCTTGAGCGACTCGCTGCTGACATGGACGTGACGCCTCACGATATTATGCTAATGGGTACCGGAGGGCTACTTAAAGAAATTTCTTCTCGTCCCCAACCACGTGACGATATTGGATCAGTTACTGAACAGCTGCGTCGGGAACCATCTGTGGCTGCAATTCTACTGGCAGCAGGACAATCTCGTAGAATGGGATCCATTAATAAATTACTCGTGGAAATTGATGGGTTGTCGATGATTCGCCGATCCATGGAGGCAATCCTTGCATCAAAAGCGGGTCCGATAATAGTGGTGACAGGGCATGAAGCGGATAGAGTCTGTAAAGAATTGGAACCATACGACGTAACATTTGTTCAGAATACGGAGTATGCTGAAGGTTTAAGTGGTAGCTTGGCTTCAGGGATAAACGTACTGCCGGAAAAAACCGACGGAGCGCTTATTTGTTTGGGCGATATGCCGGAAGTAGCGGCGGCACACTTGGATAAATTGATCGCGGCCTTTGACCCTCTGGAAGGACGGTCAATCTGTGTGCCGACGAGTAATGGAAAACGGGGAAATCCCGTGTTGTGGGATGCCCGTTTCTTCTCGGAGATGGCCAACGTGTCAGGGGATGTTGGGGCGCGGCATTTGATTGGAGAATATAGTGAATTGGTGTGCGAGGTCGAGATCGGTCATGGGGGNATCCTTCTAGATATTGATACTCCACAGGCGTTGCAGTCTGTTCTCCAGGGACCTTGCTAGGTCGCTGTGACTAGTTTCTGCAGTTTTCTTTCTTCGACCCAACCCCATTGATGATAGTCAGCTACCTCCCTTTGAACCTTGTCGGATTTCAGCCTAGTCGTTGAAAGCGTCGGTCTTTTCGTTAATGTCTTCGGGATCCTGGTGGATGATCACTTCGGCGCCGGGGAACTCAGCGAGTAAGTCTGCTTCCACTTGGTCGGACACGATGTGCGCATCGTGTAAGGTCATATCACCAGGAAGTTCTAGATGCAGTTGAATGAAAGGTTTAGCACCGGCCATCCGTGTTCTGAGGTCATGTAGGCCTTTGACTTCTGCATGTGCCTCAACTATTGCGTTTATTCGACTGCGATCTTGAGGGGACAGTTCGTGGTCCATAAGTGAGTCAAGGGCATCTCTTCCAATTACCCAAGCGCTGTAGAGGATATACCCGGCTACCGCAATCGCAATAAGAGGGTCTGCTAGTGAAATCCCAAATCTTGTAGCTAGAACAAGGGATACGATTATACCTCCGTTTACCAAAAGATCCGCCTTATAATGAACGGAATCTGCGTTAATGGCAGGGGATCCAGTTTGGCGAGCGACATATAGTTGGAACTGAATTAAGAAGAAGGTCAACACCACGGATATGATCATCACCGTAATTGCAAGATTGCCATAGATTACTGGCTGGGGATGTAATAGCCGATGACTTGACTCAAATAGTAAGAATATAGCGGAGCCAGTGATAAATGCGGCCTGGCCTAAAGCCGCAATTGACTCCGCTTTCCCGTGCCCAAACCGATGTTCGCGGTCTGCCGGAGCTATAGCGTGGTGAACGGCAAGTAAGGTTAAGAGTGATGCGACGGTGTCTAGGGCAGAGTCTATTAGGGAAGAGAGCACTGCTACAGAGTCACTAAATAGCCAAGCTGCTAACTTGATGACAACTAGGGTTGAGGCCACGGACACTGAGGCGTAGGTGGCACGCCGCATGAGTTTTCCGGCGGCTTCTGGTGTCAGAGACCTAGTCTTCATTTTCCACCAGTGGCGGAGAGTGCAGCTTTTCCCCAATGCCATTGGAATAGTTCATGGAAAGAGCCATTCATGGCGCCATCTACCTTTGCTGCGTTCGTATTTAAGGCGGTCATGAAGCCGAGAGTTTCTGTTTTCCCAGAATTCAATATTAGTCGGATTAAGACAGTAACCGGACCAATGTCCGGGCCTTGGGACCGGACCTAGAGCAAACTTAGCCGAGTACTCTGCGACCCGGTTTTCCAATTGTGACCGAGAATGGAGTGGTTTTGATTGTAGACTTGCCCAAGCACCAATCTGTGCAGCGCGAGGCCTTGTTGCGAAATATGCATCAGCATCAGTTTCGGACACTGAGTTAACAGTACCTTCCACACGAACCTGTCGGNNAAGTGANTTCCAGTGAAAACATAANGCAGCGTGGGGATTCTGTCGAATTTCNNCGCCTTTCCGACTATCNANATTTGTATAAAAAACAAANCCNCNATCATCNGCGCNTTTTAGCAAAACCATCCGTGCAGAAGGAATAGCATTTNTANTCGACGTCGCNAGNCATGCTGCCGTCGGTNCATTTNCCTCTTTTTNCTCGGCTTCNTGCAGCCAATTANGAAACAATGTCAGCGGGTCGNTTACTTCCGTTATTGGCATCAAACTCTATTATCCNTTTGTCTTTTTCTTGCCTTGTTATACCCTTATATATAGGAAAGAAGAGACGTTGTGACTATTGTCACATCGAAATTGTTTGTGGAATGCTAGCCTTTTATTGGTAGGTGACGCACCCTTTAATTTTGCTAGGGACGCTGCGGGGAAGAAAATGAGATCAAGTTCTTTAATGATACTGGGCCTAGCTATGCCGCTTTGTGCATGTATGCAGGATGCTGGCCCAAAGGAAGGCCTGGGTACCATAGTCGGTGCCGTCGTGGGCGGTATTACAGGTGCCCAAGTCGGTGACGGCACTGGTCAACTGATTGCCGTCGGGGCGGGAGTTCTTCTGGGGGCTTTAGTGGGCAGTGAAATCGGGCAGTCTCTAGATAAGGCAGATCAGCTTTACGCGGCGCAGGCGTATAATGAATCGATCGATACTTCAGCGACTGGCGACACAACCAGTTGGGCTAATCCAGATTCCGGTAATTCAGGAACGTACACACCCGTCCAAACGTATCAAACGGAAACCGGTCAATATTGTCGGGAGTTCCAGCAGACAATTACCGTCGGAGGCAAAACTCAGGAGGCATACGGTACTGCCTGCCGACAACCTGATGGGACTTGGGAAATAGTAAGTAACTAAACAGTCGAATTGTTTGAGAGAAAACGGAAACGGCCTAACCGGCGGTTTCGTTGTAGTCTTTAGGCTGAGTTAGTAAGGAAATTACCCACCGGATTAATGGCTAGTTTTTACCGCGGTCCTACGCATTTTTTACATTAATGCAGAGACGTGTGCGGCGCAGGCCTCTGGCAACGCTGTGAGGTTATAGCCACCTTCAAGTGTTGAAACGATCCCGCAGTTTGCTGATTGTTCCGAGATTTTAACAACTTCATTGGTTAGCCACGCGAAATCAGCGCTTAACAAATTCAATTGCGCCAGTGGGTCATCTCGATGACCATCGAAGCCAGCAGATATAAGAATGAGGTCGGGTTCAAAAGCTGCGAGACGGGGCAGGCCCTGTTCCTTCCATTGACGTTGGAATTCCTCGCTTCCTGAATCAGGTCCCAGAGGCATATTGACCACGTTGCATATACTTTTCTCGTTGGATGAACCGGTTCCTGGAAAGAGCGGTATCTGCTGGCTTCCCGTTACGAGCACACCTACTTCATTGGAAAACATATTTTGCGTTCCGTTTCCATGGTGAACATCGAAATCAACGATCGCAACTTTTTCAACACCATATTTGGTGCGCGCATGTGCTGCTGCCACGGCGATGTTGTTGAAAATACAAAATCCCATCGCTTTATTTGGTTCAGCATGGTGCCCGGGTGGCCTCACTGCGCAAAACGCTCGTTTAGTTCGTTCCTGCATCACAGCATCAACCGCACTGGAAGCAGCGCCGGCAGCTCGTAGGGCAGCTTCCCCTGAACCCGGAGAGATTGTTGTGTCCGGATCTAGGTTTATGATGCCAGAAAGAGGGATACTAGATAGTACCTGTTCGATATAAATCCTATCGTGAACTCTGGATAACTGGTCTAACGTGGCCCTGGGTGCCTCGCGATGGATCAGCGTAGAGAAAGACGCTCCAGACAACACGTCCAGTACTCTATTTAAACGTTCCGGCTGTTCCGGGTGTATGGGGCCGGTATTATGGTCCAGGCAAGCCTTGTGGCTGTACAAAAAGGTCGTCATGATAGGATCAATCTAAGGCTCGCGGTCGGCAATTTCGTACCAGAATTGCCATATGAACATAGTGTATCCGTGTTTCTGTCTATATTCCAATGCTTTGCTTTTCCATTTGAAATGGCAGTAGGTTGTTCTGAGTATTGGGGGGGGCAAAGTAGGGTGAAGTTACTTGCCCCAAGACTCGATATAGGAATAATCCGTTCTTTTTCAAAGCAGCAGGGGACTTCGTGTGCGAAAACCGATCCGTTCTTTGATCACTCAGTTTGTCATTGTTGTTTTGCTGGCCCTTGGTGCTCTTTGGCTTTGGAAAAATAGTGATCAACTGCCATTAATCGGTACATATTTTAGTGCAGATGAAACGCAGGGGGCTGCAAAACAATCTCGGCCCCCGACACCCGTGGATATAGCAATTGCTCGTACAGGCCATGTAGAGGTAATTCTTGAAGCTATTGGAACCGCGTTCGCCAACGAAGCCGTGACAATTACCTCTGAAGTCTCCGGTGTAATACAGGATATCCATTTCCATGAGGGTGAGGCCGTGGAGAAGGGTTCTGTATTGGTTAACCTGGAGTCTGGAGTTCAGCTAGCAGAAGTAGAAGTCCGAATTGCTGAGGTTCGGGTGCGTGAGGCGCAGTTGCAAAAGGTTCAACAACTATATGACCGAGCAATTCAGCTGTCGGCAACAAGGAATATTCCTGAGGCACGAGTTGAGGAACTGGCAGCGGAGCTAAAGGCAGCCGAGGCGGTGGTCCAGTCAGGAAAAGCAAATCTCCAAGTTGCCCGTGAACGGCTGGCTAAACGTCGTGTGGTGGCGCCATTTCCTGGAAGAATTGGAATACGGCGTGTGAGTCCCGGCACCTTAATCGAACCAAATGATCCCATAGTAACACTGGATGACATATCTTTAGTAAAGCTCGATTTCCAAATCCCTGAGCGAAGTCTATCTAATATTCGAGTAGGGCAAGAGATTAACGCAAGTACAGCGGCATTTCCCGGACGAGTATTTTTTGGAACGGTTTCATCGGTGGATACTAGAGTAGATAGGGTAACCAGGGCTATCCATGTGCGCGCAGTGATCTCAAATGAGGATGAATCTTTGAAGCCAGGAATGTTTCTTCTTGTTGAGCTTGGTGTCGATGAACGCGCTGATGCCGTATTAATTCCAGAGCAAGCCGTGGTCTCCGACGGGACCTCCAGTTATGTGTATGTGGTGGTTGATGGGGAAGCCATCCGGCGTCCTATCGTTGTCGGAGAACGGATGCCCGGAGAAGTTGAAATTATGGAGGGGGTAACGTCTGGTGAGGCAGTGATTATTGGCGGCGTGCAGAAGGTCCGAGATGGTGCAAAAGTAAAGCCGCGCCAGATGGAACAAGCACCATCTACCAGTTGAGGTAGTGGAGGTATTTAATGATCCTTTCAGATATCTGTATTAAACGACCGGTATTTGCCACTGTGATCAGTATGGTTTTGGTGGTTTTTGGCGTGTTTGCGTTTGATCGTTTGGCTATTAGAGAATACCCGGATATTGATGCGCCAAAGGTCTCTGTGATTACCCTTTATAAAGGTGCCTCTGCACAGATTGTTGAAACCCAGGTTACGCAGTTAATTGAATCAGCAATTGCCGGTATTGAGGGTATCCGCCAAGTTACATCGAAGAGNCGTGAAGAGCGTTCACAAGTGGATATTGAGTTTACCCTGCGTCGAAATGTTGATGATGCGGCGAATGATGTTAGGGATAAAGTTTCGGCCATCATTGGGAAGTTACCCATCGACGTACAAACCCCGATTGTTTCAAAAGTGGAGGGTGATGCAAGTCCCATGTTGTGGATTGCGTTGTCATCGGATGAGTGGGACGCGGTTCAACTTAGTGATTATTCGGATCGTTTTTTGGTTGACCGTTTATCGGTGGTTCCGGGGGTGGCAGCGGTGATCATCGGAGGAGAACGGCGGCCCGCGATGCGTATTTGGTTAGATAGGCGAGAGATGGCTGCTCGTAACATTACGGTTCAGGACGTAGAACAGGCGCTTCTTGCCCAAAATGTGGAGTTGCCGTCTGGTAGGATAGAGTCATCTCTAAGAGAGTTTACAGTCCGCACCGACTCTGGACTTATCACACCGGACGAGTTTAGCGAGTTAGTTTTAAAAGAGAAGGATGGCTATTTGGTGCGGCTAGGAGAAATAGCTGAGGTTCAACTTGGGACAGAGGAGATGCGTTACGAAGTACGTGCAAATGGCGAAGCTGCAATTGGTCTTGGAGTTGTCAAACAGTCTAAGGCCAACGAACTAGAAATTGCCGAGGGGGTCTACGAAGAGCTCGATGTTATTCGTCCAGCGCTACCGAGACAAATCCGGATGTGGGTGGCTTATGATAAATCTCGATTTGTAGATGCCTCTATCAACGAAGTTTTCCATGCTCTTGGGATAGCGCTTTTTTTGGTTGTTGGAGTTATTTTCATATTTTTGCGGAGTTTGCGCGCAACTCTGATACCGGCAATTGCAATACCCGTGTCTCTGACTGCGTCCTTCATGGTTCTAGCAGTCATGGGGTATTCCCTAAACGTACTAACTCTTCTAGCGTACGTACTTGCCGTGGGACTCGTCGTTGACGATGCGATAGTAGTTTTGGAGAACATCCATCGTCGTATTGAATCGGGGGAGCCGGTGCTTCTTGCGGCGGTGCGGGGAGCACGCCAAATCGGATTTGCGGTAATTGCCACCACTCTGGCATTAGTGGCAGTGTTCATACCCGTATCGTTGATGAGTGGAAATACTGGGCGCTTGTTTAGTGAATTTGGTGTGTCTGTCGCTGCAGCGGTTGTGTTTTCTGGATTCGTTGCACTTAGCCTTACTCCGATGATGTGTTCAAAGTTTCTGAAAGCCAAGGAAGATGAGGGTGTTTTCTATCGGGAAACCGAAAAGTTTTTTGTTGCGCTTAACTCAGCATATGCGTTTCTGCTTCGCCATGCGTTGTCATTTCCAATGATAGTGCTTGCGATTGCTATAGGGCTGTCTGCTGCCGGATATGGATTTTATCAAGGAGTGAAACAGGAATTTGCACCGACTGAAGATCGAGGCGTATTTTTGGTTGTTTTGAAAGCGCCAGAGGGTGCAACAATCGACTATACTCTCACATATCTACAAGAGTCGGAAAAGTTACTACAACCGCTATTAGATAACGCTGAGGCAGATACTATTTTTGGTGTGGTAGCTCCCGGACTTAGTCGTCCGAGTCCGGTAAATTTTGCGATCGCATTCGTCGTTTTGAAGCCGTGGCATGAACGAGATCGATCGCAGCAGGCTATTGTCAAAGAGATGTTTCCGAAGCTGTTGTCCATTCCAGGAGCAAACGTCTTTGCTATCAATCCTCCTAGTTTGAACCAACCAGGTAGAAAAAGTCCAGTCCAGTTCGTAATTGGTGGCCCAAGCTACGACATGCTGAGGGACTGGAGCAAAATTATTGTGGAGGGTGCGGAGGAGAACCCGCGATTGTTGAGTGTAGACAGTGATTTTAAAGAGACTAAACCGGAATTGCGTGTGGACATAGATCGAAACCGGGCTGCCGACCTCGGGGTCTCTATCCAAGCTATTGGACGAACGCTTGAGGTTATGTTGGGTTCCCGCTTTGTTACCACCTTTAATGATCGAGGGGTCCAGTACAACGTGGTGCTTCAGGCGCGTGACGAAGATCGCCTGACCCCGCGTGACTTGACCAATATCTATGTTAGATCAGAAACACAAGAAGAACTCATCCCGTTGTCCAATCTAGTTACTTTGCGTGAAACGGCGGGTGCAAAGGAGTTGAATCGTTTTGATCGTATGCGCGCTGTAACTGTTTCGGCCTCACTCGGTCCCGACTACTCACTTGGTGAAGCGCTTGACTATATGGATGAATTGGCGCAAACGCGTCTCCCTGGGGAGGCACGCATTTCTTATGCTGGTCAATCTCGTGAATTTCGCGATTCTTCGGCCTCACTGATAGCCACATTCTTATTAGCATTATTGATAATTTTTCTTGTGCTTGGAGCACAGTTTGAGAGTTTCATTCATCCCTTCATAATTTTGTTGTCGGTACCACTTGCCGTCACAGGTGCGCTTGGAACGTTATTGATAACAGGGATTACTTTAAATATTTATAGTCAAATCGGTATGATCATGCTGATCGGTTTGGTGGCTAAAAATGGCATTCTGATAGTTGAATTTGCCAATCAGCTGCGAGAGCAGGGTGCTTCCGTTCGCGAAGCAGTTCAGAAATCTTCTGAGGCCAGACTAAGACCAATTTTAATGACGGCAATAGCTACTGTATGTGGGGCGGTGCCGATTGCGCTCGCTACCGGTGCTGGTGCGGAAAGCAGGATGTCGATTGGTTGGGTGATAATTGGTGGCGTCAGTTTCTCGACCATTCTAAGCCTCTTTGTAGTCCCAGCACTGTATTCTTTGCTTGCACGCCTCACTAAACCCTCCAGCTATGTTGCGGAACGTTTACGTAGTCTGGAACAGGAATACACAAAGTCCGAAGATAAAAGCTCGTCAGATATAGTTGGCATACCTGTACCGACGAGCAGTAAAATCTAAGTTATGAAAACGGACTTTCTGGTGCTTGGGGCAGGAATCGCGGGTGCTTCAGCGGCATCCCTTCTGTGTGAGATAGGGCACGTCGTACTGTTAGAACGCGAGGCGACTCCTGGCTATCATACTACCGGGCGTTCAGCGGCTTTTTTTACTGTCAATTATGGAAACAAAACTATTCGTTCTCTTACGGTGGCCTCGCGCCAATTTTTTTCAAACCCACCTGGAGATTTTGCGGACCATCCCCTTATGGCAGCTAGGGGCATCCTCACCGTCGCGCGTGCAGATCAGCATAGTGAGTTCTTACAAAATTTAGGGGAAGCAAAGTTTTCAAGTGAGAATATCAGTGAGGTTGGTGCTGATGAGGCCGTAACGTTGTTTCCAACATTGCGACGTGACTACGTGGCGTACGCCCATTATGAGCCCGGATTATACATGGATGTTGATCAGATTCATGGCGGCTATTTGAGACAACTGAAAGTTCGGGGCGGTAAGCTAGTTTGTGGTGCCAACACGGGGTCGATAACCCGCGTCGGAGATGTTTGGAGAGTTACTAGCTCGGCAGGCGTGTTTGAAGCGCCTATTCTAATTAATGCGACAGGGGCTTGGGCGGATGAGGTAGCGCACCTAGCCGGTGTTACTCCTATTGGACTTGAACCAAGACGTCGCACAGTGATCATTTTTTCAGGTCCTCCTGAGGTCGACCTAGACCATGCACCCATGGTGATAGACGTAAATGAGGATTTTTATTTCAAGCCGGAAGCCGGAAAAATCTTAGCCAGTCCAGCGGATGAAACACCCTCGCCGCCCTGCGATGCTCAGCCAGAGGAAATAGATGTCGCCATCACTGTGGAGCGGATAGAGGCTGCAACTACTATGCCGGTCAATCAGATAAATCATAAATGGGCTGGCTTGAGAAGTTTTTTTGCAGATCGCACCCCTGTCGTGGGGTTTGATCCCAGTGCCAAGGGATTTTTCTGGCTAGCTGGACAAGGGGGGTATGGGATCATGACTTCGCCAGCCATGGCGCAGGCGGCAACGGCGCTAGCGACCCAGCAGTCGTGGCCAGACAACCTTAGTCGTAATGGTGTGCGTCCTGAAGATCTCTCGCCTCGTCGGTCCACACTAAAAAGGAAAAACAGGGACTAGGCCGAACGGGATCACCTATACACATGTTCCCGATTTTTTCGATTTCTTTTTATGGAAAACTGCAGCGTTGTTCCGTTACAACAACAAATCCACGATTTTGACCAGTTTTAATTGTGAAGCGATGCTCGGTGTCGCCCGTTGCCATGGAATAGTGTAATGGTAGTTTTCCTTCCCTCTGATGTGCTTGTCCACCTATGACGGTAAATAAGATTTCCACGTTTTGTGTGGGGTCAAACCAAGCTTGCAAATTGTTGTTTCCGTCTCGGGATGGGAGTCCCTGGCCCGTAACGGTGATGGTGTCATTTGAAAAACTTACTGCAGAATTGGCTCCCTTGGTGAGAGGAGTTTGTATTAGAAACCGTCGATTATCGGTGGCTTGTTCACAATCCGGATCGTTTCTCGCCATCGCTACCAGAAACGCAACGCGATCTGGACTGACTCCGTTCTCCAGCCGTTCCTTTACCAGAGCCATTATTTGTTGTGTGGCGCCATGCGGTGCATCTTCTGCGTACTGTAGTTCTAGTAGGGCAGCTTGAGCGCGTGCCTCCTGCGCCTCAGTTGCTAGCGCAGTGTTTTCTGTTTGGGCCTGTTCTAGTGCCGATTGAAGTGCCTGAGTCAACTTGTTGGACCGGTAGTGGCCGAGAGAGTAGAAACAATACACTAAAGAAACGGCAACTATCATCCAACCGGCAACCTTCAATTTTGGTAGATGTAGGCGCCAGTTGAATTGCTGAGGTTCATTTGATTCGTTTTGTGCGTCCGGATATTCGGTCATAGCTTATCGCTCTGTCAGTTTAAGTTCTATGCGCCGATTAGACCTATAAGCTTCCTCGGTATCTCTATTGAGTAACGGCTGGAATTCACCAAACCCTGCTGCCATTACACGGTTTGGGGGTACTCCACGATTAATCAAATGCCGTGCTACCGAAATTGCCCGGGCTGCTGATAATTCCCAGTTGGAAGGGAATTGGGTTGTGTTGATAGGGCGGTTGTCTGTATGTCCGTCAATACGTAAAACCCATCGAATGTCATCGGGGATTTCCAACGAAATTTCCATCAACAACTTCGCTAAATCATTGAGCTGAGTTTCGCCTGCTGGATCAAGAGTTGCAGACCCACTGCCAAAAAAAACGCCAGATTGGATCACAAATCTATCGCCTTCTATGCGAACTGCACTCCGTCCAGATAGGGAGTCGCGTAGACGTCCGAAAAACTCGGAGCGGTAACGAGATAATTCACCAACTTTATTTGCCAATGCGACGTTAAGCCGTTGACCTAAGTTTGCAATTTGGACGTTTTTTTTCTCCATTTCGGCATCCGTTGCATCAAGTGCTTGTTGAACGGAATTCAGTTGTATACGTAGCGCAGCTATTTGTTGATTCAACAGGGCTAACTGGCGTTGTGCCGCAGTGGTTAGCTTTTCTTCTTCGACCAACGCTGCTTGACTAGCAGCGTGGTCATTGAGGGAAGCACTAAGCGCCGCTTTTTCGGCTTGTAGAACTGCTAATGCCGCCGCGAGCCGCAAGTCTATGTCTTTGCGTTCTTCCTCGTTTAATTCAAGCAAACGCGCCACAGATCCTAATTTGCTTCCAAGAGTGTCTTGTTGTTCAAGTGAGAGAAATAATTGTCTATTTAGTTCTTCTCGTTCCTTTGTTGATGTCTGTAGCTGTAATCCGAGGTCAGAAATATTTTCCCTCAGTTGTTCGTTCGTTAGTTGTTCAAGTGATAGTAGATCAGCGAGTTCTAACACCTGTTGGTTTAGCCGATTTAGGGCGTCATCACGGCCAGACAGCGCGCGTGATAAGAAGAATTCTGCCAGGATAAAAACTACTAATAAAAAGATTAGAACCAGTAAGAGTGTAGATATTGCATCTACAAAGCCGGGCCATATGTCTGGTCCTGGTTTGGCTCTGATTCTACGGGATAGCATTTTGGGTACTAAGACCTAGATGATTTTGCGATTAACCAACATTAAACATTACCTGTTGGTCCGGTTCTACCATGAACCTCCCTAGAAGTGCTTGCCTGTGACTGGGCCGTAGCCGCCACCGTTCGGGCTAGAAGTTTGATCTCGGAGCGCAACTCCGAAACCATTTGATTTCTCCCATTGACCGTTTCTTCCAGTAGACGGACCATATGGACGTCAAGGTTTCGAATATGACCCCGTGTGGCTTCATCGATGCTTCCATCGGCTCTTCGCATTTCGTCCCCGAGAGTAGCTAGGCGTTCAGTCAATTGTAGAATGCTGGATGTTGTAGCCCGTCGATCATCTTCACTGCGCGACAACGTTGTTTGGAGATTTTCCAAGCTTTCTGCTGTTTGTTCCAGCAATGCTTGAACGTAAGCAGGTACTGATTGCTCTCCATCCCCGATTCCGCTGCCCGTCCCAAGTCGGGTAACACCAGAAAGCCATTCTTCTAGATCATTATAGAATTGGTTTTGCGCTTGACCAGCTTGAAGGTCAAGAAAGCCAAGTACAAGTGCTCCAGCTAAGCCAAACAACGAGGATGAGAAGGCAGTCCCCATTCCGTTTAAAGGGAGTGCAAGTCCATCCTTAAGCTTGGTAAACGTATTGACGATATCGTCGCCGGCTACAGACAGGTTGTTAATAATTAACCCTACAGAGCTGACTGTTTCCAGCAAACCCCAGAACGTTCCAAGTAAGCCAAGGAAAATCAACAAGCCAATTAAATAACGGGAGATTTCACGTGATTCATCCAACCGGGCTGCAATGCCATCTAAAAGAGACCGCATGGCAGTGGCAGAAAGCATCACCTTACCTTTCCGATCGGCAAGCATACGTGCGGTAGGGGACAAGAGTTTCGGTGCAGATTGGGTTGACAGACCCGGTTGATTGGTGCGGAACGTCTCTATCCAGCGGACTTCGGGAGCTAGTTGAGTAACTTGCCGGAAACAATATACGATCCCGATCAACAGCACTCCGAGTATCAAACCATTTAGAGGGGGATTGGCCTCGAACGCTTCCATCAATCTTGTACGCAGCAATGCCGCTACACAGACGGCAATTGCCAGAAAAATTACCATACGAGTTACAAAGCGGCTGGGTTTATTCATTGGCTGAATACGTCAACTTCCTTTAGCATCCATTCCTTAAAAAGGGAATCACAACAAATCAATTTACTTTAATCAAATCAACACGATCAGCGGAACCGGTCTCAGTTTTTGACCCAAGTGCTCTAACATCGATCCGGGTCGAATTGATCCCCAACTCTATTAGAAAAGACCGAACAGCCAGTGCCCGAGAAAGAGACAATCTCCTTGCCGCACTCGCAGAACTATCTTTGTCGCTTGCGTAAGCATTCAATTGCAATCGTATCCGTTCTTGATCTTTTATTTCGGTGACTAATGCGTGCAACGCAGAGTGAGTTGTTTCTTCGAGATTAGTAGCACCTTCAGCGAATACTACTGTCATTATTTGCTCCGAGCTAGACGTCGAGGTTTCCTTTACCGTCCTTGGTTCAGAAATTGCATCCCCTGTTATAGCAGCTAGTTCTGCTTGGTTCTTTTCTGCTGGGCTGTCTGGTTCTGGAGAAATGGGACGCTCGGATGCTGCAGTCTTAGGCAGGTCTTGATTGTCAGATTGGTTAATCGAGGCTGAGCTCGGAGGCTTTACAACGCCGGCTCTATCTTCCGGCGGTTGTGGATGTTCCTCAACAGATACCGTAAGTTTTTCTGCCGCAATAGGTTCGGTTAGGCGGTCCGTTTCAGGAGAAAGGGTCGGAGTCACTGCACTGGAGGGTTTCGATAAATTAGATTTCGGTAACTCAATAACATGAGAAGTTGGGCTATTCATTTGGTTGGACCTCACCAGTGTGTCACCGGTGACGACCCCTGATCTCATATAGTCTGGCCCTTGCAGATCCACAACGCGAGAATCTAAGCTGTCTTTTAGTGGATTAAATAAGGGCGGGGATGGAGGGGCCCGCCTATACGTGGGGACGTCGTAAAAGACTGCGTCTTCATTGACTTCTACTGCAGGCGCTTGGACTCCGATGTTCACTATTTGTTGTGACGAGGCATAGTTAACCGTTACGAAGCAAGCGACAGATGCCATGATTGTGAACAAAAAAGTGCTGCAGGATCTACTACCTTGCGGCCGATGTCCGATTGGGCGAGATGCTATGTGCAACTCCGTATTTTCTGTTCTACTTCCCATTTTACTTCCGCTGTCCCACAACCACCAGACCGCACTGAAAGGTCCATGCGATATTTGAACACAATAACGAGACCAAAGCCGTGGAACAACTCATTATGAACGTTAGTCGGCATGCTCAGTCTGCTTGAATAAGGAGGCAAGCTCCGATTGCAAATGCCCGTTGGACGCTAGAATTCCAGGGCCTTTTGAAGGTCGGCCAGTGCCAATAATTCCGCTGGCAAAACCTCCTGCTTCTTGCACAAGAAGGGCTCCACTCATGACATCAGCCGGCGTTGCGGTTGAACTCCAAAACCCATCAAGCCAACCAGCGGCAACGTACGCTAAGTCAAGGGAGGTTGAACCAAGCATCCGTAAAATCCCAGCATTCTGCGTGATGCAATTCTGATATTTATGAATGTTCTTGTCATTCTTATCTATTTCATAGTTACCAACTACNGCGTCCAAAATTCNGCGGCGCTGGGAGACTCGAATTCGTCGGTCATTTCTGAAGGCACCGATGCCCTTCTCCGCCCAATAAAGATCGTCGTGAATAGAATCGTAGACTACCGTTGCCAACGCTTCTTGATGCTGAATATGGGCGATAGAGACTGCAAAGTGAGGTATGCCGTGGGAGAAATTTGTCTTCCCGCATATCGGATTGGCGAGCCAAAGTTCTCCGGTTTTGTCGAGGTCTTGCGAGCCACTTCCAGCCATCATAATCTTTCGCTTCGGTCTGGCGTTCCCGAGAGTATCTTGCAATATCCATGCACCATTATTAAAAGACCGGTTCATAAATTCTGCGCTAGCGGATCGGCTAGTTTGTAGTTGTTCAAGCTCTCCAAAATCCCGAGCCAAAGCGCGCGCTACTTTTATCGCGCTGGATACCATCACATTAATCTCTGCCGAACGGATTGCCATTAAAAATCAAAGTTTACGTATAGTTGTTCAATTTTTTGCACGCTCTGCATAAGAACTATCTGCGGTATTGACGATAATATTTGTGCCGCTCTCAATATGTGGAGGGACCATAATACGCAAGCCATTTTCGAGAACAGCTGGTTTGTAGCTGGAGGCGGCTGTTTGTCCCTTAACAACAGGTTCAGTTTCTACTACGGACAAGACTACTGTGTCAGGCAAAGTCGCGTCCAAAGTTTCACCTTCAAATGACTGAATTATGACTTCCATTCCTTCTTGTAGAAAAGCACTTCCCTCGCCAATAATATCAACGTTCAACGTTACCTGTTCATAGTTTTCAATGTCCATAAAAGTCAAAAACGAGCCATCTGCAAAGAGGAACTGATACGGTTTTTCTTCCAGACGTACACGTTCGGCATCTTGAGCAGATCGGAATCTTTCATTCAGTTTGCTGCCATCCCGCAGATTCTTGAGTTCAACCTGATTATATGCCCCGCCTTTTCCCGGTTGTGTCGCTTGTGACTTAACAACGCGCCACAGTTGTTCTTTGTGCTCGATAATCATCCCTGGACGGATAGCGTTTCCATTTATCTTCATTGCTACGACCGACTACTCATGGTGATGGTATGAATGGCGCGGACCGTAGCAATTAGAATAACTTATGGCAACGCAGTGTTTAGCCGGCAGGTAGCGCTGTCTCCTGGTCGTTGGGCTCTCCTGTCCCAGTATTGGAATGCTTGGCAATTTCGTCGTTAAACAACGATATGGCAGTTTCCGGGTTACGTGGATGGTTCCAAACACCAGATATTACGGCAAGAAAGTCGGCGCCCGCACGAATTAAGGGGCCGCAGTTATCTACCGTTATGCCGCCAATCGCAACGCTTGGAACGGTAGTGGCTTTGCGCCACCAAGATAGAATTTTTGGTTCTGCACGAGTTCGGGGTTGTTTGGTTTTAGTAGGGTAAAAGGCGCCGAAGGCTACATAATCGGCACCTTCTTCACCTGCTATTAATGCTGAGTGGAGAGAGTCATAGCAACTAACTCCTACTATTGACTCCTTTCCAACGATGCTTCGGGCGGCAGCATAAGTCTCGTCTTTTGCTCCCACGTGAACACCATCAGCCCCAACATCTGCTGCGAGATCTGGACGATCATTGACGAGGAAGGCAACACCATGTTCTTGGCAAATTGGCAGAAGGTGTCGACTTACATTTCGGATGGTTTTATCGTCAGCTTCTTTAAGGCGAAGTTGGAAGCAGGCCACATGTCCTGCGTTTAAGGTATCACATAGCTGTTTTGGAAAGGCCCGCAACGAAATTTCGGGTGGACTGATCAAATAAATGCGGCAAAGATGCTGTGCGGTGTCAGACATCCTCAATCTCCATAACAATCCTGATATAACTGTTTTAGCCACGTTTGGCAGCAATTGATTGGGTGACTTGTTATATTTAAATCAATTACCGGACCTTGGTTTATTTGGACTACGTCGCCACCACTTTTCAGGATGATTTGGGATAATTTGGCCTGTACCGTCGGTATGCCGCTAAATGCGAATTTCAACCATCCCACTCGAAGCGCTCCCAACACTAGGCTCGGGTTGTCTCCGCAATCGAGCACTACTTGATCGATTTCTTCGGGCGATTGTTGCGCCAACTCTGCGGCTGATCTTAAGTAGAGCGCCCCGGCATACGCCGCAGCATCCGGTGCCGTGCGCACTATTGGTTCGAACTGCAGCGAAGATTCGCGGATAGCGGTAAATGCAGCCGCAAAATGTTGACGGGAATGACAAATGATTTCGGCTGGTTTAAACACGGGTCATCTAGTTTTGCAGTGCTTCAACGCCTGGTAGAATTTTACCTTCGAGCCATTCAAGGAAAGCGCCTCCGGCGGTTGAAATATATGTAAACGACGAAGAGACGTTGGCTCTATTTAATGCGGCTAAGGTATCTCCACCGCCCGCAATACTAGTTAGTGTTCCCAATTCGGTCATCATTGCCGCTTGGCCTGCCAGAAAATTAGTCGAAGCATCAAATGGGGGTGTTTCAAATAATCCTAAGGGACCATTCCATACCAATGTTTTGCAGGTTTCAAGTCGCCGTGCCAGCAGCTCACTGCTTTTTGGGCCAATATCAAGAATAGCAGAATTTCGCGGCATTTCGTTTATCGAAACAACCTGTGGTGGTGTATCAACTTCGCCATTGGGCACCGTTGCTACATCGATCGGCAACAAAACTTCACACGAGTTTTTCCGAGCTCTCTCCAGAATATGGCGGGCCTCATCGACCATTTCTGGTTCACAAATGGAAATACCAACTTCAAACCCGCTTGCATACAGTAGTGTGTTGGCCATTCCGCCTCCAATAGCCAGCACATCGACATGCTCAGATAGATTTCCTAGGAGACCAAGTTTGGTGGATATTTTGGCTCCGCCAATGATTGCCATTACCGGTTTCGCAGGGTTTCTAAGCACTCTGGAAAGTGATTCTAACTCCCCTTGCATGGAACGACCTGCGGCATGTGGCAAGAGGGCTGGCACTCCTACGACGGAGGCATGTGATCGATGAGATACAGAAAACGCGTCGTTCACATAAACTTCACCCACTGATGCCAGTTTGGCCGAAAAATTAGGATCATTTTCTTCCTCTCCCTTGTGGAAGCGCAAATTCTCCAGAAGTGTGATAGTCCCTGGTGTTGCTGCGTTTGCGGCTGCCTCGGCGGCATTCCCGATACAGTCTGGAGCAAATGCGATTTTCACTCCACCCATCAAATAAGACAGTGGCTCTCCTAGAAAACTAAGCGACAGGTCGGTCACTTTTCGACCCTTTGGTCGTCCAAAATGGGACATCAAGACTATCCTTGCGCGACGTGCAGACAGTTCCTGTAGAGTGGGCAATATTCGTTGGAGCCGGCTAAAGTCAGTTATTTGAAAATCATTAGTTATCGGAACATTCAAGTCTACGCGAACCAAAACCAGTCGGTTCTCAACCTCTAACTCATCTATTGTTGGGTATAGGTTTTCAGTCACAGGCCTAAGATTATGCGCCCAGTCCACCCAACAGCACAGCAACATCGTTCATCCGATTTGAGAAACCCCATTCATTATCGTACCAAGACAAAACGCGAACTAAAGTGTCATCTACAACTTGAGTCTGCGATATGTCAAAAGTTGAGCTCGCAGGATCGTGATTAAAATCCATCGATACTAGCGGTGTGTCATTGATGTTGAGGACACCCTTCATTGCCCCGTTGGCTGCTGCAATTACTGCCTTATTGACTGTTTCCACATTTGTCGGCTGTGCAGCGGTAAATGTCAGGTCGATAAGAGATACATTAGGGGTTGGCACTCGAATCGCGGTACCATCAAGTTTTCCATCAAGTTCTGGTAAAACTAATCCCACTGCCCGTGCGGCCCCTGTCGATGTCGGAATCATCGACATGTTTGCGGATCGCGCTCTATGGAGGTCTTTGTGTAGTGTGTCCAACACGGGCTGGTCACCGGTAAAGGCGTGAACTGTGGTCATGAAACCATGTTTAATACCGACTGCATCATTCAAGACTTTGGCGACGGGTGCCAAACAATTAGTAGTGCAGGAAGCGTTGGAAACTACACGATGCCCCGCGTTCAAGTCGGAGTGGTTTACTCCGTAAACCACAGTGATATCAGCGCCAGTTGCTGGGGCTGATATTAACACTCTCCTTGCTCCAGCCTCTATATGTGCTGAGGCGGCATCCTTGCTAGCGAAAATGCCAGTACATTCAAGCGCGACATCAACACCTAGTTCGCCCCACGGTAGTTTCGCTGGATCCTTTTCTGCTGTTACCTTGATACGACTATTGCCTACCTGAATGCCGTTACCGTCCACCAACACTTTCTCTAGAAGCTTTCCATGGACTGAATCGTACTGCAACAAGTGGGCATTTGTTTCTACTGGTCCAAGATCATTTATAGCTACAATTTCTACATCACGACGTTTATTCTCAATCGCCGCGCGCATGATCAGTCTCCCAATTCGACCAAATCCATTTATTGCAAGTCGAACTGCCATGTTTTTAACCTTTCCTGTTGGATGCTGATGGTTCTAGTCGATCGCAAATCATAGATGTAATGTTTTCGCTGGTAAGACCAAAGTGATTATACACATGCTTATATGGTCCAGACGCTCCAAAGCCAGTCATACCAAAAAACATTCCAGTTTCTCCTAGCCATCGATCCCAGCCATTACGGACTGCCGCCTCTACGCCTACCTTTAGAGTGCCTTTGCCGAGGATGGAGGCACGTTTTTCTGTTGGAAGTGCCTCAAACAGCTCCCAGCATGGCATAGATACCACTCGTGTAGGAACGTTCACTGTTTGCAGGTTCGTGCGGATTTCTTGGGCTATTTCAACCTCGGAGCCGCTGGCTAAAACAGATACCAAGGCATCACCGTCGGCCGGTAGAAGCTCATAAGCGCCATCGGCACACATGTTGCCTTCCATTGAAATATTGCGCACCAAAGGCAGATTTTGACGCGTCAATGCTAGAATGGAGGGGCCAGAATCGGTGCGAAGGGCTAAAGCCCAACACTCGGCAGTTTCTATGGGGTCGGCCGGTCGAAATACCTTTAAGTTTGGTATAGCGCGGAGTGCCGATAGGTGTTCCACTGGTTGGTGTGTCGGACCGTCTTCCCCAAGTCCAATAGAGTCATGTGTCATGACGTAAATTACGCGTAAATTCATAAGCGCTGATAGCCGTATTGCGGGACGGGCATAATCAGAGAACACCAAAAAGGTGCCACCGTAGGGTATAAGTCCGCCGTGAAGCGCAAGTCCATTCATGGTTGCTGCCATGGCATGCTCACGGACGCCATAATAGATATAATTGCCCCCAAAATCCTTTGCTGTCACTGGTTCCATAGTGGACGATTTCGTGTTGTTAGAGCCGGTGAGGTCAGCGGATCCCCCAATCATATTTGGAACCGTTTTGTTGACTATTTCCAAAAATGACTCTGATGCTTTACGGGTTGCCATGGGTATTGCAGTTGAAAACTGTTCTTTTTTATATGCGCTCAAGTTGCTCTCAAAATCTGGAGGCAGCTCTCCACTGATTGCGTTTTCAAAAATTGGCCGTAGACGGGATCCCTTAACTCGGTCAACCCAGGCACGGTGAGGCTTGCTTCCTGTCTGCCCTATCTGCCGCCATTGAGTGAGGATGCGTTCTGGTATTTCAAATGGCGGATAATGCCAATCAAGTTTATGCCTGGCGGCTTGGATTTCGTCTTCACCTAAAGGAGCTCCGTGGGTTGCGGATGTACCTTGCTTGTTAGGGGCACCGAAACCGATAATGGTCTTGCATGCGATAAATGACGGCCGAGGATCTGCCTTGGCCGAACCAATTGCGCTCGCTATAGCATCTGGGTTGTGCCCGTCGATCTGCTGAACATGCCAACCTAACGCGGAAAAACGGGCTTCTTGATCATCAGAAACGGCAAGCTCCGTAGGTCCATCAATCGAAATGCCATTGTCGTCGAAGAAAACGATTAGACGAGATAGCTTTAAATGTCCCGCAAGAGAGGCGGATTCGTGGCTGATGCCTTCCATCAGGCAACCATCCCCAGCAATTACGTACGTATGGTGATCGACAATCTCAGTTCCATAGCGTGTAGCCATCAGACGTTCAGCGATCGCCATGCCCACTGCATTTGCAATTCCTTGGCCTAATGGACCCGTGGTTGTCTCGATGCCTGCAGCTAACCCATATTCTGGGTGGCCGGCAGCTGCACTTTTGAGCTGCCGAAAATTAGATAATTCTTCGATGCCCATATCTGAATAGCCAGTTAAGTACAGGATCGAATACAACAACATGGAGCCATGGCCGGCCGACAGAACTAGTCTGTCACGATCCGGCCAATCCGGTTCTTTGGGATCAAATTTTAGAAACTGTGAAAATAGAACCGTTGCCACGTCGGCCATACCCATAGGCATCCCCGGATGTCCGGAGTTGGCGTGCTGTACCGCATCCATAGAGAGGGCGCGGATTGCGTTTGCAAGTTCCTTATGTGAAACGCTCATTGTCGAACTATTAAGTTTGGTTGGTGAGGCGATATTGGAAAGTTCCATCGTAGAGTTGTTTTGGTGATGGGTCGAATCTCGCATGTGATGAGTTCGCAAGTCATGGCACCTTACCTGCATCGTGCCTGTCGTCAACTAGCGATCAGCATCACTTCCAGAATGTCTATCCTACTGTGTGAGTTGACGATCCATCAACCGTCGTTTTATCCTAAACCTAGAATTTTGGTGTCAACTCCAATACTCTTGAGGTGAATTTTTTTGGCTAACGAGAATCTTGATGCNGCCGGCGAACGTCTTCAAAAAGCATTAAATCAACTGCAGACAACGGTTGACGGATTGCTCGATAAAGCGGAGCGTGAGTTGTCTGGATCTGTAGAACAAATGAATGCCTTGCGTGATGAGAGAGAACGTTTTGAGGTGGCTCTTGCAGAGGCGGAACAAAAATATGCGGAGTTGTATGCCGCAACTGAGGCAATATCGTCGCGGTTAAAGGAAGTTTCCAGCAAGGCTCGCAGTCTACTAGATGGGTAAAATGTCAGAAATTTCGGTCAATATAAACGGTCGGCAATATCCCATTACCTGCGAAGAGGGAGAGGAAGAGCATATAGTGCGGCTTGCCCGTTATATTGACAAACGGGTAAAAGAATTTGCCGNTACTGTGGGGCAAATTGGTGAAGCACATTTACTTGCTATGACAAGCCTTTACATAGCNGATGAGCTGTATGAGGCGAATCAACGTGCTCGGATCGCTGGTGACGAAGGTGCGAGTGCGGCCGCAGAGGAACTAGTTGCACGGCTTGATAGAGCAGCTATAGCGGTGAAAGGCGTGGCCAGTCAGCTTGAGCGAGAGCAAATCGGTGGAACCAGCAATCCGCAAAATAAGTGACGCCCCAAACTTTTCAACCATTTTACATTAATGCCCGACACGTTAGACTTGAATCTCGGTGGGTACTGCGAGACTCGTTAGCACCGATATGTCCCTGGGCCAANGATGTCCACTAGGGAGCTGTCCCTACCGGCGGTGTGCCGCCGGCACACGGCGCCCACCTGCACCAGCAGGCCACAGTGGTTCATAGGGTCGACGGTCTTTGCGGTCCCGCCCCTTGCTGTTAACTTTGCCACGTCTGGCTCGAGTTAATTGTAACTTCGAGCCAGTGTCGTTTGCGAAACGAATGAACAAACAAATGAAATCGGGCCTTCGGAAAGTATGTCGTACTCGGCGTATGGACCGCCATCGTAGATCTAGTGAGCAGGAACCAGAACGTCTGGCGGATCTCTTCCTGGCAAATGTGGAACCAGCTCAAGGCAACAACATAGCCGGTTATTGGCCAATAGAGGGAGAGATGAATGTTTTGCCTTTACTTGGCCGGCTACATGAGCTCGGTTACAATTTGTGTTTGCCAGTTGTGGTAAAGGGCACACGCGTTTTGTCATTTCGAAAGTGGCGCCCAAGTGATCCTACGGAGGTAGCGGACTTTGGCATCCGCATTCCAGTGCAAACAGCCCATGAAGTCATACCTCAACTGTTAATCGTGCCGTTGATTGCTTTTGATGAGCGCGGTTTTCGGCTTGGTCATGGCGGCGGTTACTATGATTCTACTCTTTGGCAGTTAGCATCGTCACGACCGATTACTGTTGGTGTCGGTTTTGAGGACCAACGCATTACGGAAGTGCCGACAGAGCCCCACGATGTTTCTTTAGATTGGGTCATAACCGACGAGCGCGCGCGCCGGATATAGATTACATATTTTTTGTCCGGTTTCAGAACTTTAAGGAGGTCTTAGTGCGGCTATTATTTTTTGGCGATGTGGTTGGACAACCGGGACGAAGAGCAATGTATGAGGCCCTAGGGCGTGCACGCGAGGAAATCGGGGTCGATTTTGTAGTCGCCAACGGGGAAAACGCAGCCGGAGGATTTGGCATAACACCTTCGATTTGTGAGGAGTTCTTTGATTCTGGTGTTGATGTGATCACCACCGGTAATCACGTGTGGGATCAACGTGAGATCATTCCATATTTTGATCAGGAGCCGCGATTACTGCGGCCACATAATTACCCGATCGGAACACCAGGAACGGGTGCTCGGTTGTTTACAACGAATTCTGGCAAGAAAGTGATAGTAATAAATGTGATGCTTCGATTATTTATGGAATCCTTGGATGATCCCTTTCAGGGCGTCAACCAGTTTCTGGAAGGTCACAGGCTATCTAAAAATGTTGATGCAATTCTGGTGGATGTTCATGGAGAGGCAACTAGTGAAAAACAGGCAATCGCACATATGCTNGATGGCAAGGTATCGGCGGTGGTTGGAAGTCACACTCACGTTCCNACGGCAGACGGGAGAGTGCTCNAAAATGGTACAGGGTTTCAAACAGACGCTGGCATGTGCGGTGACTATGACTCTGTTATCGGTGGTGATAAAAACACATGGGTGCGCCGTTTTAAGACCCGGATGCCAGTNGGACGAGTGTCTCCACCCAACGGTATCGGTACCGCTTGTGGTGTGCTCTTTGACCTAGATGTGAGGACTGGATTATCAAAAAATGTCATGACGCTGGTTCAGGGCCCTCATCTAAAGGCGCGTTGGCCAAAGTGANGTGACAAGTTATAGCCCAATTATCGCCACATTAGTTTGCCACAAAGGGTATTGCAGCCAATTGGAACTCGGTTCCTAATGGTCTCAACAATGCTGGTGGGAACTGAATTAAGCTTTAAGGGGCATTAGGATTCTGCTATGGCTGGNCACTCCCAGTTCAAGAATATCATGTATCGCAAGGGTGCCCAGGACGCTAAACGTGCCAAGGTGTTTGCAAAACATGCGCGTGAACTCACTGTTGCGGTTAAAGCCGGTGGCCCTGATCCTGACATGAATGCAAGGCTTCGGACAGGTATCTCGGCCGCCCGAGCTGCAAACATGCCTAATAACAATATTGAACGAGCAATAAAACGTGCGAGTGACAGTGGCGAAGGGGTAGATTTTATAGAAGTTCGTTATGAAGGGTACGGCCTTAACGGTGTTGCGGTGATCGTGGAAGCTTTGACAGATAACCGAAATCGAACTGCCTCGGACGTCCGGGCAGCTTTTACAAAACACGGTGGAAAACTAGGAGAAACGGGTAGTGTTAACTTCTTATTTGACCGAGTCGGGCTTCTTCAATACCCAGTGTCTGGGGCTGGTGAGGATGAAATGTTTGAGGCAGCGTTGGATGCGGGCGCAGATAACGCCGACACTACCGNCACGCACTACGTAGTGACGTGCAGTCCAGATTTATTTAATAACGTTCGTGAAGCTTTGGAGTTAAGATTCGGTGTGGCAGAGTCTGCCCGGCTCGAATGGTTGCCACAAACTACTTTATCGCTGGATGAAGAAGCCGCACGTACATTGATCAAGATGATAGAAGTGCTTGAGGATTATGACGATGTCCAGTCTGTTCATGCAAATTTCGAAATTAGCGACCAGGTTTTACAGAAATTGAGCGTCTGAAATACCGTGTATTCGAATATTCGCTTAATTGGTCTTGACCCAGGACTTCGAAAAACTGGCTGGGGCATCGTAGATTTTGATGGTGTCCGATTAAAGTTCGTGGCCTGTGGAGTCATTGCTACGTCGTCTTCAAAGTTGATGGCGGATAGATTAGCCCTTTTGCACAGGGGCTTATCAGATATTATTGAAACTTGGCAACCNGGTTCAGCCGCCGTGGAGGAGACATTTGTNAACACGAATCCCGCCTCTACCTTGAAATTGGGCCAGGCGCGTGGCGTAGTGCTTCTTGCGCCGGCATTGGCTGGTTTAGACGTGGCGGAATATCATAATAGAACTGTCAAACGAGCTGTGGTAGGAACGGGCAGTGCGGGCAAACAACAGATCAAATTAATGGTCTGCCACTTGCTGCCAACGGCAGACCCTAAGAGTGAGGACGCGTCAGATGCACTAGCAGTGGCGATTTGCCACGCACATCATTCTTTTGGCGGTTCCCAACGTATAATGAGCGGGGTATCGTCGTGATCGCAAAATTGCGTGGGCAACTGGATTCGGTGGGNGAAGACTGGGCCGTAGTCGATGTAAATGGCGTTGGGTACCTACTCTATTGCTCGGCGCGCACATTGCGGGCTTTGCCACCAATAGGAGAGTTAGCCGAGNTATACGTAGATACGCATGTCCGCGAAGACCATCTCCATCTTTACGGCTTCTGGGACTCGACGGACCGAGATTGGTTCTCATTGCTTCAAACGGTCCAGGGCGTTGGAGCTCGAGTGGCGCTCGGTTTGTTGTCTGTAATGGGTCCTGAAGAATTGATCCAAGCAATTGCGGCTGGTGATCGTGTGCCTATGATACGGGCAAATGGCATCGGACCAAAGGTAGCGGACCGAATTCTTGCGGAGCTGCGAGACAAGGTNGAGTCCTTAGGGATGGAATCGGCCAACCAAAACGTAATTTCGGCGGGAGCGAGTGCCACAAGCAAAACGACTGATGCCGTTTCCGTGTTGGTGAACCTTGGTTATGGTAGAGGGGAGGCTCTTCGAGTGGTAAATGCAGCCTCGCGTGCGCTTTCCAATGACAGTGATCTACAGTCATTAATTCGTGCTGGTTTAAAGGAGCTCAACTAGTGATGGCTCAAGAAGCCACCAAACGAACGGTAACCGGTGTTCAGCTGAGCCATGAGGAGACACATGAGGAACACCGGCGACCACAGATGTTTAGTGAATTTGTGGGCCAATCGGCTCTTTGTTCCAATTTGAAGACGTTCATCCAGTCGGCGCGTCAGCGCGCGTCTGCTTTAGATCATGTTCTTTTGTCAGGTCCTCCAGGATTGGGTAAGACAACACTTGCCCAAATTATTGCGAGAGAGCTAGGTGTCGGTTTTCGAATGACCTCAGGTCCAGTTGTGTCTCGTCCAGGTGATCTCGCTGCATTGCTTACCAATTTGGAGTCACGGGACGTTCTGTTTATTGATGAGATTCACCGTTTGCCCTCCCAGGTTGAGGAAATTCTTTATCCGGCGATGGAGGACTACCAACTTGATCTGATGATTGGCGAAGGTCCCGCGGCACGATCAGTGCGCCTCAATCTGCCCCACTTTACATTGATCGGTGCCACGACGAGGGCGGGTTTGTTGACCACTCCACTCCATGATCGTTTTGGCATTCCCAGTAGGCTAGACTTTTATGGTAAGGATCACCTGAAGGAAATAATATGTCGTTCTGCCGATCGTCTGGAAATCAAGTTGACGGATGAGGGAGCGAGCGAGATTGCAAATCGTTCCCGTGGGACCCCGAGAATCGCGGGTCGCCTGCTTAGGCGGATTCGAGATTTCGCACTAGTTGGCAACAAAGACAAAATTGATAAAGAACTTGCTGATGACGCGTTGACACATCTTGCAGTGGATTCACAGGGCCTTGATGAGTTAGATCACAAGTATCTATTTTGTATGTTTAAGGTTTTTGGTGGCGGTCCAGTTGGTGTTGAAACGTTATCTGCCGCTTTGTCTGAAGAGCGGGATACGATAGAAGATGTAGTTGAGCCCTACCTAATTCAAAGGGGGTATATAAAGCGAACTCCTAGAGGTCGAATGGGAACTACCAAGGCGTTTTACCATATGGTGTCAGAAAGACCGGACGACATGAGTGACGTAAAGCCACCGGATTCGGATGACAAGGGGAATGTTCAAATAAGTATGACGGAATTTATGAAGGCTGAATCAGATAGAGATTAATAAATGCTGGATGAAAAGGCGCACATATTTCGGTTGCGAGTCTATTATGAAGATACTGATGCCGCTGGAATTGTTTATTATGCTAACTATTTTAAATTTGCGGAACGAGCTCGAACAGAAATGCTGCGCTCAGTAAAAATTGATCAAAATGTTTTATACACGAAAACGGGTGTGCGTTTTGTTGTTCGGAGCTGCGCTATAGATTATTTAAAGCCGGCGCGACTTGATGATGAGCTTGAAGTGCATACAAAAATACAGTGTGTCAAAGGTGCAAGCCTTACAGCACTGCAGACGGTACGCAGAGCGCGAGATGCGGTTGTCAGTCTGAAACTAAGAATTGCTTGCGTTGGTCGATGTGGGCGGCCAAAACGACTGCCTGAAGAAGTGGCATCCGGACTCCAGTCTTATGTCCAAGTAAGACAAGGGACGTGTTGATATGGCGGCTGTTGAATCTACAAATTTGGGAAGTATTCCGGCCTCTGGAGATTTGTCAATTTGGGGGCTGGTTATGCAAGCGGACCTGGTGGTCCAGGTTGTCATGATTGCATTAGTATTATCATCAATTTGGTGTTGGGCAATTATCTTCGACAAGGTGAGGTATTTTCGTCGATTGTCTCGTCAAGCAGAAGAATTTGAAGAGGCGTTTTGGTCGGGTGGTTCTCTTGAAGAGCTGTATGAACGAGTGGGTAACACTCCTGAACATCCCCTGACAGCTCTGTTTGTTGTTGCTATGCGGGAGTGGACGCATACGGCAAAAAGAGGNTTCAACAGTCGAGATGGNTCCGCGCATTTCAATCTACAAGGTCGCATAGATCGGGTTATGAATGTCACCCTAGCGCGGGAAATGGAATCACTTGAGCGTCACATGGGGTTTTTGGCTACAGTCGGATCAACCGCGCCTTTCGTTGGCTTGTTTGGAACTGTCTGGGGCATAATGAATAGTTTTCAGGCAATAGCCATAACGAAGAACACTTCACTTGCCGTCGTAGCGCCTGGGATCGCGGAGGCGTTACTTGCCACGGCACTTGGTTTGGTTGCAGCCATTCCGGCGGTGGTTGCCTACAACAAATTGTCTAATGATCTCGATCGCTACGCAGGTCGTCTGGAGAGTTTTGNNGGTGAATTNACGGCCTTACTTTCGCGCCAGTTAAGCGAGGAGGTTAAGTAATGGCTGGCGGTGCCAGANNTNAAAGTTNAACTCGAGNNANNCGTCGNTATCNGCCGATGGCTGAAATAAANGTNACGCCNTTTGTAGATGTAATGTTGGTATTGTTGGTGGTTTTTATGGTCACAGCTCCGTTGCTTACAGTGGGCGTGAAGGTGGATCTGCCGAGTGCAGAAGCGAACGTAATTCAGGGAGATGATGAACCATTGACTGTAACTATAAACTCCTCAGGAGAAATATTCCTTCAAGAGAGCCCCATTCTTCT
>PAVD01000028.1 GCA_002712985.1 Rhodospirillaceae bacterium
GTGACCTGGGTAGTAAACAACTATTGTCGCTAAGCATACGTGAATTCAGAGCATGGTTAACCTGGTTAAGCAACAGAGGTCTTTCTAGTCGTTCACGCGCGCGCGCGGTATCTGCAGTACGTTCACTGTTTAAATTTTTGGACAATATAGGGATGGGTCAGAATCCTTCCCTATCCGTACTACGAACTCCGCGTGGAAATAGGTTAGTACCGCACCCGATAAATTCGGATTCCATCACGGCCATGGTCACGAGTACGTCCAGCGAAGGTGAAAGAAGGGCGACATGGATCCGTCTCCGTGACCAAAGTTTGTTTTTGCTACTTTATGGAACAGGTTGCCGAATTGGAGAGGCTCTTGCATTGAAAGGCAAAGATTTTACAAACCGCCCGGAATCCCTAAACGTATCTGGTAAAGGCGGAAAACAACGAGTAGTCCCTTTGTTACCGCGTGTTTTACAAGCCGTGCAAATTTACCGGTCATCTTGTCCTTATCCTATTGGGCCTAGTGACCCTATATTTATAGGTGCCCGAGGGGGGGCACTAAATGCCGGAGTGGCACAACGAGTCATGCGACAACTGCGTTCCCAGTTAGCTTTACCCGATACAGCGACACCCCATGCCCTCCGACATAGTTTTGCAACTCACCTTTTGTCAAACGGAGGAGACTTGCGGTCCATACAGGAATTGTTAGGCCATTCTAGCTTAGCATCCACTCAACGTTACACTGAAGTTGACAAAACCAGAATGCAAATAGTGTATCAAACNGCACACCCTCGCGCCAAANCCTAACGCTCGCATTTGTATTCCGCGGAACTTTATTGNCCATCTATTTTTTTAGCGCATTTNCCATCGTTGATCCAAGTTCAGCAGGAGATTNTGCAACNGTGACATTGGCTCTTTTAAGCGCTTCAATCTTTTCCTGCGCCCCCCCGGTACCACCAGAGACAATCGCGCCAGCATGCCCCATGCGACGACCGGGAGGCGCACTAACTCCGGCAACAAAGCCGACCACTGGCTTTTCATTTCCCGNACCCCGTAAATAGTCAGCAGCCTCTTCTTCCGCACTGCCACCAATCTCACCAATCATAATTATACCTTCTGTATCAGGATCGCGCATGAACAGTTCCATACAGTCNACAAAACTAGTGCCATTAACAGGGTCTCCCCCAATCCCAATGCAAGTGCTCTGTCCTAAGCCGACCTCGGTCGTCTGAGCCACCGCCTCNTAGGTCAAAGTTCCNGACCGTGAAATGATGCCAATTTTCCCTGGGNCATGTATATGCCCCGGCATAATGCCGATTTTGCATTGGTTAGGTGTTATGGCCCCGGGACAGTTCGGACCTATTAATCGNGTCTTCGCATCCCGCAACACCCGTTTTACCTTAATCATATCGGAGACGGGAATGCCCTCCGTGATACATACCGCCAATTCTATTTCTGCATCAATTGCCTCCAAAATCGCATCNCCAGCGTTGGCNGGAGGAACATATATTACGGTTGCGGTAGCCCCAGTTGTAGAAATAGCTTCATGGACCGTATTGAATATAGGTAATCCAAGATGCTTTCCCCCTCCTTTACCAGGGGTAACACCACCAACCATTTTTGTGCCATATGCAATAGCCTGGNCACAATGGAATGAGCCCTGACGNCCGGTGAGTCCTTGGCAAATTACTTTCGTTTCCGCATGAACAAGCACNGCCATTGTGCTTACCTCTCCACTGCTTTTACAATTTTTTCTGCAGCGTCTGCCAAATGATCTGCTGTCACAAGGGACAGTCCTGATTCAGCAAGTATTTTTTTTCCTAAATCTACATTTGTCCCCTCCAATCTCACCACCAGAGGAACTTCTAGACTTACTTCACGTGCCGCCGACACGATACCTTCAGCAATAACATCGCACCGCATTATTCCACCGAATATGTTTACGAGGACACCATCCACATCGGAATCGGAAAGGATAATTTTGAACGCTTCCGTTACCCTTTCCTCGGTAGCACCACCACCAACATCAAGAAAATTGGCCGCCTCGCCCCCATACAACTTAATAATGTCCATCGTCGCCATAGCCAAGCCTGCACCATTNACCATACAGCCAATATTNCCTTCGAGCTTGATATAACTCAGNCCGTGGAGCTGAGCTGCAATTTCACGAGGGTCCTCTTCGTTCTCNTCTCGCAANTCAGNGAGCTCCGGATGACGNAAAAGAGCGTTGTCATCAAAATTTATCTTTGCATCGAGAGCCAATAACTCTTCATCATCCGTCAATACCAATGGATTGATCTCTATCAAGCTCGCGTCGGTCNCAACAAATGCATTGTAANCACAACTGAAAAGTTTAACAGCATCACGTGCATGTTTGCCCTGCAAACCGAGTTTAAATGCGAGCCTATGCCCATGATACGGTCGCATTCCANTGGCCGGNTCTATNGAAANACTGTGAATTTGATNAGGAGAGAACTCTGCANCTTCTTCAATNTTAATCCCGCCCTCTGACGACCCCATGAGGACTAAGCGACTTTTTGGACGATCAAGCAAAATGCTTAAATANAACTCGCGTGCAATTGTGCAGGCTTGCTCTACATATATTTTCCTGACTTTTTTCCCTTGGTCACCAGTCTGATGAGTGATCAAATTCATCCCTATCATTTTCTTCGCGACCGCAACAACCTCTGGGATACCCCTGCAAATTCTGACGCCACCACCTTTGCCACGACCACCCGCATGCACTTGGGCCTTAACGACCCAACTACTACCACCGAGTTCCCGAGCTATCTCAGCCGCAGCGCTGGCACTATCCGCCAAGCCACCCCTCGGCACCGCCACACCATATTTCTTCAGAATAGCCTTTGACTGATACTCATGAATATTCATCTGACATCCCACCTAAAACTCTAAACTCATGAGATCACTAATTTTTGGCATGTTTCTTTCGAATTTTTTTTACCACCGCGATCAAATTCCGTACTGATGCAACCGATTTTTGGAATTGGGCATTCTCTCTTTTGTTCAGTGAAATCTCCAAAATCCGTTCAACCCCTTTTGCCCCTATTACAACGGGCACACCAACGTAAAGACCTCGGACACCATACTGTCCATGTAGGTATGCCGCACAAGGGAGCACACGTTTCTTATCTTTAAGGTACGATTCCGCCATTTCAATAGCCGCAGCCGCCGGGGCATAAAACGCTGACCCTGCCTGTAGAAGGCCTACAAGTTCCGCACCTCCGTTACGAGTACGCTGAACAATTTCTTCTACCTTTGACTTCGATATCCACCCCATTTTAATTAAATCTGGAAGAGGAATACCGGACACTGTGGAATAACGTGCAAGAGGCAACATGGTGTCCCCATGACCTCCTAAGACAAAAGCCGTAACATCCTTTACTGAGACGGACATTGCCTCTGCAAGAAAGTAACGAAACCGGGCAGCGTCAAGAATACCAGCCATTCCGACAACCTTATTATGTGGCAAGCCGCTTGACTCTCGAAGAGCCCATACCATGGCGTCCAGAGGATTTGTGATACAAATGACAAATGCATTTGGGCAGTTCGCCTTTATACCCGCTCCTACCGCTTCCATAACGCCAGAGTTTATCCCGATCAAATCATCGCGGGTCATCCCCGGTTTACGAGGAATACCGGCAGTGACTATGACCACGTCTGCTCCGCGAATCGCACGGTAGCTGTTTGCTCCCAACAACCTGGCATCAAACCCTTCGATGGGAGACGACTGCGCAATATCCAACGCCTTTCCATGGGGCACGCCTTTTACGATGTCAAACAGGACCACGTCCCCCAATTCCTTCAACCCAGCAAGATGAGCAAGCGTGCCACCAATATTACCAGCACCTACAAGTGCAATCTTGTTGCGAACCATTGGATGTCCTCCCGAGGATCAGTGATGAGCCATCATTTCTAGGTAGACAAATTGTCGGCCACGGGCAAGGGCTACAATAACATTCACTCAGTTGTGGTGAATACGAGACAAATACCTGGCCGTTTGCATTTCATTCAATCGAGAGGCTGTGCGCTTAAATTCGGTAGCACCGTGACCTGATGGATAGAGCAACTCCGGTAATGCGGCGGCGTTGCACACCAACTTTACATTATTTTCGTATAAAATATCTATAAGTGTCGCAAATCGCCTTGCCTCATTTCGATGCTCAGGGGTCATGGTTGGAATGTCCGATACCAAAAGCGTATGATATCGTCTAGCCACAGCTATATAATCTGCTGCGCCGAAAGGCTTTGCACATAACTCTTTAAAAGTAAACCACGCGATGCCCTGATTAGCGCGAGGCACCGAAAACTTCCTGCCATCCACCAAAAGTGTTTCCTCTGTTGTGGCGGCCCCACCAACCAAATCGCGGAAAATCAGCTCCGTATCAAACGGGTCCACACTCCCGGAAACCGTATAATACACCTGTTTTCGGGGCATGCTGAGCGATCTATAGTCCAACCCGGAACCCAGGTCTACAACACCTGCCTGCTGTTTTAGAAAGGCTATGAATGGCAAAAATGACTCTCTTTGCAACCCATTGAGATAAAGATCTTCAGGGGCCCAATTAGAAGTCATTACCACAACAATATTTTCCTTCCANAGAGCGGAGAATAAGCGACGCATAATCATGGCATCTGTAACATCACGAATTTCAAATTCGTCAAAACACAATAGGGAGATGTTAGAGACGAGATCCCGAGCCAAAGGAGGAATAGGATCCGCATTTCCCTTTCCAGCCCCACCCTTTTTACGCCATAGATGAATCCAGCGATGCACCTCGTGCATAAATGCGTGAAAGTGAACTCGCCGCTTTGGCCCAACAGAAACAACCCGATAAAATAAATCCATCAACATGGTTTTACCCCGGCCTACACCACCAAACAGATAAATACCACGAGGCACCGGCCATTTTTGGCGAAGGCCTAATCGCGATAGAATAGGATTCTGAGGCCTTGAAAGATTTTTTTCACATTTCAAATCTTCATACAGTGCCTGTAGCCGCNCTACGGCGCGCTCCTGAGCCTTATCAGGCCGTAGTGTGCCATCCCGACGTAGGCGCAGGTATATCTGGAAAGGCCCTTCATCCATCAATCAGAATGAAAGAACTGNTCGTGATAGTGCCATCAAANGCTACTTTAAAGTTGGAATCGAAAAATCTGCCCCCTGGCGAATTCCCGAGGGCCACCTAGCTGTTACTGTTTTAATTCTAGTATAGAACCGAACCCCGTCCATGCCATGAGTGTTGGAAGTTCCGAACATTGAACGTTTCCACCCGCCGAAACTATGATAAGCGACAGGCACTGGAATGGGAACGTTTACACCAACCATGCCGATATTGGAGCGCACTGTGAAGTCTCTTGCTGCATCACCGTCACGTGTGAAGATTGCGGTNCCATTGCCNTAGGGGTTGTCACAGACCAGCTTAAGGGCNCTCTCATAATCTGGAACGCGCATCACCGCCANCACTGGACCAAAAATTTCTTCCTTATATATATCCATATCGGTCTCTACTTCGTCAAACAAACATCCACCGAGAAAGAAGCCATCTTCGTATCCCTGTAGTTTTGCTTGACGGCCATCAACGACCAATTTGGCACCCTGCGTGACTCCCGTACCAACCAGATTCCTTATTCTCTCAAGCGCTTGCTTNCTNACGACTGGGCCCATTTCTGCCTCGGGATCCGTATAGGGTCCGATCTTTAGTCCACTAACTCGAGGCGCCAATTTATCAACCAGTGGTTGAGCTGACTCGCCAACGGCTACCGCCACAGACACAGCCATACAGCGTTCACCAGCCGAACCATATGCTGCCCCCATTAATGCATCGGTAGCCTGATCAAANTCGGCGTCAGGCATCACTACCATGTGATTCTTAGCACCTCCGAGCGCCTGCACGCGCTTACCGGTAGCTGCCGCAGTAGAATATACATATTCAGCAATAGGTGTGGATCCCACAAAACTNACNGCGTCAACGCCTGGATCGTGAAGNAAAGCATCNACCGTNATCTTATCACCATTAATGACATTCAGAACCCCATCGGGACCACCAGCCTCCTGAAACAACTNAGCTAGACGCAAGGGGCAGGATGGATCTTTTTCAGAAGGTTTTAAAATAAAGGTATTGCCGCATGCCACTGAGAGCGGAAACATCCACAGTGGGATCATTGCAGGAAAATTAAAAGGCGTNATGCCAGCGCACACCCCGACAGGTTGTCGCAGAGAATACGAGTCCACGTTAGTGCCCACTTGTCCCGTAAAATCCCCNTTGAGGAGGTGCGGAATACCACAAGCAAATTCTACCACTTCAAGACCACGAGTTGTTGACCCACGTGCATCGTCAAGTGTTTTACCATGCTCTGAAGAAACCAAACTTGCAATTTCGTCCATATTTTCTTCTATCAAAGCCTTAAACCGGAACATGACGCGTGCGCGTTGTATTGGTGGTGTAGCTGACCATGAGGGTAAGGCATCTCTCGCCACCTCAACTACTTTCTGCACCTCCTCTTCATTTGCAAACGGAACGAGAGACGATATTTCCCCGGTCGCAGGATTAAACACTTCTCCAACACGACCTTTTCCACCTGCAACCTTTTGACCATTTATCCAGTGATGAAGCTCTTTAGGCATCGATTTTCCCATCTCAATCATTAAACTGCCCGATTGTTTTATGCTTGTTCCGTACACACCTCTAACTCCTTCGCGGCAGGCAGGCAAGCGATTACAATAAACTCACATGTTTTCGTCAATAACGTTAGGATTTGGCGTCTTCGCTACTTATGTGATAGCTAAAACACTACCTATAGCGTTTGGGGCTCATTANGTAGCTACATGAAACACAGAGCATGTCTATTGGGATTTCCCGGACCAAAGGTTTATAGTGGAAAATCAGCAAATTCACTTTTAGACAGGTAGAAAAATAGTTAACGTCGGAAAGTGGAGAAGGGAAGATAATGATGCCAACCTTGGTAGCCCAAAAAATCTCGGAGGGCGTAAAAGCCGAACTTGAGTTTTGCCGAGACAATGGAGCTGCTCCGATTGCTCTGGTCAANTCTATNGGAAAAGGACTNGACGAACGAAGCGGGGACTTCGTCCGACGCGAAGTATTCATCGAGAATGGTAGACTACTTGCTGATCGGTTCGGACTCGATCAGGAAGGATTCGGACTGATGCGACATAAGTCCGAAGTTTGTGACTTTTATGACGATGAAGAAATAGAACGGGTATATTATCCCGAGACGGAGCAACTGTTGGAAAAGGCCACAGGCGCCAGCAAAGTTCTGATTTTCGATCATACGAGACGCATAGATGACCCTGATGCACTGGTTGGCAAGAAGGCTAGGCCCCCAGCAGCAATCGTCCATAACGATTTTACTGTGTTATCGGCTGAACAAAGGGTGCGTGACCTGCTACCGGTCGCAGAAGCNAACAGNCGCCTANAAAAGAGGTTCTCATCAATTAATGTATGGCGTGCATTACGGGAACCCGTGGAGACTGCACCACTCGCTATTTGTGAATACAGTACAATCAAGNATGAAGATCTTATTATCGCAGAGCGTCACTATCCAAACCACCGGATTGGCCGGATATACAACCTAGCTTTCAACCCTACTCAACGCTGGTATTATTTCCCGTACCTAATGTGCGATGAAGTCATACTTTTAAAATGCTACGATTCTCTTCTAGATGGAACTGCTCGGTGGACCGCCCATGGTTCATTTAGAGACCCCGTTCAACCTGTTGATGCGGCCCCGCGCGAGAGCATTGAAATTCGATCTATGCTATTCTTTGACTAAAGCAACTAGACCTCATTTTGAATTCGTGCTTGGGGGATGGACAAAACNTCAATGAAAAGCAGAATGAGAAAAATTATCGCAAAAGCGTTTAATCGGAGACTCACTCGNATTCAATTCGGGTTTCGGACAAGAGAAAAGCTGAGTAATCGAAATGCCGAATTTTGAATTCTTAACTGTCCAACAAGAAGATAAACTAACGATCGTGACCATAAACCGTCCCGAAGTGTATAACGCGCTACATCCGCCTGCGCATTTTGAATTCGACACAGTGTTTAACGATTTCGCAAATGACCCTGCTCAATGGGTCGCAATTATCACAGGTGCAGGGGATAAAGCGTTTAGTGCGGGGAACGATCTGAAATACCAGGCTGCCGGNGGNCCTCGCGNTAGACCGGCAAGCGGNTTTGCNGGTNTAACCCATCGTTTCGGCCTAGATAAACCANTAATAGCTGCGGTAAATGGCTTTGCGATGGGTGGNGGTTTNGAGATNGCTNTNGCNTGNGANCTTATCATNGCATCNGAAAATGCAATCTTTGCTTTGCCAGANCCTCGGGTNGGNCTCGCTGCACTNGCAGGCGGNCTACATCGGNTNCCGCGCATNATNCCTCANAAACAAGCNCTAGGCATGATTCTTACTGGGCGTCGCGTTACAGCAAAGGAGGGTAAAGAACTGGGNTTCGTGAATGAAGTGACCAGCCCGTCGNAATTGATGGGTACGGCAAAAAAATGGGCAGAAATGATTCTGGAATGCTCACCAATGTCACTTCGCGCATCNAAACAGGCCGTATATNNCGGTTTAAACNAGCAATCTCTTGAAGAGGCAATTGATGGCTCTTACCCTGCCGTGGATGCACTATTCGANAGCACCGACTTTGTTGAAGGACCAAAGGCATTCGCCGAAAAGCGGANGCCAAANTGGAANTTGGAAGTGTAGTGTCATTTTGCAGGTGAACTATAGAAGNNATTAGCNNTNNCNCTACCTTGTNTGANNGAGGNCACCTCCGTAAACTNGCGAGTGTAAAANAATATAGCGGATAAAAGGTAATTCATGGCTCGAAAGGACNCTAATTCTGATCTTTCTAAGTTGAGTTTTGANCAGGCTCTCAGCGAACTTGAGGAAATTGTNCGAAACATTGAAGGTGGAGAGATTGACCTCGACGGGGCAATTGAAGCCTATGAGAGAGGGGCCGCATTAAAAAAATATTGCGATTCGAAACTGCGAGAAGCTCAAGAGAAAGTTAGTAAAATTAAGCTGGATGCAGACGGATCTGTCGGAGAAGAAACGTTAACCACAGAGAATGACCCAGCATCTTGAAGGTGCTTAAGGAAGCTATCGCAGCAGTCGCTAAGGCTGTTGGCGATGAAATCACGAACTTGATACCGTGCCAGCAAGGAGCTCTTTCGAATCTTTCTGACTCCATGCGGCATTCNGCACTTGGCGGCGGAAAATGTTTGCGGCCTTTTCTTTTAGTGAAAAGTGCAGATCTTTTTGATGTACCGCAAGCTCAGTCATTACGGGTAGGCGCTGCGGTGGAATTAGTTCACTGCTATTCTTTAGTGCATGATGATTTACCGGCAATGGATGATGACGACCTGAGGCGAGGCAGGCCCACCAACCATCGANTATTTGGAGAAGCCACAGCCATACTTGCCGGAAGCGCCCTTCTGACGCTTGCATTCGAAGCGTTGAATAGACCGGACAGACACATCGACCCAGAAATTCGGTCCAAACTGAGTGAAAACCTGGCGAGAGCGGCAGGGATGGTGGGGATGATTGGCGGCCAGATACTCGATCTCTCCGCAGAAGACCATTCATTGGATGATTCCGAGACGGCAAGACTACAGCGACTCAAAACTGGGTCTTTATTCGAATTTTCTGCCGAGGCCGGGGCATTATTAGGGTCAGCAACTGCCGAAGAAATAAGTGCTCTAATAGAATACGCCCGCGCACTTGGGCTAGCCTTCCAAATTACAGACGATCTATTAGACATTGAGGGTAGTGTGGAAAAAATTGGTAAAGGCGTACAAAAAGATATGGCTGCAGGGAAGGCTACGTTTGTCTCGTTGTTAGGAGCTGATGGGGCTCGCTCCAAAGCTAAGGCTCTTGTGGACCAATCAATTGAACACCTCTACCATTTTGACGACCGCGCAAAAGAACTACGGCAATTAGCGAAATTCGTTCTCTCTCGGAGCCATTAGCTTTATTATTAAAGACCATCTAAAAACCATACCTGAGATGCGAATAGACCTAGTTCCTGGGTACAAATGGCACGCAATAAATATCGCCTTGACGAGTTGTTGGTCACTCGAGGCCTAGCTCCCAATCGCACAAAAGCGAACGCTATGATTATGTCAGGCATCGTTTTTAACGATGATACTCGACTAAACAAGCCTGGCCACAAAGTAGAATCCAACTTAAGTCTTTCAATTCGGGGTCAAACAAACCCGTGGGTATCCCGCGGGGGCATTAAGTTGGCACACGGTCTAGATTATTTTGGGATTACGGTTGAGGGCGCTATCTGCCTGGATATCGGAGCCTCAACAGGAGGTTTTACAGATGTCTTGCTATCCCGCGGAGCAACGCGAGTGTATGCAGTGGATAGTGGCCATGGCCAACTAGATTGGCGCCTCCGAAATGATCCCCGTGTGATTGTGCATGAACGAACCAATGCTCGGTACCTAGCTTCCACCCATGTTCCAGAGTTAGTGACAATAATTACATGTGACGCGAGTTTTATCAGTTTAACCAAAGTTCTGCCCGCTTCGTTGAAACTTACTAAACCTGGAACAAAGTTGATTGCACTAGTCAAACCACAGTTTGAAGCAGAACGGCATCAGGTCAGAAAGGGTGGTGTAATCCGGGATCCCCAAATACATGTTGAAGTATGTCAAAAAATTAGTGATTGGTTGAGCCAGCAGAAAGGCTGGCGGGTAATGGGGGTTGAACCAAGCCCGATTACCGGGCCAAAAGGAAACATAGAGTTTCTAATAGCTGCTAAGTGCCTCCTCGACCAGAGCCCCGATGTCGAAGCTACGTAGCGTTAACCAGAGATCCAAACCATCTGTCAGCGCTTCATTCTCCCGACATAGCTTTCCTTTCATTGGGTAGAAGAAGATCTATACCCGGCATTAGTTCCTAGCAGCACCCTCACTCACTGTAATAAATTTATCACATATTATGATATTGCAACGCATCCTCATTGCGATCGCCTCTCGTTTNCATTAGGAATGCAACTCATACGCAAGTGAAGCCCGCGTATTTGGAAAAAAGTATGGAGCCACATATGGGTAAGTTAAAACATGGGTTCCTGTTAAGTGTAACAGGCATATTGAGCAGCATTGGCTCTGCACACGCCCAAACCCCAAGTGCTGACGAGATGTGGGAGATCATTCAAGAACAACAAGCAACCATTACGGCCTTGCAGGCACAAGTGGGTGAAACCAACCAAAAGGTGGAGGCCGCCGGTGAAATGCTTGATGCCGTTTCATCGGATGGCGGGGATAGCCGCTTACACTGGGGTGGCTACGGTGAGTTGCATTACAATGCCGGTGATACCCAGGAAATCGATGTCCATCGGTTTGTCTTATTCACGGAATACGAATTTAATGACAAGCTCCGGCTTCAGTCAGAGTTCGAGCTTGAACACGCACTTGCTGGTGAGGGGCAACCCGGCGAGGTGGAGCTCGAGCAGGCCTTCATCGAATGGGATGTGGCTCCAAGCAGGAACCTGTTCGCAGGTCTCCATTTGGTACCCGTCGGCCTGTTAAATGAAACCCACGAACCACCCGCCTTCTTCGGGGTCGAACGAGATCGGATACATTCACAGATTATTCCAACCACCTGGTGGGAAGCTGGTGTCGGATCTCGCGGCGAAGTCGGGGAGGGACTCGGCTATGACTTCTTCGTTCATTCTGGACTGCAAACACCTGTCACCGGCAGTAACGCGTACGCTATACGGAGCGGCCGTCAAAAAGCTGCCGAGGCAGTGGCAACAGATCCTGCAGTGACAGGTCGTATCCGTTGGAATGGCATGCCTGGCGTCAACTTGTCGGCCGCCCTGCAGTACCAAAACGATGTCACCCAAGGCACCAACGACCAAGATGTGGCTGGGTCTCAACTTGACATCGCTGCGTGGCTCTACAATGTCAATGCGGATGTCCTGATCAATGGCTGGGGCCTGAGAGCAATGTATGCTCTATGGGATTTAGATAGCGGGACAGCGGGGACCGGGCCTGCCAGTTTCGGCAAGGAAGAACAGTGGGGTTACTTAATCGAACCGTCCTATCGCTTTTCCGTGCCAGGTGCCAATGGTAAAGGCACATTTGGCATATTTGTACGTCACAGCAAATTCGATAGTACAGCGGGCGACAACACTGACAGTGAAGAACAATCATTTACTGTTGGGGCCAATTATTGGATCCATCCGGCCGTAGTGCTCAAGATGGACTTCGACCAAGTGAGCCTTCAGGAGGGGACCGGATCCGACCGTCTAAATGTCGGCTTGGGCTGGCAGTTCTAGATATTGAACCTCAGACCTTCGATATCGATGATAGAAGGTGCGTTACGGTGCCTTCTTCATCTCTGGCCATCCGAACAATGACCACTTACAAACTTTATTCTTATGTTCTTACGATCCTTTCTATTTTGTGTATCCCGAACATTTCCGGGAAAGCTGATGAGATATATCTGGAGCCAGAACAATTCCTAACAGAAGTATTTAGCACGGCAAAACCGGAAGCAAAAATTTTGTGGATTACGAAGGATCTTAAATCAGTAACCAGTAAAATTATGACGCATAGTAAAGGACCGAGACGAGTCCGTTATTGGGCCCAGGATCGCCGAACTGCTTGGATCTTGGAAGAAATTGGTAAGGTTAAACCAATAACGACTGGTATCATCATAAATGATGGACGTATTGAACGCATTGCTGTTCTAATTTACCGTGAAAGCCGTGGTTGGGAAGTCCGGCACTCCTTTTTCACCGACCAGTTTGTAGGAGCACACCTCATCAAAAACTATGAGCTTAGCGAGTCGATAGACGGAATTTCAGGTGCAACGCTATCGGTGAGCGCACTGACTCGATTGGCGCAGCTTGCGTTATACCTTCATGAGCAAACGAAGCCCCGATAGTCCCAGGCGCAAAATATTTAATCGACGCAGAATTCAGTTTGCCTATTCTGTTCTGCGTTGGCATGGAAGATTGGGCATCATTGCCTCTCTGTTCGTTTTGATCCTTTTGATCACAGGGATTGCGCTGAACCACACAGAACGACTATCCCTTGACGAGAAATACGTAGCTGCCGAATGGCTGTTGGATTGGTATGGTATTGCCCCAAAGAATCGACCGGTCAGCTATCGGGCCGGTTCACGTTGGATAACTGACCTAGATGGACACATCTTCCTGGATCAAACATTCATACACGAGTCAACGAGGCCAATCGTTGGAGCACATACAACACAGGAAGTGGTGGTCGTAGCAACGGAGGACACATTTTATCTTTTTGGGCACGACGGAAGTCTGATAGAAAAAATGAACACGCTCCCTGGAAAAATACTGCGGTTGGGTGCACGGGATGACCATACCTATATTGATACTCCTTTAGGTATCTTTTCTACCGATTCAAACTTTGTTGCATGGCAACAAGCGGAAACAATACCGAATTGGATTTCATCTAGCTCACTGCCAAAACCCATTCGACAAACCATATTGGATGGCTATCGCGGTCGGGGGTTGCCACTGGAAAGAGTGGTTCTCGATCTGCATAGCGGCCGCATTCTTGGTGCCTGGGGACCATATCTGATGGACGCAGCCGCGATCATACTCCTGATACTGGTACTCTCCGGTTTTTACAACTGGACCATTCGCCGCTAGCTAGGCTTGAACTGCATTTCACACTCATAACCCGAAGGTCGATGGTGTAAATCCATCTCTCACGATCTGTCTGCTAATTACCGTTGGGAAAACCGGGTTCCTTTTGATCTGCTGGCCACCACTCAACGNTCGAAACGATGTTGTGTCGCAGAGTTGATAGCCTTGGAAACTTGTGAAATCGGGATCTCCAACATACCGTTCGGAACCAGAAGATAGTCGGATTTGACTAGTTCGTTGTTACGAAACTTCTCGACAGATGTGTCAGTCAACTCAGAAAACAAAGTCTCNGCGTCCACGAGATCAATCCGGAGTAGTGGACGAAGGCGGATACCAGTTGAGTACGAGCGACCCACGTGGTGCCACGGAATCACCGGGAGTTTCCAGTCTCGGTACCAAACCCCCTCCCTACTGATGGTCATCACTACGCCTTTACTCCATGAACCGTATGAAACAAAATAGACGACACCTGCACCAATAGCGCAAACGGTGGCAATAACCTCGTTATCTGATACGTAAGTGTCTCCAAATAAGAAGCTGAACACGCCAATAACCGCAAAAAATCCCATGAGAATTCGACCATGGAAACGGCGCGTTTTCGATACACCTATGGTCATTTCGATAAAATGCGAATCCTGCATACTCTCCATCATCAGGACTGAAGTTTATTGGACGACGATAAAGTTGGTCTAGGTAACGGAAAGGGCACCGGATTGCTCCGGTGCCCNTCTAGTTGNNACTAAANTTTTTAATCAGTCGTTTTCATTTATCGCTTTTCTAATATTTTCGTCGTCTCCGTATCTTTGTATTTCCCGATCGTAGGTGGCGTTCTCGTGCTTGATTTGCCACACATGCCAGGCAAGCCAGAGGACGACCGCAATCAAGACCATAAGGCCTTCGCTGCCGACCCACGGATAGATAACGGTCACATCAGCCAGATCAACGGCCCAGGTATCGATAGGTGTAGTTGCCATGATGAATCTCCTTTATCTCACATCCGAAGGCTACTAAGTACTCACAGAATCGGAACGCATTGCCTCGGCCACCGTTCTGCGTGCGGCCTCGGCTTCCCTATTATTGTGGAAGTCCAAGCCCAGCAACTCTACCTGGCGCGGAATGCGCAGGAGATCCAGTGACGCAAGAATCTTGGCAATGACCCAAGCCGGAATGAAGCCAAGTACCCAGAACATTATGATTGCTCCCAAAAATTGACCCCACGGGTTGATTGCAGCAAAACCTTCGTACGGCGAGGACGGGTGTCCCCAAAGCACGAAACCAGCAATCACCAGTCCAATGAAGCCGGCATAACCGTGCACCGCTACGGCTCCTACCGCGTCGTCAACTTTGAATTTCCTTTCCACCCAGAAATGGAGCTTGTACATCAGAGCTGTTCCAATTCCGCCAATAATCATGGCTTGGATCGGATGGTATAGATCATTCCCAGCCGATGCAGTAATGATGCCAGCAAGCCCGCCCGAGTAGGTCCAGAACGCATCCCCTTTGGACATCATGTAGGCGACCAACATTCCTCCCGCGAGCGACATCAGGAAGTTCATAGTGATCGCGCCGAGGGTGGTCGGCGTCAGATAGATGGTTGTTGCGGTCTGGGTGGCCCCGGTAAGCTGGCCATCAATGTAACCCGTTGTCGCCAAGGGCACATTACAGGCTACGTAGAATCCCCAGAAGCCCGTATAGATCAGGAACAGACCGATGCACACTAGCCAAGGATTGTGGGGGACAATGTCACGTGGTGTGCCGTCCGCGGCGAATTTTCCTAGCCGGGGGCCGAGAACAACCAATATACCGAGTGCTGTCCCACCGGCGATGGCATGAATGACACCAGAGGCGTACGCATCGTGATAGCCTAGAAGTTCAACCATCCAGCCACCGTAACTCCAACCCCAGGCGGCATCGATCGACCACGTCACGGATCCGATCAGAATGGCAAAAATCCAGAATGCAAAGGAACGAATTCGCTCTATCACCGCTCCCGAGACGATGGAAGCCGCTGTCCAGGCAAAGAGTAAAAACGCTGCAAAGAAGACGCCGCTAATTCGGTCGTCCAGGCGCGGGCCCATACCATCGCTCCAGGGTACGTAGTACGCCGCGAAATCGGGGGCCGGATGGCCAATCCCACCGGTGATTCCAGGCCCACCTGCAAATGCCCAATAAATCCACCAGCCGAAGAGGAACCACGTCACCGTCACCAGCGGGATGATCATGGAATTCTTCATCAGGGTATGCATGTGGTTCCTTTGGCGACTTGCCCCCACTTCGTACATACAAAAACCCACGTGGATCAGGAACATCAAAGCAACCGTGATCCAGTAATAAAATTCGGTGAATACCGTTGTTAGAGCAGCAATATCCGTGTCCATGAAGCCTGACTCCGCGGGAGATCCAAATATACCCGTCACCAGCCGTGCACCCCGTTTACGCGGCCTGGTGGAGCGGCATCGAGTTAACTACGAGCGCTCAGTTTCCACTAAGAATACTATTCGTATTAACCAGTATGTTCCCTGATTCTATGCTTTCAAACAAGTATTGATATTTTGTGTAGGGCCGTTCTCAAAAAATGCACACATTCTGCACGTTTACAGGGGTTTCTTCTTGATTTCATCCCCTGGTACTACGTTCCGCTCATTTATACTTTAACCTTGATATCCTGGAAGGGATTCTCAAAAGTGGCGGTATCGTTAGGGTGCGATTCAGGCTCATAGGGTCAATCGATTTGGGCTTTTGCAATTGTCGAAAAATATCACAAACAAAGATGGTGCAGGTTACAAGGACAAGCCAATTTGGCCTCGATGTCGAAGGGTATGGTCGGCAATAACACAAGCCATCATGGCCTCTCCGACAGGAACACCTCTGATACCGACGCACGGGTCATGTCGTCCCTTGGTTATGATTTCTGTTTCCTCGCCCTTAATATCCACCGTGCGTAGAGGCTTTAAAATTGAACTCGTCGGCTTGACAGCAAAACGAACTATGATGTCTTGGCCGGTACTAAGACCACCAAGCACTCCCCCCGCGTTGTTGCTGAGGAACACTGGATTATTATCCCTACCCGCCCGCATTTCATCAGCATTTTGTGCACCGGTCATCGCCGCAACACCAAACCCNGCCCCTATTTCTACCCCTTTAACAGCATTAATCGTCATCATAGCTCTAGCGAGGTCACCGTCTAGTTTGTCATAGACTGGCTCGCCCAGGCCCGGAGGAACACCAGTCGCGACTATTTCTACTACGGCACCCAGCGAAAGCCCGTCCTTCCGGACGGTTTCAAGCATTTCCTCCCACTTTTCTGCAGCCTTCACATCTGGACACCAGAACGGATTCCTCTCTACCTCGTCCCAATCCCAGGCAGATCGGTCGATTGAGTGATCTCCGATTTGAACCAATGCACCGCGGACAGATATGCCATCTCCAATGACTTTGCGGGCTACGGCACCCGCGGCAACACGCATCGCAGTTTCCCGCGCACTTGCTCTCCCACCGCCCCGGTAATCTCGTATGCCATATTTCGCTGTGTACGTGTAATCAGCATGTGACGGCCGAAATTTGTCGGCAATTTCACTGTAATCTCTTGCCCGTTGATCCTTGTTCTCTATAACAAGACTTAGTGGTGTGCCTGTAGTTAGACCCTCAAAAACACCCGACACAATNCGAACCGTATCTGGTTCTCTACGTTGAGTAGTAAATTTCGATTGCCCAGGACGACGCCGGTCTAACCAGAACTGAATATCAGCTTCAGAAAGCACTATACTTGGAGGAACCCCGTCCACCACACAACCGATTTCCGGTCCATGGCTCTCTCCCCATGTAGTAAACCTGAAGGCATGTCCAAAGCTATTCCCGGGCATTATACCCCTACACCGTAGATATATCGGGTGCATCTGGCCGCTTCATACCAACGACATGATACCCTGAATCTACGTGATGTACTTCACCGGTTACTCCAGAACTGAGGTCACTCAAAAAATACAAACCGGCTCCGCCAACGTCTTCGATAGTGACATTTCGTTGAAGAGGAGAATTCAGTTCGTTCCATTTCAAAATGTACCGAAAATCNCCAACTCCACTGGCAGCAAGTGTTTTTATAGGCCCTGCAGAAATAGCATTCACACGTATGCCCATACCGCCCAAATCTGCAGCTAGATAGCGNACACTCGACTCCAATGCGGCTTTAGCGACACCCATCACGTTGTAATGTGGAATTACTCTCTCGGCACCATANTAAGTTAGTGTAAGCAAGCTACCGCCTTCGCGCATCAGCGCCGCAGCCCTCTGGCAAATGGCCGTGAAAGAATAACATGAAATCTGCATTGTTTTGGCAAAATTTTCGGGACTCGTATCAACATACCTACCCTTCAGCTCTTCTTTATCAGAGAACGCTATAGCATGGACCACAAAATCAAGACCGTCCCAACGTTCAGAAATATCCCTGAACACAGCGTCCAANGCCTCATCGTCGTTAACATCGCACGGTAATAACACGTTGGACCCAAGTGACTCTGCGAGCGGTCCAACACGACGCGCCAAAGCATCCCCCTGATAGGTGAATGCAAGCTCTCCACCATGTTCCGCCACAGACCGAGCAATACCCCATGCGAGAGANCGATCGTTCGCTACCCCCATGATCAACCCTCTCTTGCCAGCCATCAACGGCTCTGCCGCAGGTACAATCTCGGGCCTTGGCTCATTCATTTATTGGCCTCGCAAACAATTTTGACGCTCCAAAATAGTCGCAACCGTATACAATAGCCCATCCTACACCAAGGAAATAATGGACGAAAGGCGCTGAGGTTCAACTAGTTATCATATTGAAGTTTAAAGTCCATTTTCACTTCGGCACCATCATTTTTAAGGTACTAATAGATAGTTTCAAATTGGGAGCTATCAATATTCACATGTATAAACGACACCTCATTTTCCGGTAAACCTTGCCTTTCTTTTCTCTACAAATGCTGTGACCCCCTCTTGGTAATCATTTCGGGCAGCGCACTCGGCGAAACATTCACTTTCCAATTGCAGCTGTGACTCAAATTCGTTTTCCAAGCTACGATACATCAATTTTTTAGCCATCCCGTNGACATGGGTGGGACCTTGAGCTAGTCGCTGTGCTAATTCATCACTCTTCGAATCCAAATCTGCTGCTGGCACTACAAAGTTAACCAGTCCCATATCTGCCATCTGCTGTGCCGTATATCTATCTCCGAGGAGGGTCATTTCGAGAGTACGTTTTAAACCTATCGCTCGCGGCAAATGAAAAGATGACGAACCATCTGGTGTAGTACCTATGTGACAATACGCTAGCGTAAAGAATGCTTCTTCTTCAGCAATGATCAAATCGCATGCCGCAGCGAGAGACACGCCAGCGCCTGCCGCCGCTCCCTTCACTTTCGCTAAAATTGGTTTTTGCATTCGCCTCATGGAGAACATAATCGGATGTAAATTATGGATGCGATGAAGAAAATAGGACTGAATGTCGTCTGGGCTGTGACTCTCAAGGTATTGATGCATTTGCCGAATGTCACCACCGGCCATAAAATGGTCGCCTGCCCCCTCAAGTACGACACAGCGCACATCATCATTAAACTCAAGCCTATGAAAATTCTCGTCCAACAGTTGACGCATTTCCATTGACAATGCATTCCGTACGTCGGGCCTATTCATTANTAGCGTAGCAACTGGGCCATCAATATTTATTTCGAGATCCGCCATTTATTTTTCTCCATCCAGATTAAATCAAACATAAGCTAGTTTCAGATGCTACACTTAAGGAATTCAAAAACCCAGACGNCGCAATGATCGGAATAAGCAACACGGCACCTGACAACAGATAATTTGNATGGGGTTTATTACTTTTTGTTATAGGGCCCGAAACGAGATGAAATGGCGCTAATGACACACGGGGATACGGCAACAGAAAGTCGCGTGAGGTAACGTCCACGAAGGAGCAAATCCATGCCAAGGAAGCTTTACGGTTATTTTCGTTCCTCCGCAGCCTACCGCGTTCGCATTGCATTAGAACTTAAAAGACTGAGCTGGCAATCCGAATCTATTCATCTCACAAAAGATGGCGGGAAGCAGTATAGTGCCCCCTACCAATCAATTAACCCGCTATCTCTCGTCCCGACCCTANAGGACAACAACACACATCACACCCANTCCCTGGCTATAATTGAATATCTTGAGGAATTATATCCAGAGCCCTCTCTTCTACCGAAAAACCCTATTGCACGCGCCCGTGTGCGAGCTATCGCGTTGTCAATCGCATGCGATATACATCCATTAAATAATCTTCGGGTTTTGAAGTACCTGACAAACATATTAACGGTATCAGATAGTGCTCGGATGGAGTGGTATGCCCATTGGCTATCGAAAGGGTTTGAAGCTATTGAAGTGATGCTTGCAGNGCATCGAGATACTGGTTCTTTTTGTCACGGAGATACTCCGGGCCTAGCCGATATCTGCCTAGTCCCACAGGTATTCAATGCAAATCGTTTTGACTGTGACCTAACACGCTTCCCTACTATACTTCGCATTAACGAAAAGTGCATGGCACTGGATGCTTTTCAGAAGGCTCAGCCAGCAAACCAGCCAGACGCCGAGTGATGACTGTTCCATTCAAAAATACAACTCGGTTTGCCTACCGCTACGGTGTCAGCCGCATGAGGTCACCGCACTAACAGCTTGCCAAACATGCCAATGCACAAGTTGCATCACTTCGCAGACACTATCTGAAGTCGATACCAGTGCATAACAGCCACCACGATCAATAAGACAGTGCCCACAGCATCACTTCGCCAATCCCCATGCAACAACGAGGCTGCGGCTAAGACTGCCAAACAACGTTCGAGAACTGTCAGACTCGCGAGGAAATACCCTTGTACAGCGGTAGCCAGGGCGACCACCGCCACCACCCCTGTAACAAACGCTTGTGCTATCTGGCCGGCTTCACCAATAGAGAGCAACGCCGGACTGTAGACCATCACGAATGGCACCAAGTAGACCGCTGCCCCAAGTTTCATTGCGGTCAGTCCCGTCCGTTGCATAGGCGTATTAGCGATAGTTGCGGCTGCATATGCAGCTACCGCTACGGGCGGCGTAATAGCAGATATGATGGCGTAATAGAAAACGAAGAAGTGTGCCGCCAGTGGTTCGATACCTAATTTTACAAGGGCGGGAGCTCCAAAAATAGCGACAATCATATACGCCGCTGAAGTTGGCAGACCCATACCTAGGACGATGCAACTAAACATGACCAGAAGCAACGTCAGCAGTAAGTTCCCTCCTGTCACGTTTATCAGTATCGAGGTAAATCTGAGGCCGAGTCCACTCAATTCGATGGTCCCTACCACCAACGCCGCAATAAAGAGAGCTGACGCTATGGGAGCAATACGGCGTGCACCAACCTCAAATGCATCTAGAAGACGTTTTAGGTTTAGCTGAGTGTGCCTTCTTAAGAATGAAAATAGTACCGTACAAAGAACCCCCGCAAATGCAGCATAAAAAGGGGTCGTCCTATCAACCAGCAAAACTACAACAATTAACAACACTAACATCATGTGAATATCTAAACGCACCTCCCTTCGGGCTTTGCGGACTAGCTCTATATCCATTGATGGCAAATTAAATTTTTTCGTTTCCAAATGAACCATGAAGTAGACAGCGAATAGATATAAAAACGCTGGTAACGCAGCAGCTTTTGCCACCTCGATATACGGGGTCCGAGTAAAATCGGCGATCAAGAATGCCGCAGAACCCATAATTGGGGGAACCAGCTGACCACTTGCAGATGCCACAGCCTCGACGGCCGCCGCGAAGCGAGGTCGAAAGCCCGTCTTTATCATCAGTGGAATCGTAAAAGTGCCTGTAGCATATACGTTTGCAACCGCAGCNCCGGAAATCGATCCAAATAACCCNCTTGCCAATACAGCCGCCTTTCCTGGTCCACCCGGTTGTTTCCCCATGAGACCTGCTGCAAGGTTCATAAATAAATCGCCTCCGCGTGCTTTTTCAAGCACAGCACCAAGAAGAACGAACATGAGAACATAAGTTGCCGAGATTCCAGTGATCGAACCGTAAAGTCCTTGGGTTGTTAAAAAGAGATGGTCCAACAGCCGCATCGGATTGACAGCAGCCTGATGTAGAGGCCCAGGGAAGTAAGGGCCAAATAAGCCGTGGACCACAAAAGCGAGCAAAAGAAAAACTAGCGTGGCCCCGATCGCTCGTCGACAAGCTTCCATTGCCAATAAGATAGCAAGAATGNCGACTGCCCAGTCAACGGCAGTCAAATCTGTGATGTACGGATAACGCTCAACCACATAATTGTAATTCTGGTAGATGTACAACNCCGGAATCCAGGACAACACAAATAACAACCAGTCGTACCAGGGGATCCGGTCGTTTTGCCGACCCCGAGTCACACCGTAAACTAGAAAAATCATAGAGACGTACATGGCCACGTGGGTTGGCCGAAACATCATTACCTCTGGTGCCCCAAAAGCAGCAGCAGACAGGTGATACAGGATGATTGTCACCGCAAACCAACGAAGCAAATTACCCGGCAGTCCCCTTACCTCCCTCTGACCGCCAATCGTTACGGGTTCAGATGGAGCAATTAACATTGTCTGCCAAGAGTTTCTCGTTGATCGTGAAAACATCCATAACAGGGCCGTCACAGCCAGTAAGGAAACTACCCAATCGGCAAACGAAGACGGCGTGAGGAACGGAAACTGTCCCAAAATTAAAGAAGGTTGAAAATAAATATAAATTGCGGGAATCGCACTTACAGTCAGNACGGCGCAGGACACGAGCCTCGCACGACCTGTTTTTTCTAGTACAGGAAGCCCAAAGCCGATAAATACCACGAATAAATAACCAGCGAGAACCGTTGGCTGCACTGAATGTACTACTGAGTAGCCAAACCGTTCTGCAAACAAGTGTCCCACTATGATTGCTACGGCACACCAACGAAATGCTATTGCCACCCAACTATCTGGATCGTTAGCAGTTTCTCGGCATCCACTGTAGTGGTCAGAATTGGACATATATCGTTCTGTAGATAAAAAAACGAAGTCTAAGCTTAAAAACTAATTTCCAAGCTACGGGTCCTAGGCACCAGCCGACCGACCCGCTATTAACAATATTTAACTTTATTGAATCAGACCACGCTCACGGTAATAGCGTTCCGCACCGACATGAAGCTTGAGTGGCAAATTAGAAGCCGCCTTATCATCTTCAATGCTAAAAGCACGATACGTCATCGACAGGTCGTCCCGATTCTCGAATATCAACTTCGTCATCGTGTACACTAAGTCCGGAGCCATATCCTTGTGGCAAATAAAGATAGTTTTGCGATTGATGGTAGGAACATCGGCAGTCTGGCCCTCGTACGTCCCGCCCGGAATTATTCCTGGGGCATATCCGTAATCAGTCGCAAGGGCAGCGACAACCTGCTCTGACAATGGCAATAACCGGACGTCACGAGATGTCGCCAAGTCGAAGAATAAAGGAGCGCCAAGTAAATCATTATACATCAGGGCATTTAAGTGCCCGTCCTTCATACGGTCNACCATTTCTCTGAACTGCGAGTGAATCACTCTTCCACCACGGTCCCTGATTTCCTGATAGCCGTATCCATAAAGTTCGAGCACGCGTTTTGCGGCTAGTTCAGAGCCAGTACCTCGAGGGCCAGTGTCTATCCGGAGCTTCGGTCGAGCGGCCGCCAGCTCCACCATCGACTCCACGCCCAGCTCCGCCGAAACAAAAATATGCAACTTGGCTTCAAATCCTACATTTGCTATCGCTCGTATATCGGCAAGTGGTTCCGTATATGGTGACTGTCCAATTACTGCGGATTTCAAATCATTCGTGAAAGAAAGACCAAATTGTGCACTCCCTTTATTAATAGCAATGGGGTTGGCAACCGATCCGCCAGGGACAATGGCGTATGCCAAACCATCGATATTTTTAGAAAAAATATCGAACATCGCAGTATTCATGACAAAATAACTACCTCCAATCGAACCCGCCGCAACAGTTACATTTATTGGCTCAATTTTTAGATCCGCTGCATTCACAGGGGAGATAATAAGTAAGTNCAGCAAAACAATTAAACTACCGACCCTAGACAAAGTGTAGCGAAGCATCACGAATCCTACTCATTAAGATTTGCACTATCATCAATCGACAGGACATCTTGTCTTTCGATTGATGAAATTTGATTTTCGACCTTCAACATGATCAACTAACCAGATGAAATATACCTCTTTTTTGGCATTGGGTTTGGTTATTTTCTTTGTATCATCAATAACTACCGCCAACGCCCTTCCCCCCTGCAGTTCTAACCATGATACCATTTGGAACGAATGTGAAGGCGTGTGGACCGGCACGGATGGAGGGGAATATTCCGGTACGTGGAAAAATGACAAAAGACATGGTCAGGGGACCATCACGTGGCCAAATGGTCAGAGATACATTGGAGCCTGGGTAAACGATAGACGACACGGGCATGGAACGCACACTCGCCCAGATGGACTAAAATATGTCGGTGAATTTCGAAATGATCACCCTCATGGACAGGGCATGTGGACCTGGACGGACGGACAGGAATATGTCGGGACATTTGAATATGGAAAACCAGAGGGCACAGGAACCCACACCTGGCCAGATGGACACCAATATACAGGTAATTTCCTCTCGGGTTTATCTCACGGCCATGGGACATACACTTGGGCCAACGGAAGGGTATACACCGGAGAATGGAAATACGACAAGATGGATGGCTATGGTGTAGTAAAATTTGTGGACGGAAGAATTTGGGCTGGGGAATTCAGTCAAGGCTCCTGGGTTAAAGGAAACAAATATGCGCCGGGAGAAGCACCACAAGACGTGACAGCAAAATTTCAAGAGTGAAAGGGTAGTCCACGAAAGCGCGCTCCCGCAAAGCAACCAACTCCGTATAAACGACTTAAAACGCCATCCGACCCGAATTAGGCATCTGGATCAAAAGTTTCTGCATCCTTACCACGGAAGTTTAGCTCGATAGTGATTCCGTCGGGATCTTTCACAAAAATTTGATGGATACCGAATTGTGGGACTTTACGATGTATCATTTCAGTACTGTGTATCTTCGCTCTTTCCACAAACGCCTTAACATCGCTTCCGCTAAAGGCCACGTGATCAATTGCGCCAGAACCTGCCGATGTGCCATCCTTAGCACCAAGATATCCATCCAGCTCCGGACTAGAATCCGCAGAAATCAGGTGAACCACCGCGGTATCGCCTAAATAAATCCAGTACCCTGGAAAATCAAAAGGTGGACGTTCTCCCACGTGCATACCAAGCACATCACAATAAAAATCTTTAGTCGCCTCCATATCAGCAGCACGAATATTGACATGTTCCATAACCTCAAGCGGCATGACTTTCCTCCAGCTTATACGTTACCCCGAATCTTCAATCTTTTCTGAAAAAACGCTTTGCTGCAAGGCGGGCGTTTACTAATGCTGCGCCAACGCACCCCAGCTAGTAACCTTTGCAATCCGGATCGCAATGACCGGCATCCTTTTCAGCATCATTTTTTTTAACTGCGGATAGCGACNACGGAGTGACTCCTGAGCAGANNACTGCTCCCCACCACTTTCCAGGATNTCNGCANGGCCGCGAACCAGCACCCATGCCAAGCGCGTCCAATCTTCATCATATTTGTCTAAGATTAGAGCAATCTTAGGATTGGCTTTAATATTCCGTATACGTTTTAAGGACTTCGGATCACCCGTCTTCGGCTTCCCATCAATGGTTATGTAAATGTCGTTATCGATACAAACGAAACAGACAGGAACCACGTGGGGTGAACCTTCNTCATCTACCGTGGCCAAGCGTGCCACCCGGTTAGATTCAACAAATTTACGTTCCAACGATGTAAGTATGGGCATCTCTCATTCATTCCAAAGTAATCCGCACACCCTACTTCTGACCCAAACCCTTTGTTAGCTTTCTGCCGGGACTATCTCTTTCTATCGATTGTAGTTGGCAAAAATCAGAAGGCGAATCAACATCAAATGCGAGCGATGCGCTTCGTATAACAACCATGTCCAGACCAATTTTTCGCGCTTCTTTTTGATGCAAAAAAAAGCTTCCCATTCCGAACCGAAACCGAAAGGAATTTCCAGCCGGCAAACACAATGCGTTTGTCCCCTTCCTAAGTCGATCCGGGGCGATNGCAGAACCNGCCCTACCAGCACGCAAAATCAAGGAGTTGAGATCATCTCCACGGACAAGTGGTAAATCCGCGGGCAAAACCAAAATCCTTGCTGCTCCTCGAGCTCGNGCCACCATTGAGGCCCGATACAATGCTGAATTTAATCCGTCGCTGGTATTTTCAAATAAGCTCTTAACACCAAAATCCTGAGCAATTTTACGCGCCTCCTCGCAACGGCTTACGACCATGGTTCTAATGGACAGAGCNGAGGTCACACCCAGTATATGAGACAGAAACCTAGCGTTTAACGTGTACCGTTCTATTGTTTCAAGCACTGGCGCCAAACGAGTCTTCCCATCAGTTAAAGACCGAACAGGGATAATAGCAGTTACACTCATAAATCACCGGCTTTGCACTCATTTGCATCACTAATTAACCGAGCAAATTCTAGCACCTCATCTGCCAATCGAGTTTGGTCAGATGTTGACTCCATAACAATATTCGTTGTCTTAACTCGAATGCCCATCGAGGAAATGGCAGACACTAGGTGGGAATCCTGGAAATCAATAACTATGCCGTCGAGTATGTCTCTATAATAAATAGCAACACCTAACGCCGATGATTCCAGTTTCATTTCGCTAAACATTTTGGCCGCAGGACCCTTTATTGCTCTGCCACCTATGATAGGCGAAACCGCAACTACAGGAGCCATGTGAGCCNGTAAACGTNCNTTAACATTTGGCAGNGCCAAAATTGGGGCAATGCTAAGGAGTGGATTCGAAGGGCAAATAATAATTGCGCTAATATCTCTGTTATCTAAGGCCACCGAAAATGCCTCTGAGGGCTGCGCCTCACTCGCACCCTCGTATGTTACGGCTTTCGCTATCGGCTCACATTTTTCCCGGACAAAATAGATTTGAAAGGGCAAGTTACCCATATCCGTCTCCACTATGGTCCGAACTTTCTGATCACTCATCGGGACAATCGGATGATTTACGCCATATTGCTGTGCAAGGTCAGTGGTTATTCGGGATAGACTATGTCCGCTTCCAAAACCCCTGGCGCGAAGCACATGAGTCGCCAGATCCCTATCGCCCAAGCGAAACCAAGTGTCTTCACCGAGACGCTCTACCGTGTTCATGAATTCCCAAGTTTCACCAAGCAGACCCCACCCGGTATCGGGGTTATTTACGCCGGCCAAAGTATAAAGGACGGTGTCAAGATCTGGTGAGATAGGAAGCCCGAAATGCTCGAAATCATCGCCCGTGTTCACTACTACCAATAAGTCATCTACATCGAGAAGTGTGGTCAATCCGTTGGCCAATTTTGCTCCGCCCACTCCACCAGCCAGCGCAAGTATCATTGTTTAGGCTCTCGAAAAAGATCTTGCTCCTTGGCCCGTATCAAATCTTGAGCCGTCCCCGTTTCGGCATCACATCGAAAGCCACGCAGCAAGACTATTGGTTGTCCCTCGTCCGCCTGACCCATTAACAGGGAAGCGGCAGCGGCCAACTCATCCGCAATAGCGACTTGAGTCACTCTTAAAGGACGTCCAAAAAGATCCTGAGTGCCGGACAAGTCAACCAATGTTGGCACACCAGCGGCTCCTAAGGCTGCCCCAACCGTTCCATTTCGAAACGCTCTTCCCAGGCTGTCGTTGATCACAACACCAACCTTTGTTCCAGTTCGTCTTCTTATCTCGTCTTTAAGCCGAACACAGCTTAGATTGGGATCTTTTGGCAAAAGCAGCACCGTATCACCACTTTCCTGCTCAACATTTGACATATCGATCCCTGCATTAGCCAAGACTACTCCTTGTCGGTTCTCAACTATTAATGCACCTTCCCTTTGTCGGATCACTTCATTCGACTCCCGAAGAATCACTTCAACAAGACGTGGATCTTTGTTTGACGACTTGGCTAGAACCAGAGCTGCTTTGGATGGAATAACATCCACCAGACTAACGCTTCGACCTTCTGACTTCGAAACGATCTTTTGAGCCAACAATAAAATATCACCGTCACACAATTTCTCGTTGGACTCTGCACAGGCACCTATGACGATACTTACCAAATCGTCCCCGGAATGCACTAAGGGGACGTTCCGAAGAGCAGTGAANGTTAGTTTCGAACAGTTGGCAGACGAAGAACTTGACATGATTGCAGAGCACCGCAGTGAGTCAGCGACAATCTTCTACCGGACCAGGAAGACCTGTAATCGATATTCCCGCACCATGCACCTTGTAGCGCTTATTTATACCAATGAGAACGGAGGTAAGGGCCTCTGCCACTACCGAATTCGAAAGTGGGCCTGCATGAATGCCTCGCATGCCACCATCAGCAGCCAGTTTTATTACAGCCTCTCGAGCCTCAACGTCGTCCCCACATACCAGAACATCACAATCGATGGGTTCGTCGACATGTTGCAAGTGCTCAGCTGATACATTTTGAAAGGCAGAGACAACCTTTACCGATTGTCCTAGCAACTCTTGGATGCCAGCTACTGCCGANCCCCCCACAGGCAATTGCGCGCGTGCTACTTTTGGCGGGACCAAGGGNACTGTAACATCAATTAAGATTTTGTTGTCCAATAAGTCTCGGACTTCAACCACGGTCGTCCGTTGCACTTTGAAGGGCACTGTGAGAATGACCATCTCNGCACTANCCGCAGCACCCCGATTACTATCTCCAACCATTTTTATGGTTTTATATTGTTCATTCAAACTATTCACATGTTTGCTCGCACGCTCAGCGGAACGAGAGCCAATCGTAACCGGATACCCAGCGAGTGCCCAACGTAGCGCGAGCCCACTCCCTTGATCTCCTGTACCACCCAATATCGCAAGCTTTGGAAGTTGATCATTAGCCATATCCACACCCGTTACCGTACCGCATCGGATAGGCGGTCCAAGGGCACCCTAGTACGAGCATATTTTCCCGCTGGTGACTGGACGATGTCTGTCAAGGGCGAGGCAGAAAACGACTTTTCACGCTGACTGCCTGGTGCAGACTGGTAGAGTGTAGTTCGTTGTACCGGCTTCCTACCAATAGCCGTAATCAGTGACTCCATTTCTCTTGGCCCCATTTCCTGGCCGTGTTGATTGCCAGCTGCACGAGAAATACTTTCGTTCATCAAGGTACCGCCAAGATCGTTCGCTCCTGCTTGAAGGCACGCGCTAGCAGCAATGGAACCCAGCTTAACCCAAGATACTTGTATATTTGGAATTAGTGGATGCAGTGAAAGGCGAGACACCGCATGCATCAGGAGTGTTTCTCGCCAGGTGGGACCCTTTCGTGCCTTCCCCTTCAAAAACATCGGGGCCTCCATGTGAACAAACGGGAGCGGAACGAATTCGGTAAAGCCCCCCGTCTTTGCCTGCAGGTCTCTTATTTTGAGCAGGTGCCGAGCCCAGTTTTCCGGTCCATCGATATGACCAAACATAATTGTCGCCGTTGTTCGAAAACCACAATAATGTGCAGATTCGATCACCTGCAACCAGGTCTCGGTATTCAGTTTATCCGGGCATAAAACCTCTCGCACGGAATCATCTAGTATTTCCGCAGCAGTGCCCGGCAACGTCCCAAGGCCGGCCGCGCGCAACTGTTTTAGAAATTCCCTCACCGTTACACCTAACGTTTCAGCGCCCTGATACACCTCAAGCGGAGAGAATGCGTGAATATGCATACCCGGAACTGCATCGCGTACGGCCCTGCAAATTTCCAGGTACGTATTGCCGGAGTAGTCAGGGTGAATTCCACCTTGCATGCACACCTCAGTGGCCCCCCGCTCCCAAGCCTCTTTGGTTCTCCGCGTAATTTCCTCTAACGTCAAATCATAGGGTACACCCCTTAAATTTTCGCTAAGCTTTCCCTTTGAAAAGGCACAGAACTGACACTTGAAATAACATACGTTGGTATAGTTGATGTTGCGGTTGACCACGTAGCGTACGACATCGCCTACGCTCGCTCGGCGCAAGTCATCGGCACTTTGGACTATCACATCGATTTCGTCGCCGCGCGCAGAAAACAATCTCGCGATATCAATTTCTGTTAAGCGCTCCCCATCGCACGCGCGACGAAGAATTTCATCTAACTGACGGAATATTTGCCCTTCTATTAATTTTGTTGCCCGGTGTCTCGGCAAAGGTTTGTTAGCTCCCGGAGACCATTCTTCCGTCCTCGCATAGCCGTCCGCATCCGAAGCATGTAAAACACTGGGAATCAGTTTGGGATCCTGCCATTTTTTTTTCGCTTTTATAAATCTCGGATAAATGGCTAATCTCGGAATTAGTGTCTTGCCCGCGCCTTCGGTCGCCTTACGAAGCCATTCCAATTCAGGCCACGGCGCCTCCGGATTTACATGATCGATGGTGATTGGTGATACACCGCCCCAGTCGTTTATTCCTGCACCGATTAAACTGCCGAAGACTTTCGGGGTAAGATTGGGCGGTGCCTGTATATTCATTTCTTCGCCGAAAGCAAGTCTAGCGACTGCAATGGTCCACATCAGCTCGTCCAGGTCTGGCTCGGACGCATCCGACATTTTAGTCCCTGGTTTTGCACGAAAGTTTTGTATGATCACTTCCTGTATGTGCCCATACTCAATATGGAGTGCACGAATAGCCAGCAAAGCATCAATGCGTTCGTCTCTTGTCTCACCGATGCCAATCAATATACCAGTTGTCATCGGAACCCTTTGCCTTCCTGCTAGACGAAGGGTTGCAAGACGCTCAGAAGGTGCCTTATCGGGAGATCCGAAATGTGGCCCTCCACGCTCACACAAACGATTTGATGCACTTTCCAACATTACTCCCTGGGAAACAGTAACGCGACGGAGCATGCCGATTTGCTCCGCTGTCAACACACCGGGATTTGCATGCGGCAACATACCCGTCTCTTCTAGAACTAGCTCGCACATCTCCGCCAAGTAAGAAACTGTGGTTTCATGGCCGAGTGCGTCCAACTCTTCTCTAGCCACTCGATATCTGAGTTCTGGCTTATCGCCTAGTGTAAATAAGGCTTCGCGACACCCCACCTTTTCCCCCGCTTGGGCAATCGCCAGGACTTCTTCGGGAGTTAAATATGCCACTTCTCCTCTTGTGGGTGGCCTAGCAAAGGTACAGTAATGACACACGTCCCTGCAGAGATGGGTGAGGGGGATAAAAACTTTAGGTGAATAAGTTTGAATTATGCCATGACCCTCATCCCTCAACTTCCCAGCCACTGCAACCAGTCTCGAGAGTTCCAAATTATGAGCCAAGTGCCTAAGTTCATCTTCCCCCATAAGCAGAGAGAAATCGGACACCTGCAGATTTGAAGAGCCATCAACCATAAGAAATGACCTTGGGGCGAGGTAAAACTATTAACATAAGACTAATGATTGGCCACATATCTAAAGTAGTTCCTCCGCAAGAAACCGAAGGGTCTCTCGGTCGGTAACTGGAACTACCATGGTACCCACATGACGTTTTGCTGCAGCATCTTTCCAGGCACCTAATCGATCACGAATACGGTCCCTGGACCCAACCAACGCCACTTTATCAACTAATTCGTCCGGAACCGACCCAATAGCCGCACCCTTTTGACCACTTAAATAAAGTTCCTGGATCTTCACTGCTGCCTCTTCGTAGCCTAACCGTTTAATGTGATCGTTGTAGAAATTTTTACTACGAGCGCCCATTCCGCCTCCATAAAGAGCCAGAAACTGTTTTGTCGGCAAACGACAAGCTTCAAGATCGTCTCCGAGTGTAACCTGAACCAAGGGCAGAATCTCAAAATCTTTCAAACTTTTTCCATTCCCCGCCTTTGTGAAACCTTCTTCTATTGGGCCAGAGTAAACCTCAAAATTTTCAGGATCCGTAAAAAAAGGAAATACACCGTCAGCTACCTCAGCGCTTGTACGAACACCGTTCGGACTAATCGCAGCTGTGTATATCTTTAGTGCGGGATCACCTTTTATGATGCTGCGTAATGGCTTTCCTAGTCCGGTGGCATCAGGACCTGTGTAGGGGAGTTCATAATGTTCCCCTTTAAATACGAGAGGACCTTCCCGCGCCAAAATGTTGCGCACAATAGAAATATACTCTTTGGTCCTTGTAAGTGGCTTTCCATAAGGAACACCATGCCATCCCTCAATCACCTGAGGACCCGACGGACCTATACCCATAATAAATCGTCCGCCTGACAGTGATTGTAGGGTTATCGCCGTCATTGCAGCTATCGCAGGGGTGCGACCCGGCATTTGCATGATAGCTGTCCCCGCCTTGATACGGGACGTTTTCGCCAGTATCCAAGCGATCGGTGTTACACAGTCAGAACCATACGCTTCGCCCGTCCAAACGGAGTCATAGCCGAGTGTTTCCGCCTCATGTATTAGATCCATATCGATTGCAAAGTCTGGTCCAGCCAAACTTAGTTGCAAACCCAAACGCATACGTCCGTCCTCCTATCGAATTTCCTACAAAACAAACGACTTACCTTAAAGCAAGTCTCCGCGCTTAATCATATTGTCTTCTACGGTTGCACCTCACATCAGGCAAGCTCAAACTATTGCACCGCAACATTCTTTAACATCAGTGGTCCCGCAGTTTTTATAGGCTACACCGGATCCCAATCAAACACATCTTGACTGCGATCCAGCGGGTAAAAATGTTGTGTTAGCGCAGGTATTGCATGCGCACCGATTGTTTCAGGGGTCCATCCTTCGGTACGCTGAACAGACCTCAAAGGTCGTGACTGCCCCATCAAAAATATTTCGTTATTTCGGACCGCAAAGATTTGTCCAGTAACATCTTTAGCTTTGTCACTCGCTAAATACACTGCCAATGGCGCAATCTTAGCCGGAGTCATCTCTTTTAGCTTTTCGATTCGCTGAGCCTGTGCCTCATCATTTATTGGAATGGTTCCAATCATTCGAGTCCAGGCAAAAGGAGAAATGCAGTTGGAACGAACATTATATCGTGCCATATCCAAGGCAATAGATTTCATCAGGCCCACTATTCCCAATTTCGCCGCAGCATAATTCGCCTGACCGAAATTCCCGATTAGTCCTGACGTAGATGTCATATGGATGAAGCAGCCTGATTGTTGCTCTCTGAATATAGTCGCTGCAGCGCGGCTGATATTAAAGCTGCCCTTTAGATGCACATCTATCACAGCATCCCAATCCTCCTCTGTCATCTTGTGAAAAATAACGTCTCGAAGAATACCAGCATTGTTAACNACGACATCCAGACCCCCAAATGTTTCAATGGCGGTATTAATAATACTATCGGCAGACTCAAAATTGGTGACACTTCCAAAATGGGCAGTAGCCTGTCCCCCGGAATCGTTTATCTCAGCAACCACTTCCATTGCCGGAACCTGATCAGAGCCATCGCCCCGTTCCGTTCCTCCAATGTCGTTGACTACGACCCTAGCNCCATGGGACGCCATTAGAAGGGCCATCTCTCGACCAATTCCCCGCCCTGAGCCAGTTACTATGACTACCTTATCTTTGACCAATTGCACCATAATGTCTTCGTCCTCCTACAAATCACTAAAAGAAAACGGTTCAAAGCTTAGAAATTATTTGGTCNGCAAATCGATCTATGTTGCCCAAAGTCTCCGCAACGGAGGCTCCAAGCACAACAATCGATAAATGACCAACGCCCAGATCTTGCAAACGTTGGATGTCACCGATTAATTCATCGCCACTTCCTGTAAGTAACTTCCGGTCCCCTTCTGCGGTACGCTCTACCTCACCCGTCCAAGGCCAAATAGCCCAGTATGCGAAATCTATGGTTGCTACATTTCGACTGGCCTCCCTCGCAAATTCTTTCACTTGATTTTGAGCGATAGAATATCGCTCAATAGTGTCCAATGGNTACTTAGGATTATTTCCCACGGGGTACCATCCATCGGCCACCGTAACAGCTCTACGTTGGGCAGCTCTACTTTCGCCGCCGGCCCATATCCTGGGACCCTGTGGCTGAATGGGTTTTGGCTCAAAAATTAGATCGTCAAAGTTCACGTACTTCCCGTTAAAACATGGTTTCTCCTCGGTCCATAAGGTCTTAAAAGCCCTTAAGTACTCATTGGTCACTTGACCACGGGCATCAAAATCCGGGGCGCCGATCGCTTCAAATTCTTCTCTCATCCAACCCGCGCCGATACCCAATATTACGCGCCCCCCGGACATGACATCCAAACTAGAAATCATCTTCGCTGCTAAGACTGCTGGTCGATGGGGAACAACAAGTATGGAAGTTAATAACTGCANCCTCTGGGTGATCCCAGCTAGAAAACCCATTAAACTTAATGGCTCAAGATACTCACCAGCTCGTCCCGGAAACATGCCGTCCTCTGTATAGGGATAAAGTGACTGAATATTACGCGGTACAGCAACATGGTCTGTTACCGCAATGTAATCATACCCTGATGTCTCTGCCCGTCGGGCTATCTCAGTCATACCAGCTGGATCCGCACCAGGGCCCCGCACCGGAACGTTAAAGCCGATCTTCATATCAATATTCCTCCACTCGGTAGATCCTACTCAATGCAGAAAGAGTGCGACTACAATCTTCTACCTTCTAAATAAAATATGCATAGGGAATTGCGGGCTCGGAATCAAATTGCTCTAATACGAATAGAGCGTGAATGGTTGTACAAAAGGAATAAATAGAATGACCGACGTATTGCTTGAAACCGTTTCCGACGGTGTCGCCACTTTGACAATGAATCGCCCTGACCGCCGAAATGCCTTATCAGGCGAAATGATGGCCGGTTTCTTGGAAGCACTACCTCGTCTCGCAGCAGACCCAGACGTAGGCGTAGTGGTGATAACGGGTACTGGAAAAGCTTTTTGTGCTGGAGGAGATGTCAAAGCAATGGCCGAAGGTACAGAGTTCAAGGAGAATTCGCTTGAGGCGAAAGCGCGAGCATTACGCTCTGACATGGAAGTTTCTGGTTGGTTNCATAAGATGACAAAGCCCACCATCGCCATGGTGCCCGGAGCGGCAGCAGGTGCTGGCCTTTCAATTGCATTAGCCTGCGACCTTCGTATTGCAGGAGAAAGCGCCAAGTTTACTACTGCTTTTGGCCGGGTCGGGTATTCAGGAGATTTCGGAGGAAGTTATTTTTTAACCCGACTCGTTGGCACTGCTAAAGCCCGAGAACTGTATTTTACATCGGCGCTAATAGGAGCAGCAGAAGCCCTAAATTTGGGAATAGTGAACCGAGTTGTTCCTGATCAACAACTGCAAACTGAAGTGACGGACCTGTCACAACAAATGGCAAACGGCCCACAAATTGCCCTCAGTTATATGAAGAAAAATCTTAACGCTGCAGAGACAGGCACACTTTCAGACGTATTCGATCTAGAGGCGTGGCATCATACTCGCTGCGGCATGACGGAAGACCACAAAGAAGCGACCCGGGCTTTTGTTGAAAAGCGCGCTCCCGTATTTCACAATCGCTAAGCTCAAGGCTCTGAGCAAAAGAGTTTCTTACTGGTGCAGGAAAATACCAAAACCCAGCATCGTAATTGTTCTGAAAAAGGAATTCCTAAAAGATAAGAGCTAAATTTTTCCCTTTGGCTTAAGCCAATTCTCTTCCAGGTTACGGATCAACGCAGGACTCAGATGACATTTTACTTGTTCGTGAGCATAACTAGCTAAATAACGGCGTACATCATCTAGACTCTCCTGGCATACGCGCAATGCCTTGCGGTTNCCTGCAGTGCTCACACTTCCAGAGCTAGTTAGCTTGCTCACAGTTCTCTCAATTGCTCCGTCCATTTGACCATCTGGAACAATTTCGTCCACAATAAGCTGACCCTCCNCACTATCTGCTTCCAATCTACGATCAAATAATATGGCTTGTCTGGTGATTCGATCACCAACAAATCGTGGTAATCGCATGTTAGCTAAACCTGGAATAATGCCTTCTTTACGAGCAGGTAATGTCATGTAAGCACTTTTTTCCGCTAGAGTGTAATCCATCACNAGTAAATATTGGCACCCACCACCAATAGCAAAAGTTTCCACTGCCGCAATCCACGGCTTTTCAGTTGTAGGTGTTGGGTCGTTTACGGCGTCTTCATCCTCCAACACTCCATGCGCTATCTTGTTTACAAAGCCAAGATCTCGCACTAGATACCAGAGGTANGGTATTTTTCCTTCGTACAGATGTGTTAAATTTATACCGCTACAAAAAATATTACGCCCTTCATATCGTGGATGCTGGGCTGGAGTGCCACGCAATACACAAACTTCAGTATCGGCATCTAGTATAGCCACNTCAACGACCTGCTCCATTGGTCCGATGGTGCTTGCATCCTCTGCGTTTAANTAATCTGGGTTGTGCATAAGCACTTCGGCCGCTTTACCATTACGACGGAGGATAGCTGTTTCGAGATCAAGAATACCGTCCCGACTAAATTTAGCAGACAATTCTGATGATTCAGGAAGCGGCCTCAGCATACTCTGGAGTAGGTGGACCCCGGCGCGAGGGTGCGCAAATACATGTGACAAAAATAGACCAATACCCCTTTCATGTCCTCCTTTTTCCTTAAGAATCTTACTGGCATCGTCCGCTATGTCCGCAGCAGTCGGTAATAAACCCGAATAGCGCTCCATGGCGGACTCCACAAGAACGTCTAGGCGAATCGGGTGTGAAAAATCTTTTGTTAGGGAACTATATACCGTCTCTGTATGCCTGCGCAGAAAAGCGGCCCGAGCATTATACACTTTGTGTTCAATGTCACCTTTTGGAGTAGCATCTCTCTCAAGAACCTTTTGGCCCAATTCAGCAAATTTGCATAGCGCGGCAAGATCTTGGTCAACCGTACCGGCGGGTCCAAGAAAAGTTGGCTTAGTCGCAGCCCAAGAGTGAAAATTTAGACTAGTAGGATCCGATGAAACATCTTCGGCAGCGGTCTTAACGCTCATGGCACAGTCTCTACTCTATTACGTAGCAGTGGAATGGACCGTGTTATCTTGACCTGTCTCTCGACATACCGCAACATTAGGTTGTTCTGAGGGGTGTTGGTTTACAACTGACAAGGATTCAAATCAGATGCTTGCGGACACTCAAACATTTTCCAACAAGTAGTATTAGCATGCCGTTATTCCAAGACGCGGCCATCTTGGGGGGCCCTAAATATGAAGACTAAAACTCTTCACGATGAATTGGTGGTATTCGACGGATTAATTGTCTCCAACTGGGATCGTAAAATATTCGAAGACATGAAAGCAGGCGGCGTAACTGCTGCCAATTGCACCTGCGCGGTCTGGGAGGACTTTCGTGGCACAATGCAAAACGTTGCCCAATGGCACCAGTGGTTTGAAGAATTTTCTGACATCCTGATCCAGGTGAGAAAAGTGGCTGACATTCGTCGCGCCAAGACCGAGGGGAAAGTAGGGATCGCATTAGGGTGGCAGAACACCAGTCCGATCGAGGGACAACTAGAATTCCTAAATCTTTTCAATACCTTAGGCGTAGGAATAGTACAACTCACATATAACACACAAAATTTGATTGGAAGTGGCTGTTATGAAAGCTATGACGGTGGACTATCTGATTTCGGCCGAGACGTTGTTGATGAATTGAACCGACTAGGCATGTTGATAGACCTATCACACGTAGGATCCAAAACGAGTGCCGATGCAATTCGCCATTCCAAATCTCCTGTTTGTTATTCCCATGCGTGCCCTCAGGCATTAAAGCAACACCCGCGCAACAAAACGGATGATGAACTCCGCTTTATCTCTGAACATGGCGGCTTCATTGGTGTAACAATGTTTCCACCGTTTTTGCCTAAAGGAGCAGACTCTAGCCTCGAGGATTATCTGGACGCCATAGAATATGTAATCGGGATCTCCGGCGAGGACCATGTGGGCATAGGCACAGACATGACACAAGGATATGGTGCTCCATTTTTTGACTGGATAACCCGCGACAAGGGAACGGGACGCCGACTTACTGATTTCGGTGAAATCAAAAACCCTCCTGGATTCCAGCGGCTAGGCGAATTTCCTAATTTAACTGCTGCTATGATCTCACGGGGTTGGGCAGAAACGCGCATACAGAAGGTTATGGGAGAAAACTGGCTAACACTTTTGACTGGTGTCTGGGGCGGTTAGGCTTTGCAAGTATTCATTCCCCAAAACGATACACTAGCGTCATTCTAGAGATAGTCTCGGTCTTGCGAGTATCCCCTGGAACATCAGTGTTGTGACGGACTTCTACGCTTAGACGCAGTCCAAAATTGGCTCCCATATCGCCAGTATAGGAAGTTTTGGTTTCCAACAAAGTTCGAGCATCTCCAATAGTGGCCGCTGTTTTAAGCGAAAATTCTTGAACATCAGAAATTTTCCACCTAAATGCGTTCACTAATCGACCCGTGTACTCGATTTCGGTTTTACCGTTATCGCGCAAGCTTGATTGCCGTGCACCTGGCCCTATCTCCAAATCCATCTGGAAGCCTGCAGTTTTGATGAGTTCATAGCCAATTCCGACTGTTTGATTTAATTGATAATCAAACGCACTGAACCGATCACTTTCTGCCGACAAAAACGTGAATAAAAATATATCGTTAAGAAAATATCGAGTTTCTGTATCGGCGAACAAACGCCGCGAAAAGGTCTCCGAGTCCTCACGCGCAACATCGAAATTGGCATTAATGTTCTCATGCCAACGCCCTCGAGAATGAGAAACCTGAAAGGCTGTATTAATTATCTCGGTGTTCGTATTTCCCGAAACAACACTTCCTCCCAACGCCAACTCACCCGACCATTGTCGAATGTCATTCACCGTATTTATATTCGTAGTCAAAACAGTGCCATCTAGCTTTTCAGCAGGAAACCGGGAACTCGTTAGCTGCTGCGCGACAACTGGTTGCTCGGGGAGAAAATATGGAAATGCTCTCTGGATAACCGGAATGATGGCCGCTATTTTTTCCGGAGCGACCTCCTTCGCTTGATCAACAATTATTGAGAAGTACCATGGTTGCTCTGCTATCGCGGTAATCACGGCGCTCTGGAATGCATCGGTGCCAGGTACGGCTGCCGCGTTAGCTAAGGCATGAACCGTCGAATCGGACAGCTCCGCACGAGCATGGGCTGCCGATAGCAAAAACACTAACGAGAATGCGTATGCAAGTTCCCTTAGCCACGGCCCATTAGAAAAGAGACCCCTGTTAGTCATTAGATCCACTTCGTTTCGGAACCGATACAGCCCAGACGGTAGAGCTATGAGATTTGTTATAGACGAGGCACCACTATAAGCAAACATCGAAGACGGCCTTCAGGCCGATCTGAGACCCGAGATAAACTGGTTTCTATTTTTTTATCAAAAACTAAGTTTTTCCTCAGACATAGAAGAATGTGATAAGCTTTACACCACAAACCGGGTTCTCTTTAGAGGGGTTGTTGCATGGATCCATTAATAATCCGCGATAAATTCCCAACTCCCGTAAAACAAGATGAAGTTGCGAGTAACTGGAAAAGCCGGGGCTATGGCTGCCATACGTTTTCCGACCCTCCTGACCGAGTGTGGAATGACTTTGTTCATCAGACAAATGAGCTAGTCACGGTCGTCGATGGTCAGCTTGAATTAACCGTTGGCAACCAGACTGTATTTATCCAACCAGGAGATGAAATCTTNATACCAAGAGGCGCTACACATTCGGTGAGGAACTGCAGCAACACGAAAACAAGTTGGCTTTTTGGATACGATTAGACTAGGNGGCAGTCATATCCGATCTGGAAAGCTGTTCAGTTAGATATGTGTTGGCATACCCTACATACACATCCTTTCCGCGCTGAAAGAACTCATACTCTTCAGACTTCACAGGACGAAAGTTGCCAGCCGGCCGACCAGCCCAAATGTGACCCGATTTAACTACNGTGCCTGGCTCCACATAAGCACGGGCTCCCACCAGAGCGCCGTCTTCCACCACTACTCCATCTCCGACCTGGGCACCCATNCCAATTAAACAGTTGTCGCCAATCCGACACGCACCCANTCGNACATTGTGTCCGACTGTAACGTCGGCACCAATCAAAATTGGACCCCGGTCTCCGTTGGTAACAAGGATTGAATTGTCCTGTACATTACTCCGAGAACCAAGCCGAATTGGCGCCCCTTCCCCACTCATGATCGTCGAAAACCAGATGCTCGTGTCAGCCTCTGTCACAACATCACCTGCAACGACAGAGGTTGGAGCAACATAGCCGCGTGGGTCGATTCTGGGTCTAGCTCCGTTGAGAGAATAAAGTGGTCCCAAACCACCATCCGTCGGTACAAATAGTGTCATATCAAGAGGTGGCAAGTCAGGTTCACACACAACCTTATTTGCCTCGCCCGACAGAAGAGCCGCACGCAGGGTNTCGCGTTCATTTCTGAAAATTTCCCGGACAGGACGGGCTGGATTACCTGAATACAGCCATCCCCCTTCTAGTGTCTTCCCTGGCGGCACTAGTGTGCCCGCGGCGATAACAGTACCCGCTCCAATAAGAGAATTATCCATGACAACCGCGGCGTCTCCCAACACACAGTCGTCAGCAACCGTACAAGCATGCACTAACGCAAAACGACCAACGGTAATGTTTCGACCCATTTTTGTTGGATACATGCCATCCGCAATATGTACGGTGGCCCTATCTAAAAATTGGCAGTTGTTTCCAATTTCAATAAAATTGCCATCCCCGCGCAATGCAGCCCAAGGTGCCAAAGAAACGTTTTCACCCAAGGAAACCCGGCCAACCAATGTCGCGCCCTTTCCAAACTCAGCAGCAGTCCATTTGGGAACCGTGCCCTTAAATGAAATCACTACAGGCCTTGAAGCGGCGCTCATCGAATACCCCTATATGACCGGAGTTTCACGGTAAGTGCCCCAGAGACCCCGTAGTGCCTCAATAATCTCTCCCATTGAAGCCCGTGCTTTTACCAGTTCAATAGTCACCGGAATCAAATTATGTGAATCCGATTTCGCCTGCACCAGTAACTCTCCTAGCAAGTTCTGTACTTTTGTATCGTTGCGACATTGCCGGACACGTTGCAAGTTCGCGATTTGACGTACTTCTGTCTCGGGATCATATGGATGAAGATTGATTTGAGATTCAGCCTCGCTGTCCTCCACATATTTGTTCACACCGATAACAGAGGTTTCCCCACTAGCTTTATTAACAGCAAATTTGTACGCTGAATCTGCTATTTCCCTTTGGAACCATCCATCTTCTATCGCTTGTATTGTGCCTCCCATTTTATCGACTTGGTCCAGAATGGAAAAAATATTCTTCTCCATCTCTGTTGTTAAAGTTTCGACCAGGTATGAACCTCCCAAAGGATCAATCACCGACGATACGTTAGTTTCGTCAGCTATCACCTGTTGCGTCCTTAAGGATAATCTCATCGCCGCTTCGCTGGGTATTGCAAATGCCTCGTCCATGCCGTTTGTATGCAAACTTTGAGTGCCGCCTAATACTGCCGCCAGGGCCTGATAGGCTGTTCGCACCACGTTGACCATATATTGAGGCTTCGTAAGAGTTGCAGCGGCGGTCTGTGTGTGAAACCGAAGGCGCATCGACTCGGGATTTTTAGCACCAAAACGGTGCTTCATTACCTTGGCGTAAACACGCCGCAACGCTCTAAATTTTGAAATTTCCTCAAAAAAATCAGCCTGACTGACAAAGAAGAAAGACAACCGAGGTGCAAAATCGTCCACATCTATACCTGCTTTTATCACCTCATCTACATAGGCTATGGTATTTGCCATAGTAAAAGCTGCCTCTTGAACGGCAGTCGCACCCGCTTCCGAGATATGGTAACCGGAAATATTTATCGGATTGTATCGCTTCATATTGCGCGCACCGAACGCTATACAATCACGCACCAATCGAACAGAAGGGCGGATTGGAAACACCCATTCTTTCTGTGCAATATACTCCTTAAGGATATCCCCTTGAATCGTCCCGGATAATTTATTTAGGTCATAACCTCGACCCTCTGCCAACGCAATATACATTGCATACAGAATCCAGGCTGAAGGATTAATTGTCATGGACACCGAAATTTTAGTTAAATCGATATCCTCAAATAGCGCTTCCATATCGTCTAATGTATCGATAGCAACACCCTCTCTGCCGACCTCTCCATGCGCCATAGGGTGGTCCGAGTCATATCCCATAAGAGTGGGCATATCGAAATCGGTCGACAACCCCGTTTGCCCACTCTCCAGCAGGAATTTGTACCTCTTATTCGTGTCGGACCCAGTACCGAATCCGGCTATCTGACGCATAGTCCAATTCCGCCCACGATACATCGTAGGATAGGGACCACGCGTGAAGGGGTAACGGCCCGGAAGGCCTATCTCTTCAATTGATGCTTCAGCAGTATCCAGAGCGGTGTAGATGCGCTTTAGCTGTCTACCAGCAGCTGATCTGTATTCTTTTTTGGATTCCGGTTGGCGGTGAAGAAACTCTGCTAGCTCCTCTGCTTCCCAATCCAGAAAATGCTGTTCCAGGCTCTCGATTTCCATGCCCTTAATCATCTTGTCGGGTTTACTAACTGGTGTCTTAGTCATTTTAAATTGTTCTCATTTACGCTAGCCAATATTTGAAGCGCCGCATCACGAGGGCCGATCTCCCGGGCTAGAACCCGGTCCAACAGATCTTGCATGATAGCATTCTGACTCATTGCCATGCTTTCTTGCATAAATCCCCGAACTGTTTTCAATATTCGATACATGGCAATGCGGCGACGGCGCCCAACAATTTCTCCTGATGATTGCAGAAACGCACGATGTTCCTCCAAAGCCTTTAATAGATCTGCTACGCCATGATCATTGCTTGCGCTAACAGGAAGAATTGGGGTTGTCCAATTATTCTCCGAGGAACCCGCCAGATTCGTTGCAAGCATCTGTGTAAGGTCCGTGATAGTTTTGTTCGCATCTGGTCGATCAGATTTGTTCACAACGTGTATATCGGCTATTTCCAAGATTCCCGCTTTGATGGCCTGAATATCATCGCCAAGCCCCGGAGCTGAAACAACAACCGTGGAATGCGCCGCCTGAACGACATCAACCTCATCCTGACCCACCCCTACAGTCTCAATAATAATAACGTCAAAACCTGCAGCATCCAGGATATCGACAACATCAAGTGTTGCGCGAGCGAGGCCGCCTAGAGCCCCTCGTGTCGCCATACTACGAATAAAAACTCCCGGATCTTCTGAAACTTGGAGCATCCGTATCCTATCTCCCAAGATGGCTCCACCAGAAAATGGACTTGATGGGTCAATTGCTATCACCCCAACCGTTCGTCTTCCCCCCCGAATAGTTTGGACAAGCGAACGCAACAATGTCGATTTTCCGCTTCCCGGTACGCCGGTGATACCTACCACATGTGCTTGCCCCGCCTTATGATAGATATTGGCAAGAATTTCTGAATAGTCAGCATTATTTGTCTCAACACAACTAATTAAACGAGCGATGGCACGGGTACTGCCGTCAAGCACCTCGGTTAATAGACCTTTTGAAAACGTCTGGGTCTTCATTGGGCGGGGTCTACAAAAAAACGATGCATCCCGGGAACATATGACCATGGGCAATTGGTGTTAGCCCACGCGCGAAATCGCCCTACTGAGAAACGGCGGCCATCGCGTATTACATTACAATTCTGTACGTCATTATTATCACACATCAGGCATCCAAAATAACCGACATGTTGCGACCCAACAACATTCCGTTAGCCGAACTGTTGGCGTATTGTTACTATTGCCTCAATCGACAACCAGAAAGATAGTTATTTGCCATCGAGAATCGCCGTAGTTGATGACGATCAAAATATCCTCACTTCAATTGGTATTGCTCTTGAAAACGAGGGGTTTGAATGGTGCAAATATACGGACGGAGAACAAGCTCTCAAAGGACTTCAGACAAATCCTGCAGACTTAGTGATACTTGATATCAAGATGCCACGTATGGACGGTATACAGCTACTATCAAAGCTGCGCGAGGACTCCTCACCCCTCCCGGTAATTTTGTTGACGTCCAGAGATGAGGAAATGGATGAACTACTTGGTCTAAGAATGGGTGCGGATGATTACATTACCAAACCGTTTTCTGTCCGATTACTAATAGAGCGGATCAGAACGCTGCTGCGTCGTGTAGCTCTATCAAATACCAGACAAGTAGCCGACGATGATGTCGCCGACGCCATTATACGTGGAGATTTGACGCTGGATACGGCACGACATATGTGTACATGGCGTGGGGAAACAGTGTCACTCACGGTAACCGAATTCCTAATTATTCAATCACTTGCCAATCGACCCGGGCACGTGCGTAGTCGAGATCAGCTTTTGGACGCTGCATATGGTGAGCAGACATATGTTGACGACCGNACTATCGATAGTCATATCAAACGCATGAGAAAAAAATTCCGATTTATTGACCCAAGCTTCGCAAAAATCGAAACACTTTATGGAATCGGCTACCGGTATAAAGAGAACACCTGAGCGGTTATAGCCGTTATATATGGAAAGACATGAGTACCGCACGAATGTCGGATACAAAACGCGTGGGAACCGGGTCTAAATTGCCCGCCATATCTAAACTTACCCTCCGACTTCTGTTCATCAATGTGCTAGCTGTCGTAATTTTGGCTGGCGGGATTCTTTACCTCGACCAATTTCAACGAGGTTTAATGATTGAGCGCCTCGAAGCATTACAGGCAGATGCTGGTATTATCGCAGCAGCCTTGGGGGAAACCGCAGTGATACCCCGCATAGCACCGTCACAACGCAACCCAACGCTGCCCCAAAAGATTGATCCTCTACTCAATCAACAAGAAAGAATTGACCCGCTCCTCAGTCAACAAGTACTGCAGCGACTTGTCCCACCTATTCAATGTCGAGCCAGATTGTTTTCTCCAAACGGAGCGTTAGTTACGGATACGCGTCTTCTCGGAGTGGGTGGCGCAGAAGTAAGTCTCCAAGAACTACCTCCACCCATTATGATTAATGCTGTTCAACGCTGGGCCGCATCGTTAAATAACTGGATTAACCGTTCCTTCCGATCCAATCTACAACAGTATGTCGAGCATCCCAATCAAACCGCCCATCATTACCCAGTGGCTGCAAAAGCACTAACTGGAGACAGCAATACCAGCGCTCAACGATTTGATAACGGAAGTGTCATAATACTGGCAGCGGCACCGGTCCAGAGATATAAACAGGTAGTTGGCGCACTGCTGTTAACTGCCGATACTGACGACATAGACGCGCGAGTTCGTTCTGTTCGTGGAGATATACTGCTACTTTCAGGACTATCCTTTCTAGTCACTGTCTTACTATCTATCTATCTTGCTTGGTCGATCGCAAGGCCTATCCGCCTGCTTGCTGCGGGAGCAGATCGAGTCACACGGGATTTACTCCCAGTTGAAGACATCCCAGACCTGTCATCTCGCAATGATGAAATTGGTGATCTTAGTATCTCCCTGCGAACTATGACTGAAGCACTACAGGACCGAATAAACGCGGTGGAACGTTTTGCAGCAGATGTAGCTCATGAGCTAAAAAATCCTCTATCCAGCATTAGAAGTGCAGCAGAAACGATGCAGCGTGTAGACGGGGTTAATAGTCGCAGCCAGCTAACTGAACTATTACAGGATGATATCCGCAGGATGGACCGGCTAATTACCGATATATCCGCCGCATCCCGTTTAGACGCAGAACTAGCCAGGGAACTGAGCAAACCCGTTGATCTTCGGGAAATGCTCACCATTATTATTGAAGTATACGCCGCCCGCTCTAACTCGCAGAATATTCAACTTAACTTTTCAACAGAAGTAGACGAGCCTATTTTAGTGACTGGAATTGAAGAAAGACTTGCCCAAGTTTTTCAGAACCTTGTCGACAACGCTGTTAGTTTTAGCCCTCAACAGGGTTCCGTAACCATCATATTAACCCGACACATAAATTTAGCTACGGTTACAATTGAGGACGAAGGACCCGGACTGCCAGCAGACAACACTAACAGAGTTTTTGAGCGATTTTATAGTGAGCGCCCGACATCGGAGAAATTCGGTAATCACTCTGGGTTGGGACTAAGTATTGCAAAACAAATCATAGAGGCACACGGGGGTGAAATCACGGGCTCTAATCGCACGCCAATTAACGGTCCCCCTGGAAAGATATATGGAGCATGTTTTACGGTCACACTTCCCTTGCTTCATTCGAACTAACCCTTCTATTCTAAGACCTATCGGCCTCTCGGCGAGGAGTATTTTTTATTTTTATACGGCGCACTTGTACATCTGGAACGGGGCGCTCAATATCGATATGCAAGATGCCATTATCTAGCCAAGACCCAGTCACTTCTAATCCGGCAGCAAGAGCAAATCGACGCTGGAATTGTCGAGTGGCTATCCCATGATGAAGGAAAGAACGGCTCCCTTTCTCTTCTTGTCGACCAATTACTTTAAGCTGACTTGTTTCAACCTCGACTTCCAACTCTTCAATAATGAAACCCGCTACGGCCAAAGATATCCTAAAGTGGTGTTCAGTAATCTTTTCAATATTGTATGGGGGATAGCCATCAGTTGAGGCCTTCACAACTTGTTCCAACATCTGTTCGAATGGCTCAAAACCGACCAACATAGGGCTGCCAAATATCGATGAACTCGTCACCCTAATACCTCCTCACGACATCAACTCGTAATCTATCAATATAGGTTTCTAAATAAGATGCTCTCTTGTGGCTCATTTACTGAGAGCGTGGGATAAATATGAAAGCTAGTAAGAGACGAGACTAAAACTACCCACAGCGTTGCGCAATAATCCCATTCATTGGCCCGCTACCGTCCCCTCTCGGCGTGGATCCGCTGCTCCGATCAACTTGTCTCCCGACCTAAAAATCACATGCAGTCCGCTAGTCATTTCACGAGAGACTACCTCGTGTCCCATCGTAGATAACTGCTCCTTAAGTTCATACAACAGAGTTTCTTTCTCAATGCCAGCCGCCTTATTCCGCTTGCACAAATTGGCTTGAGCAATTGCACGATCAGGACTCATGCCCCAGTCCAAGATACCGATCAAAGACTTAGCTACGTAACAGATGATACGGGAACCTCCAGGAGAGCCAATTGCTAGAATAGGCACTCCACTTTTATCAAAAACAACGGTGGGAGCCATTGAACTTCTCGGCCTTTTGTTTGGTTCAACACGATTCGCAACCAACACTCCCTCGCGTTCAGGCAGGAACGAAAAATCAGTCAGCTGATTATTGAGCAGAAATCCACGCACCATCAAGGCAGAACCAAAAGCAAATTCTATACTACTAGTCAATGAGGCGACATTTCCATACCGATCAAAAATGCTTACATGCGTGGTTGATGGTAATTCAGCGGAAACGTCGTCCGCGAGAAGATGAGCTCTGGCTCCATTAGGAAGACCTGGTGAGGCAGAAGGACTTGCACGCACAGGGTCGATTAGAAGGGACCGTGTTCTGAGGTAAGTTTGGTCAACTAGCCCCCCCGTTGGGACATCAATAAAATCGGGATCGGCGACATAACGGTTGCGATCTGCAAATGCTAATCGACTTGCCTCGAGAAATAGATGCACGGGCTCCAAAGACCACGGTGGCATTGAACCGATATCAAATCTTTCGAGGAGTCCAAGGATTTGGAGGACCGCTATCCCTCCGGAACTCGGAGGACCCATTCCACATACTTTGTAACCTCTATAGGATCCACAAACCGGTGGACGCACCTGCGCTTGGTATTTCTCAATATCTGTGGCATCCAAGGTACCTGGATTTATCGAGGAAGATTGGACTTTATTGGCAATTTCTTTTGCTATCGATCCTGAATAAAATAAATCAGCACCGCCAACCGCTAGCCCACGCAATGTCTCCGCATAACTCTGGTTTAACAATTTTGAACCGACCGGTTTCGCCTGCCCGTTCGGCTTAAGGAAATAGCTCGCTGTCGCATCAAAACGTTGGAGCGTAGGTACCTTGCCAGCTAACATGTGCAGACGAGGACTAATCGCAAAGCCCTCTCCAGCAAGCTCAATTGCAGGGGAAAATAGGCTTTGCCAAGACAACCTTCCATGCGCTTGGTGCGCGAGGGACAGCATACGGAGCAGCCCAGGTGCCCCGACTGAGTTCCCGCCCACCAATGCTGCTAGATAAGTCGGAACCACACCATCCTTAAGAAACATATCCGGTCGCGCCGCGGCGGGTGCAGTCTCGCGTCCATCATAGGTAAACAGTTCCTTAGACCGGCTATCATAATAGACAAGAAATCCTCCACCACCGATCCCTGAAGACTGTGGCTCAACAAGATTGAGTACTAATTGCGCAGTTATTACAGCGTCGATTGCAGACCCACCTTTATGTAAAGCGTCTGCACCGGCCTGTGTCGCTAGGGGATTCGCGGCAGCAATCAATTCCCGCTCTGCTACAACCAAAAATTGTGGCGTAATTCCACTGCCCGGTTCCGGAGACTGGCGCTCAACAGCAACCGCAATCCCCAAGCAAGCGTCCACTAAGGCTAATACAGTTAGAACGGATAAGGAGACCCAGGCCTTGAACATCTCCACACCACCTTTTGGATTCTAGGAGTTTAAAATTTATTCTGCACAAAATATATTAATATACGTTGTAACGTAATCGAGGTAGGGCCGTATGTCCCAAACTACCTAGATTGTTCTATCCGGAATTGACCAATCTCTTGCTCACACTTAGTGTGCCCCTCGACAGGAGATAAATACATATCACTGATACTTTTGGATCATGACGGAAGTAGTCCGAACCATAAGGGACCTACGCANACGGGTAGATGAATGGCNNAGGGCCGGTCAGACAGTTGCCTTGGTNCCCACCATGGGATATTTGCATNACGCNCATATCGCGCTAATAGATGCAGGTCGNCAGTTTTGTTCGAAAATCGTGGTTAGCATTTTTGTCAATCCAAACCAATTTGGGCCAAAAGAAGATTTCGTAAAATATCCGAGNGATGAAGCCCATGACCTTTCTATGCTCAAAGAGCATGGTGTGGANGCCGCNTTTGCTCCGTCCGTCGGTGAAATGTACCCACCTGGCTTTTCGACGACTATTGCGGTACCAAGCCTTACCACAGTACTTTGCGCAACGACCCGCCCAGAGCATTTTGGTGGTGTAGCGATTGTATGTACCAAACTATTTATTCAGTGTAGACCTGATGCAGCGATATTTGGAGAGAAAGACTACCAACAACTCCAAATAATCCGCCGTTTAGTCAAAGACCTTGATATCCCCATCGATATACATGGAGTGCCAACAGTGCGTGAACCCGACGGGTTGGCTATTTCATCTAGAAATGTTTACTTAACAGATGATGGCCGGGCCAAGGCAGCAAGTATAAATGTCATCCTTGCGAACGCCGCAAAGCGTATAGAAGCAGGTAGCGACCCCATTAAAGA
>PAVD01000029.1 GCA_002712985.1 Rhodospirillaceae bacterium
TTGATGAAAGTGGTCTTAAGAAACTCCAAACACTCAACGAATGTAATAAGTGTGACCTAAGCAAGGCAGATTTAAGCTACGCAGATTTGTTTAAGGCTAAATTGAGTGAAGCCAAATTGCTTCAGGCCAACTTAAAAGGAGCCAACTTGGCTGGGCCCCACCTGTATAATGCTGACTTATTTAAGGCCAATTTGACTGGTGTCGATTTGACTGGTGCCAGCATGAAAGGTGCTGTTCTTGATGGGGCCGTATTTTGTAGGACCAAAACCCCATGGGGTGAAGAAAACTCAGGCTGCCTAATACACTAGGCAGATCATTTAGTGGATAACGAAAAGTGCATCGTGCCCCCTTTCTGTATAAGCCCTCACGCTTCCTATTCTTGGGGTTGGGTCAGAATAAGCAGTTGTCGTGGGGTTTAAGTTTGACCGTGCTGGGTTCCTAATCGGGAGTGCCAGGTTCCACTCCTCCTGGTTGAACTAGTCCCTATGTTTTATAAAGTAGTTAAAAATCGTAATAGGTGTTGACTCACGTCTAGTGGCTGTTCTTGTTGCACCCAGTGTCCGGCATTCTCCACCAGATAACATCCCCTCAGGTCCGAAAGAGCAGAACTTTGCATCGTCTCAAAAGCTCCAGGCCGTTGATATACGCCCCAATCATTTTTCCCGGCGATGAAACACGACGGAATTTCAATGGCCTTTCCAACGAATTCTCTTAAATCAGCTTCAAAGTAGCCTTTAGTTGAGCATCGATACCACTGCAGTCCACCCTGGAAACCCGTTCGCTTAAATATACCGCTGTAGACCATCAACTCTTTTTCAGTGAGCCAGTGACAGTTTTCAATCTGGTTTTCGGTTGGCATTTCCGTAGCCACTGCCTGGGGCATGGTCTGATCTAAGTCCATGATGTAATATTTGGGAAGTTTGGCCAACTCGTTAGCTGTCCACGCGTTGAGTGGGAACGGTTTATTTTGCTTCCAGTCGGCGCTTTTGTGATGGTAGTAGGCGCGAAGAAAATTGTGGACTCCTTGTGGGCAGTTAAGCATATCTTCGTTTGCAGCGCNGGTAGAGTAGTACCATTGATAATGTTTGCGCGGAACTGAAAGACTAGATAAGTCCTTGTGAATATTGGTTGCATCCGACACTTCCTGAACGGGCGCAATCTCTTCTAGTGAACTCAATATAGGGAACCCTGCAAATGGGGCACTCATGAGGGAGACGCCTCGAAAAATATCTGGTCGGGTTAAGGCGCAACTTGCCGCCACCGGTGAGCCAAAATCATGCCCTACTACTATGGCTTCTTGGTAATCTAGGGCATGTAATAATCCTATGACGTCCTCTATTAGGTTATTCATTCTAAAAGGTTGGAGATCTCCATCGAAATTAGCAGTCCACCCCTTGGTTAAACCATAGCCTCGTTGATCNGGCGCCACGACGTAGTGACCCGCATCTGCAAGCGGNACCATCACCTTTCGCCAACTGTACGCCAATTCCGGGAATCCATGTAGAAGCAGGACACAAGGGTTTTTTGTGCTTCTTTGTCCAGCTTGTAGAATGTGCACATCCAAACCGTTTCCATTGTTAATCATCCGCGAACTGACACCNTTAGGAAGATCACCCTGATTCAAAANTTTNATATGTTCCATATTAAACAGCGCTCCATTNCCAACAAGCATAAGAGTGAATAACAGTNGCCCTAGTATCANACTCGATTGTATGGNCATTCCGATTCATGGACGGTACTCAGAAGTATCGGTCAATCTATTATCGGAATCTGAACCTCCGCACCTTTTTGTTCTGCAGAGACATAGCCCGCATAGATGGTGGTGATAGCATCCGCTGCAAGACTGCTGTCAGATTGGAGGCTGTCACCATAGGCTGCAGTACGATAAAACGCTTCCATTTCTTGAGGAAAGCCATTGCTATGATCTTCATCGGGAGAAGGGCTCGTCCATCCTTGCTTAGTACCTATTTTCTCAACCACATAAATGTCTTCAAAGGCTGAATCGACNGGGTTATATGTTTCCATTTGATTGTTGGGGTTGATACTGCAGATCGTACGATGGTTGTTAGCTACCACTTCAAGCCAATTATGGATTCCGCCCATTATAATTTCCGAGGAAAATATGTCGCAGACCGATCCATCTTGAAAAGTAACATGTGCGAGAGCAAGGTCCTCGATATCGTGATAATCTGTTCTTAAATGCCCTAAATCAATGTAACTCGGCATTCGTGTAATGATGTGCGTACGTGCACTCACACTTGTTGGTCGTATCGGGATTCCGTTTCTCGTGTATCCTTCTACCCTTTTCAAATACAGAGCAGCTGTTAGCGGATGACATCCTTTGCCTATCATGGCCCCCCCGCCGGCAAATTTCCAGAAACCATACGCTCTGGAATGGGAACCGGAATGTGCTTCTTCACCATGCATCCATAAAATTTGGGCACCCGTTTTTTCTATGATCTCCCGTTCTTTTTGTATGGACGGTGCNTACACCCAATTTTCAGCATATAGAATCCGGCCGGTGCTATTTGTTTCCGCTGCACGCATGCGTTGTATGCTGGCAACCGCCTGCACAAGTGCTTCTTGTTTAGGAGCTATTGAGCCATTGAAAGTCTCACTTCCATCACCAAAAAAACCTGTCATGGGTTTTTCCACGATTGCATGTGTTCCACTTTCTAGTGCCGCTATTACAATCTCTTCGTGGACATGGGGAGGTGTGCACACGTGAACAACATCGGACGCCTTTAAGAGGCTTGCTAAATCGGTCCAAGTANTTAAGTGGCGCTTCTCTGCAAATGTCTCGGCATGCTTATGGTTTGGCGAATAGACGCCGAGGTTTTCCACTTTTACCCCATAAACACGCTGTACAGCCTCGAAATGGAAAGAAGCTGCGAATCCAGAGCCTATTATGCCGGAACTAATACTTGGTTTTTCCACTATCCGACCTTTTGGTTATACTTTCATGGAAAGTATAACCAAACTAATCTCTTGGAGTGACAAAGTAGTCATACCGATTTGAAGACTTGACCGTAACCTCGACGCCTACTGTATCCCGCATTAAAGTCATAGGTATAACGGTTCCAGCCGTGCCAAGACGCCAAATCTTGCGATACATGTCCGCCAGATCAGCTATTGGTTCTTCATTTATGCGGAGAATAACATCTTCTACTTCTATGCCGGAGCGTTGCGCTGGTCCGCCGGGCGTCACGTGTACTATAGCCAAACCGGTTTGTGTCTCGGCCGTAAACATTCCAAGCCACGGTCGAGTTGGCTGCTGAGATCGTCCATTTTTTAGGAGGTCATCAAGTATTGGTGTGAGTAGTTCAATTGGCACGAACATATTTCCCTGTTTGCGGTTTTTCGTGTCCACTGCATCATCTACCAAGAGGGAACCTATGCCGTTCAGTTTGCCATCCGAATCAATCAGGGCAGCACCGCTCCAATTTGGGTGGGCAGGTGTCGTAAAAATCGCATTTTCGATGAGGTACTCCCAGTAGCCGGCGAATTCACGTCGGCCAGTTATTTTAGCGTTAAGCCAGTGGTTTTCCCCCCCATGTGCGGCAACAATTACCGCCGAGTCGGTTGCTAGTTCCGCAGATTCACCAAATTCAATAGGGGTTAGATTAAGAGGTTCGCGAGCTCGGGCCAGGCCAAACCCTGACTCAAAATCATAGCCAACGTAGTCGGCAGGAACCCAGTTCCCTTCTTTTGTCACCGCTCTAATAGTACGAGACTCAAGTAATAAATACCCTACGGTAAGCAGTAATCCATCTGGACCTATGGCTACGGCATTTCCTTCCCTTTCTATGCCTAAATATGGAGCTGTGCGAGCATCGGGGGGTACTTCGGTCCGTACCGAAGTCATAAACTCGGTGTTTATTATGGTTGAAAAGTCTGAGGTAACGGTGTCCGTTGGCGATGAAATTTTAGGATGTAACTGGGAAGCAAATATTTTGGGTGTCCTATGCCCATTTAGCTTTTTTTCACGCTTATCGTCGGTATCTACCACTTATTTTTTCCAGTTGTGACGCTCTTTGTGAAATATGTATATCGGTGTTTTATTAAAGACAACTATTCTCTGAAACCTTTCAGTTCAAGCATTAGCCCTTGAGCGAGTCGGAATTGTATTTCTAATTCATTCACCCGTCCAAACGGAAATTCAGTCTCAACTCTCGCCATTTATCGTATTCGTTTGATGGCAAACCATGAAGTATCCTTGTTTTTCTGACCGCGCGGTAGGCGCTCTCAATGAGTGCCCTGTAGCGTTTATCATTGTTGTTATTACTGCGTAAGTACTGAACAGATTGAATTTCACCAGTTTTGTCTACGAGTATGCGTAGAAGAACAGGCTTGTGATATGCGTCCAGTTGTCCCGGGGGTGGAGTCCAATTAGCTTTAATTTGCGAATTTATTAACCGGCTGTATTTCGGATCTAATTGGCCCCCTCTTGCTTGGACAGTCGCTACGGTCTCAGGGGTGGTTTGCTTGACCCCGGAGGTATTGTGATGAATGTCGTCTTTGTCAAGTACAGTATTTTCTGCGTATTTTTCCTCTAGTTGCTTAATTTTTTGCATAACCGAAATCAAGGGATCTGGGGCCGGTTCTTTGAAGGGAATCTCCATAGTCAAAGGCACTTTAAGGGGGTTTGAAGTCGTNCCCGGTGTGTTCTGAACCTGCTTGCTTGGTTCGTTAATAGTNGGGAGTAGCTTAATTTTATATAGAAATAACGCCGTTGGAGTTGACGTCAGCGAAATAAGCGCTTGGCTCTGATTAACATCAAACTTCACGTTTGGCCTTTGAACGGATCCCCNCTCTAGAAACGGCACATTTCTTGAGGCGATTGGTTGCTTGTTGAACAAGTTAAGTTCTCTGGTTCCGACGATGAGCAAACGCTGTACCGTTTGTGGTGCTATGGGCGTCCTTTTTGGAGTAAAAATTTGAGTCATCGAGGTTGTGTTTACTGGTTTTGGCTTAAGTCCCGAAGTAATTCTGGTGAAGCTTTCAACTCGTGTTTTTTTTCGGCTAGCGGGAGCTCTTAGATCCCTGGTTGGTGGAGGTGTTGTTAACTCAAACATATCCGTTGCTTTTTGCGATATGCGGAATGTCCCTGGCATCCGTGTTTCGCTTGTGGTCCTTGGTTCAACAATTAGGTCCCTGGTTGGTGGCGGTGTTGTTAACTCAAACGTACCTGTTGCTTTTTGCGATGTAAGGAATGTCCCTGGCATCCGTGTTTCGTTTGTGGTCCTTGGTTCAACAATAAGTGCTCTAAAATGTAGTTTTTCGGAGATCGGCTTTTCCAGTCGGTGGGGGATGGGTGGCTCAAGGTTTATGGTAGTTTCCTCTGTTAAGAAATTTTGGGACCGCGCTTCCTGGTAGCTTTGGAAAAGGGCAGCCGTCGGTATGTCCGCAAGAGGGACTGTTTTGCCAATTGCATCAGGTATGGTTTGTTTTTGAATAACGTCAATCTGAGGTTCTGGCAGGGACAGTGTGGTATCGCGGACTGGGGCTACTAGCTTTAAATAAATTATTTCTGGTACGGAGAAATCTTTGGAAGCCAGTTCAATGGTTACTAGAGAAATTATGGGAGTAATAACNGTTGCGGCCAACAATATTGAAAGGCCATANTGGCTGGGTGTTGCACGNGTCATAGGTTTACCGGTGTAGGCCCTGCCACGTTCGTNTATACCANNTGTTACTGTAGACCGTTTCACGTCTATTAGAAATCACCAAAATTAGTTTAGCGCAAATCACGAAACACCTGGTTATTTTTGATATCTTCNAGTATCACGCGGGTCTTTCCTAANATTTNTCGCAATCAGCTATTTGTCCGGTACTTTCGAGTGGTGTTGAGATCGGGAGTTTGATCTACGTGATTCTACGAGCGCAGTTTTATNTCTAAAAAAGGGTAGTAGGAGCAACGCCAAGNCACAGAGTAATGCAGCCATCCTAGTTACGTCATTAAACGCCATCGTCATTGCTTGGCGTGTGGCTATTTCAACCAATATATTTATTCCAGCTTGATCCGAAGTCGGCGAGTCNCCATATCGGCCNGCAAATAGTCCGGATAGGCGTGGAATGTCTACGCCGACAGATGGTTGATCAAATGATACTGAGTCCGCAATTTCAGAATAGTGCCGCAATGTATTATTTTCCAATGAATTGCTCGCCAAGGCGATGGCAACCGCAGCTCCAAGGCGCATCATCAAATTGAATAATGCACTCGCGTTCTTAACCTGGTCCGTTGGAATGGAACCAAGGGCTAAAGTGACAACGGAGAGCCAGCAACACTGAGAGGCTAGGCCTCGGATAACCTGTGGTACGACTAGATCCGTGAATCCCTGTTCGCCGGTTAACTGCCCTTGTAACCAAGTCCCGATCGCCATACCAAAGAAGCCAATAAAAGCAACCAAGCGTATATGAGCCAATCGGAGCAACAAGCCGGCGATAGGCGTGGACAAAACCATGGATACGCCCAGCACAACTACGATTGTTCCAATTTCTAGTGTGTCGATAGCGCGTACTTCGGCAAGATAAAGTGGTAGAAGGAAAAGAGGTACGTACAATATGGCTCCAAATACAAACCCATAAAAACAACCAATAGAAAAACCTTGATGTAAAAAAGCGCGTAGATCTATCACTGGGTGTTGGCATGTCAGCTCACGCCATAAGAACAAATAAGCCGACACTCCAGAGAGTATAGTGAGGGAAAGAATCATTCCTGATTCGTACCATCCCTGCCGACGTCCCTCTTCCAACACTACTAACAAGCATAGGAGCGAAATAGCAGCAAGACTGATTCCCAAAAAATCAATATTTCTCGCTAACGTCAGTTCAGCCTGATCAATTCTTATCAGGAACATTGAAGCAATCATCAAGGCAATGCCGGTCGGCACGCTGATCCAGAACATCCACTGCCAAGACAGGACATCTGTTATCCAACCACCCAGTATAGGGCCCGCTGCCGAAGAAGTGACCATACAAAACGAAATTATCGTCATTACAGCGGTGNGCCGATGTGACGGGAATATTGTGTACACTGATGCAAANACAAGTGGCATTAGGGCGCCACCACTGAAGCCTTGCAAGGCACGAAAACAGATCATGCTTTCAATATTCCACGCATTTGCACAACCTGCGCTTGCTAGGCTAAAAAACCCCAAACATGCGGTAAACAACCATCGCGTAGAGATCAGACGTGATAACCATCCTGATAGAGGCAGCATAATCACCTCAGCGATTAATGCCGAAGTGAGCACCCAACTTATTTGGTCAGGACCAGCGGCGAGTCCGCCTTGTATCTCCTTAAATGAGCTATTGACAATTTGTATGTTCGTCAGTCCCAAGTATGTCCCCAGGCACATTACTCCAAAGGAAACAATGTCCCGCGTCGAAGGGTTCGCGGTGGAATCTCCTTTGGGGCCTCGCTGTGTCTGTTTGATAGTCGTTGCAACGTTGGTCCGAGAGCCTGTGTTTTCCATAAGTCTTTCTACCAGCCAGGAGCGTCGGGGTGCCAGGCATGGGTTGTGTCAATTGGAGCCTTGATCCCAGGTCTTGCTAACCCTTTTTGGGAAAGACGCAGTCGAATGAGTGGTAGGTGTTCCCGNCCCCAAAAAATTTCATCATCTAAAACATAGGTAGGGACGCCGAACACGCCTTTCTCTTCAGCTTCACTGCGAATTTTGTCATGCAGCAGGCGTCCCTTTTTAGATGCGTAGGTTTCAAAATTCGCACTATCCGAGCCGGTTTCAGATAGTATCAATTTGATGGCTTCTTGATCTTCGATGTTCAGCTCGCGGCGCCAGAACTCTTCGTACACTCTACTGTTGTAGGCGTGGAAATTTCCTTGTTCTTTGGCATAAAGAAGCCCAATACTTGCTAAGGATGAATCCCAGATTTTTCTTGGGCCGCGAATAGTTAGGCCGCATAGGTTGGCATACCGTCGCGCATCCATGTATGAGTATCGCACACGACGCCATTGGTGAGGGGAACGATCCTGCTCCAGAATTTGGCCTTGATCGTTCACTTTTGCACTTCCTAAGAAATCCGGAATATGAAGTGTGTAAGGCAGCCAATTTAAAGATACATTATAGTCGCGTACTAGTGTCTGAGTTGGCTCTATTGCCAGATACGCATATGGACTCTTGTAATCAATATAAACTGTGACACATTTATCAACCATCGTTTGTGGTCCTTGTTCGAGATTAATCAGGCGTGTTACTGAAGCCCAACGCTATTTCATTCACTCCACTACGGTGAATTCTATTTGTTGTGAGAATCTTAGTNGGTTTCACACTAATTTTGGTACGGTTTTTAGAAAAATAGTTTTCTGCATTGTGGAACTTACTGGATACAAGGGACGATATTTGAAGTGAAAAAAGGGATTTTCCTGCTGCATCTCGTCCTGCTGTCTTTTCTTTTTCTTGGCGGNGCTGGTTTGGCGGACGAGCAACGAAACTCACTTTCTACTCCTGCATTTCAGGAAATAACAGGCACTGTGTTCATGGAAACGGTCATTTTTCCTGACGATGCTGCATTCTCTGGACAATCCCAGCACAACGTGTCTTTGGCGGTGGCACCGGAGTACTATCTTGAGTGGCCAGATTATACGAGCCTCACGATTTCGCCTTTCGGAAGGCTAGATTCTTCTGATGCACGGCGCACCCATTTTGACATCCGTGAACTTTTTTTGAGAATTGTACGTGATGATTGGAGCTTAGTCGTGGGCTCAACAAAGGTTTTTTGGGGTGTAACGGAGTCGAAGCACTTAGTAGATATTATTAACCAAACTGATGTGATTGAGAACCCAAATGGTGAGAGCAAATTCGGACAGCCGATGGTGAACCTTTCTTTTACGTCGGACTGGGGATTCATCGATTTGTTTGTGATGCCGTATTTTCGGGAAAGGATTTTCCAATCGCGCAGCGGTCGGTTGCGTGGTTCTGTATTGATTGATGCTGGACAGGCTCGCTTTGACAGTAAAGCTGAGAGATTCAATCCGGACGTGGCAGTTCGGTATAGCAACAGTATTGGTTCTTGGGATGTTGGGTTATCCAATTTCTACGGTACGAGTCGAGAACCGACATTGACTGATTTCGGCTTTAGCAGTGACAATACAGTTGTGCTTGTCCCCAATTATGAATCGATAAGTCAAACCGGCCTCGAGCTTCAGTATACNAATGGGCCCTGGCTATGGAAGTTAGAAGGCTTATTTCGCCAAGGTCAAAAAAATGCTCTTGGCAGCGAACAGAATTTTTCTTCTNTTGTTGGTGGANCNGAATACAATTTTTTTGGTGCTTTCGGGACCAATACAGACGTTGGCGTTCTTGCTGANTATATGCGTGACAGTCGGCTGAATAAAGCNACNGATCCACTGCAACANGACATCTTTTCNGCTGTCCGAGTNGNCCTTAACGATACAGCTGACACACAGGCATTAGCCGGTGTAGTCCAAGACTTACAAGAAAGCACGCGTCAGGTGTTTCTGGAGGCTAGTACGAGAATAAATGACTCNNNTAGGCTCAGTNTNGAGCTTCAAAATTTTATGTCTGTGGAGAGCGGAGACGTTCTTAGNGACCTGCGCGCTGATGANTTTATTCGATTAGAGTTGACTTATTACNATTGANCATGGCGATAAAACTGATTTCTTATCGTGTTTATATACTTGAACTAACTAAATTTGCTTCCTAAATTACGGCCTACAGGAAANGTNGGNNCTGTTTAACTTTNGAGGCCNAACCTATGTTATATACGGCGTTGCTTTAGGTGAGGCACGCCAGCACNGNTTTTAGTGTGCTAAAGGGAGAAAGAGCGGTATTAATGAGCGCGTTGATTGAAGTGGTTTCAATGTCGAAACAGTTTGGAACTATTCAGGCCGTAAATTCTGTTTCGTTTTCCGTGGATCGAGGCGAGGTTCTGGGATTTCTTGGGCCCAACGGCGCTGGAAAGTCTACCACTATGCGTGTGATAACAGGATTTTTGGCGCCCAATTCGGGACGTGCAAGCATTTGTGGATACGATTTATCGGAGGACCCGATAAAAGCACGAGCCCATCTCGGCTATTTACCCGAGGGCGCTCCGTTGTACGGAGATATGACCGCCATTGAATTCCTACGTTTTGCAGCAAGCGTGCGAGGTCTATCAACTGCCAAAAGCACAGAAAGAATAAACTGGGTGGTGACTCAGTTGGGGTTAGGGCCCGTGCTGGTTCAGCCTATAGAAACACTTTCTAAGGGATTTAAGCGGAGAGTTGGTCTGGCGCAATCCGTTCTACATGATCCAGACGTTTTGATTCTTGATGAACCGACGGATGGTCTTGACCCCAATCAAAAACATGAAGTTCGTAGTCTTATTAGGACTATGTCGGCTGAAAAGGGAATCATTATTTCCACTCACTTGCTAGAAGAGGTGGATGCTGTGTGTACGCGTGCCATGGTGATAAATCGGGGTAAAGTTATTGTAGATTGTACACCTGATGAGCTTGCTTCGCGGTCACGCCATCGCAATGCGGTGACTGTGTGCGCAAAGACCGACAGTGGTGGTGACCTGCGGGTTACTCTAGAGGGTTTATCAAATGTTTTAGCAGTAGAACCTGCCCCTGTTGCTTCAACTAGTGATCGCTTTGTGGCTTTTCCTAGGGATGGCAAATCAATCGTCGGTGATATAACAAGGCATCTCTTAGAAAAAGGTTGGGACATCGAGTCNTTAGATGTAGATAGTGGACGTCTTGATGAAGTTTTCCGTGAACTAACTACTGGCGACGCTTTGACCGTACAANAAGGGTGATGATAAAGCGATGATTCAGATTTTGAGCATCTTCCGCCGTGAGTTTTCGGGTTATTTTTCGACTCCTGTCGCGTACGTGTTTATCGTTATTTTTCTTTTCCTTAATGGTATTTTTACCTTTTTTATGGGAGATCTATACGCGCGAGGACAGGCGGATCTAGAGCCGTTTTTCACATGGCATCCTTGGTTGTACCTGTTTTTAGTTCCTGCACTTGCCATGCGTCTTTGGGCGGAAGAAAGGCGAGTGGGTACGGTCGAGTTGCTGATGACGCTTCCCGTCACCGTGTGGCAAGTTGTGTTAGGAAAGTATCTCGCTGCGTGGGTATTCACTGGGATTGCTTTGCTGTTAACGTTTCCTATCTGGTTGACGGTGAACTACCTGGGTGATCCAGACAATGGAGTAATTATAGCTGCCTATATTGGAAGTTTCCTGATGGCTGGGGCCTATCTTTCAATCGGCGCATGTATTTCAGCGTTGACGAAGAATCAGGTCATTGCATTTGTTGTTTCGGTAGTGGTGTGTTTTCTGTTTACTATTACTGGTCTTCCAATGGTGACCCATCTTTTCAGTGGATGGGCGCCGCAATCAGTAATTGACACTATAAGTTCACTGAGTTTCATGTCGAACTTTCAAAGTATCTCGCGCGGCGTGATAGATGCACGGAACGTGGTTTATTTTGCCTCTTTGATCGTTTTCTGGCTCTTTGTTAACACATTAGTGGTTGGAAATCGTGATGGAGCATAAGGGATTTATCCAATGAGTAACTGGCGTGGAGACAAAAAAACACTTTTTGCGGGGTTTGCCCTTGGCCTCGCAATTCTATTGCTGATTTCAGTAAATCTGCTTAGCAACAGTGTCTTCCGCAATCTACGTGTGGATCTTACCCAAGACAAACTATTCACACTGTCAGACGGTACAGAAAAGATGTTGGCCGGTCTCGAGGAACCGGTACTTTTACGGTTTTATTTTTCTCAGGATCTGGCGAATGAGTATCCCTCGATCAGGGATTATGCACGCCGAGTTCAGGATATTCTGGCAGAATACGTGGCAGTCTCGGATGGCACGATTAAGTATGAAATGATGAACCCGGAGCCGTTTTCGGATACGGAAGATGACGCGGTTGGATTTGGGTTGCAAGGTGTGCCAGTCAATGCGGGGGGTGATAGGTTGTACTTTGGCCTGGTAGGCACCAACACGGTAGACGAAGTATCTGTTATCGAATTTTTTCGGCAGGAGCGAGACGCTTTCCTTGAATATGATTTAACTCGGTTGGTTTATGAAATTTCGACTGCAGAAAAAGCTGTGGTTGGCGTTGTTTCCGCTTTGCCAGTCTATGGTGGGCCCGGTAATCCCCAAGCCGGCGAACCCGAATACAAGCCTCCGTGGGCCTTGATAACTCAACTTGAGCGGATTTTTGAATTGCGTCAGGTTAGTCTGGATGCTGGTCCTGTCGACGACGATATTAATGTTTTACTTGTAATTCATCCGAGTAATATGACGGGCGCTGCGCGTTATCAGATCGACCAGTTTGTGCTGAAGGGGGGGCGTGCAATGGTGTTCGTTGATCCATTGTCTGAAGAAAGCGCGAGGACCCCTGANCCTGACAATCCCCTAGCTCCCAAAGGTTCCGACTTACCGGATTTATTTAATGCATGGGGATTGGAATTAGTTCCCGGTATGCTAGTAGCTGATGCACGCGCGGCGCAGAGAGTGCAAACATCAGATCAAGGTCGACCAGTGGTTCTCCCTTATTTACCATGGTTGTCATTAGAGACACCTAATTTCAATCTAAACGAAGTGGCCACTAGCCAACTGGGGCGTATAACCGTAAGGAGTGCTGGACGCCTTGAGCCGAGAGAGGACTCAGAGGTGGAGTTTGTGCCTCTAATACAAAGTTCTCCTGAATCGATGATGATTGAGCGTTTTTATGTGCAGTTTGGTGGTAACCCCAAGGCTTTGTTGGAAAAATTTGAACCACAAGGAACTCGTTACACACTTGTAGCCAGGCTTTCCGGTAGTGTGGTCTCAGCATTTCCCAATGGACCTTTGAATGCTGAGGCTAATTCTGAGGGAGTTCGGGAACCGCTTGGAGAAACTCCTGAGGGGCACGTTACAGAATCAACAGAACCAATTAACGTTATTGTAGTTAGTGATACTGATATGTTGTTAGACAGTGCCTGGGTGCAGGGCCAGCAGTTGTTGGGTCGTGTGCTGAATGTACCTGTGGCGGATAACGGTGCATTTGTAGCGAATGCTCTCGAGTTACTGGGGGGCGGTTCTAATTTGGTAGGTTTGAGGACAAGAGGAACTGGTCAGCGCCCATTTAAGGTGGTTGATGAATTGCAGCGGCAAGCAGAAGCTGAGTTTCGAGAGACGGAAAGCGGTTTACAAAAACGCCTTCAAGAGACGGAAAAGCAACTTTCAGACATGAGAAGTGGCGGGGGTGCTAGTCTAGAAATGTTGTCAGCTGAAGAAGGTGCAGCTTTGGCGGCTTTTCAGAGAGATATGATTAGTATTCGAAAGCAGTTAAGGGATGTGCGCCACGAGTTGCGTAAAGATATTGAAGGGTTAGGCACAATCCTGAAGGTTATCAATATTGGTGGGATCCCGGTGTTGGTTGGTATTATTGCTATTTTTGTTTCTTTAGTCCGGAGACGATACAGGAAACGCGCTCTGGAAATGCAGTAGAGTAACTATGTAAAGTCGTTCGTTTACCGTATGTGATGAGAGACCATGAATCGTAAAAATCTTGTATGGCTGACTGTAGCTGCAGTTGTAGTAATTGTATTAGCGTTCTTTGTTGCACAGCAGCGAATTTCTGAGACAAGGCCTGCTGCTGGTGGTGGGCGGATGTTCGATGGTTTAATAGACAACGTTAATTCGGTATCAACCATAAAGGTAAATAATGGAAAAGAAGGTTTCACAATTTCCCGATCCGAAGAAAACTGGGGCATTGTGGAAAAATCAGGCTATCCCGTTCAATACAAGTTGGTAAAAGAGGTTATTTTGGGGGTAGCAGCGTTGGACTTAGTGGCGGCTAAAACAAAGGATCCCACTAGACATAACGTTCTTGGTCTAGATGTGCCGGGAGCAGTGGATGCAGGAGGCGCAGTTGGCCTAACTTTAATAGATGAGAAGGATACAGTGCTGGCCGACCTGTTGGTTGGAAATACAATACGTGCAGGAGATCCGCGGCGTTATGTTCGCCGTCCAAATGAGGACCAAACTTGGTTAGGAAGCGGAGGAGTTGATGTCGGGCGGGAACCCTTGGATTGGGTAGAGACTATACTCACACAAATTCGTCATGANCGAATCCGNCGTGTTGAATATACAGATTCAATGGGCGATCGCGCTGTGCTTGAGCGTCAGGATAGATCTGGTTTCAAATTTACCTATTTAGATATCCCGGATGGAATGCGCTCCCTTCCACCAAGCAAAATAAATACTATCGGTGGAACCCTGGCATTTTTAAATTTCAAGGATGTTAGGAAGGAAGTTGACTTTGATTTTGGAGGAGACACGGTAATTGAAACCATATTCACCACTTGGGATGGTTTGGTGGTGCAGGTGTCTACCATTGAGGCAGACGGACAGCATTGGGCAAAATTCGACGCAAAATTTGATGAAGCTCTTGCCGAACCCGTTGATCCGCCCATAGGGACCAACACATCTGATGATAATGCAGAAGAAGAAATCGAAGACCCACATAAGGCCATTCGGGAGGAAGTAAAAGCAATTTCTGTCCGAGCTATTGGCTGGGCATACTTACTAGACCAAAACAAGCTATCCCAACTGCGTCGGGGTAGTGAGAGTTTTATTGAACTAGACGTTCCTGACGAGGAAGAAGATGCTGGGGAAGTAGTTCCAGATCAGTAAACTAGATTCAATCGGTTGTTTTTTCGGGCGATAGCATCGGTGAACCCATGGATCTTTCATCTCTTAGTTCCCATCGGCCACTCTCTACCGTGCTGATAAATGAGTTGATCACGCTATTGAACAAATCTGGGTCTTCCAGGTTGATGGTATGTCCACTCCGTGGAAGTACGCTCAATCCAGAACTAGCAATGGTACGTTTCAAGTAGAGGGCTGGTTCTAGGCAGGGTTCGTCTTCGTCTCCAGTCACGATAAGTGTGGGAACTTTTAGAGTTTTCAGCTGGTCTTCTAAATCATATAGCGACGGCCTTGTTTTTTGGTACCCACGCATCGTGTTGGCGGCGCCAACGGCCGAATGTTCTCCCAACTGAAGTTTAAATTCGGCCCACCCACGGGGGTTTCTGTTCTGGAACTGAACTCGGGTGCTGGCTATTGAGTAAAACTCTGCAACAGCCTCAGATCCATGTTGATCGTATTCTTGAGCGATTTTTTCAGCTTCGGTTATGAATTGGTCACGATTGCCTTTAACGGCCCCGTATCCGCAACCGGTCACTGCAAGGCTGAGAGCACGATCAGGGTTTCGTAGACCCAGATGCAAGGTGGCGAAGCCACCCATGGAAAGTCCAACAACATGAGCTTTATCAATTCCTAGATGATCCATGACACCAATGGCATCATCAGCTTGGTTTTCTTGTTTGTAATCGGCAACATTGTCCGGAATTTCGGACGGTGGGTAGCCTCGAGCATTATAGGAAATGCAACGATAACGATTCGAAAAAAAACGCATTTGAGGTTCCCAACTACGATAGTCCCCCGCGAATTCGTGTAAAAAAATAATGGCGGTTCCTGTTCCTACTTCTTCATAATAGAGCTTTACACCATTTGATTTCGCATAAGGCATGTTGCTGCTTCCTTCCAATGTACCAATACGCGTTGTAACCAAGTACGCAAATAGCACGAGCTTTGACAAGGGGTCAAAAAATAAAAAATACTTCTTTTGTCATCGATAATGGCCATCTCCCAATTTGAAAGAGTTCAAATTTTGATTTTGCTGGCGTTTGTCTATCATCCATAGCCAATGTGCTGAGAATGGCATCGAAGGCGGCGTCGGCCAAAGCCCCACTGGCAGCCTTGGCAAGTGAAATATCCGGTTGGGCGCGGTGAGCAANGGTTAATGCTTGATCTGCAGATTGAGTAATGCTGGTAATACATTCTTGTATAAGAGAGGCGCAATTCTTTGCNCCATGATTTTTGTCCGAGTGCAATTTTAGGTTTTCTCGTTCCTGGATTTGGTCAGACACAATGTCACGATCCCAATCCAGACTTCGAGCGACAGGGCGAACAGCATTCCATTTTTTGATTAAAACAATTTTTAAATGTGTTCGATCGACGCTGTCTAGGTAACGGTNGATTTTTTGTTGGGTGTTTGGATCTAAANTATGTCCCACCGCATGAAACCAGATAGAAGATCGTAAAGACGTAGTTAAATTTTCTAGAAGTATTGAGTGCGGCGAGGAGAGATTCGCTTTGATCACGAAATTTCAACTGTTGGAAGAGTCAGGTTGAGTTCCGACACCACTTTGTCGGCTCGACTTAAAAAGTCGGATCTCATCTCCTCATTTTTACGTCGTTTAATGCCCCATTTCCGGAACACTTCGTTATTTCGCGAATTTGTTTTGCCAAAAAAGGCTGGAAGCATTGGAAAGTATCGGTCAATAGCATTTTGTACAGCCTGGCGTCCACCCTCTGTGAGGCATAGTTCCGTACAAAAATCCTTNCCAAACTGAGCGTGGAAACGTTCCTCAGGCATAGTCATGCGGGCTAATTTCTGTAACGGTTGAAAGCAACACTGCATCAAATCCTCTACTTGGATGATTTCTCCTAAATCCGCCAGTAATTTAATGACGCAAAACTCTTCCCAGGTTCTAAGNGGAAATTCGAAAATTGATAATGGTTTCTTCTTTTCGGGGCTCATAGCATTTAGCTCAATTCCTAGTTCAAGCCCGAGGTCCCTGAACCGAACGTGATGACCATATTCCTCCATNGCNACTCGACAGGTGAGCCATTTGGCATAGGGGTCTGGGGCGAGATGGATCGCAGGTTCGTCGAAAACCTGAGCACCGTATAGTTCGTTGACAGCATGACTAATTACAATCTTCTGGACGGCCATCCGAAATTCTTCTGGCATGGTGTGGAACTGTTCCACCGTATCTATTTGCTCTGGTCTAGCCATAATAAATTCCTAGATTACTGGTTCGGTGTTGAAAGCTTCGAGGTCGGTTTCCAGGGGAGTGAAATCGGGTTTGAGTTTTTCATCGACTGCTAGCGCCAAAGTATCCGCTGTCCAGTCTTTCTGAATGTTAACTGCNNTCGCTTTAGGACGAGGTTGATTGAAGATAAAAACTTCTCTCCCNCGTACGGCAAAAAGCTGGCCAGAAACTCCCTGCGCCTTCTCTCCACACAGGTATGTCACCAACGTTGCGACGTGAGAAGTAGATAGACGAAGAGCGCGCTCTTTATATTCTGACTGAAGTTCGTTCATCGGCTGGATGGTTTTAGTTACCCTAGTGGAAGCAAACGGGGCNACGGCATTACATGTAATCCTGCTTCGTGCCATGTCTAGCGCGACCGCTCGTGTCAAACCAAAGAGTCCCGCTTTTGCACTCGCGTACGCTGTTTGACCGTAATTTCCATAAAAACCGGCAGTCGACGTGATATTAACGATTCNCCCAGATGTATAATTCGCTTTTGCTTTGCTTTGTTCACGAAGAAAAGGAGTTGCTGCGGCTAAAAGGTAGTAGGGTCCAGAAAGATTTGTTGCGACTACTCTGTCCCAATCTGACGGTACTCCTTTGAAAATAAAGGAATCCCTTAAGATAGCGGCGTTATTGATGATGATATCGATCTGGCCAAAGGAATCGATAGCAGATTCGACGAGTGATTTTGCACCNTGGGGTGTGCTCACACTTTCCGTGAACGAAATGGCGGGTCCANGAACCTGTGACGCTGCCATACTAGCCACCGAACTATCAGGGTCTGCACCATCAATTGTGACACCGGTATCTGAAATGACGACATTTGCGCCGGCTTCNGACAAACTTTTGGCNATAGCGAGTCCTATACCGCGACCACCGCCTGTGATTATCGCTGTGCNACTTTCAAGCATCTTGCGCATCAGTTACGTTCCAATGCCGTTTTTTCGAGTTCCGTATAGAAAGCATCAGCATGGCAATCTTCGCGACGAATGCCAAGCAGTTGGAATTTTTGAACAGCNGTCTCGACCATNATTGGCGGTCCAGCAATATACGCTTTGCAACCGTCAAGATCATCGAAATCTGTGAGGACTGCGTCAGTGACAAGCCCNGTCCGATAATTTTCCGTTAGTCGAGATGACGTCTCGGATAGTACGGGTATGAAACTCAAACTGGAATACTCCTNTACCAGGTCCTCAAACTCNTCAGTACAGTATAGGTCCTGTTCGTTACGGACGCCAAAATATAGATAAATGCTTTGTTTCATGCCAATTCTCAGCGCCCTTTTAACAATGGATCTTATGGGTGCCAGTCCTGTNGATCCAGCCACTGCTATGATGGGACCCCTGTGCAGTTCTCGTAGATAGGATACTCCGTAAGGTCCTTCCACTTTTACTTTGTCATCTATCTTAAGACGATCAACTACATGATTGCTGACTCTCCCACCAGAAATATGGCGAACGTGAAATTCGAGAGAATTTTCCCCGGGAAGATTTGCCATTGAAAAATCACGTGGGGGTAGTCCGGGAAACGTCAATGTGGCGTATTGGCCCGGTGAAAAACTAAG
>PAVD01000030.1 GCA_002712985.1 Rhodospirillaceae bacterium
CAGCGGAGATTCTCGCTTAGAAAAAGCTAAAATTGAGTGTGAAGAACTCGGTTTTACCCCCAAAACCGAGTCTTTTGGAAACTGTGTTTTGAAGCTAATGGATTAAGTGACTGCATAGATCCTTTGCGTTACCCAGTGACGAGAAATTCATAGATATGAGATTTGATTAAGGGAGTGATAGAGGTGCGTTTGGGCCACGCCTGCTGGACCGTATTAATGTGACGGGACGTCACTCGCTTCTATAGTCTCCTCAATCACTTCTAGAGCATATGTTGCCGCGAGACGAACAGCCTGATCGTCGTCGTCCAGCGCTTGTGAAAGGATCGGAATCGCTATCACCGCTTCTTCACCTATATTTTCCAGGGTAGTAGCAGCTAGGACTCGAACTGTAGGTTCAGGGTCCTTCATAGCCTTTATAAGTACTGGTACCGCAGGGGCTCCCAGTTTTGTTATTGATCGAGATGCAGCCAACCTGACGTCGCTGTCAGCATCTGTAAAGGCTCCTATTAGGCTTTTCAATGTACGCTCCGATGATTCCCTAATGTTTCCAAGGGCTGTCGCTGCTGCACGCCGAACGTTTGCATCCTCGTCGGCGATTACGGCGATAACAAACGGTACGGCAGGTTCCGACTCTTGTCCTATTGAACTCAAGGCCCTGAGTGCGGCAGATCGTACCTCAGGTACCGGATCATCCAGTATTTGCGACAGTGCTGGAACCGTGACCTCGATCACCGCGCTGTGAAGGCGAGTGTACAGTGTTTGGCGGATGGGTGTGCGCATTGGTCTGGGCCAAATTGGCTTGGGATCATATCCTAGGGGGTCCGCTGATCGGTCTCTCCATGGGCGTGTCTCGGGCCAGGTCTTGTCACTGGCAACTTTACCAAGAGCAATGGCCGCGGCTCGACGTATGTCTCCAATGGGCTGGTCGAGGGCGGCCAGGATTTCGGGAAGCGCTCGCTCAGCGTAAATGCCTGTGCCGCCGAGAGCTGCGAGTGCCATAACATGCACTGATGGATCGGGGTGTTGCCGCAGAGCGTTGCGGAGGACTGGCACCGATTGGGAACCTAATGCCCCGAGTGTACTGGCCGCTGTAAGCCGGACTGATTCATCCGGATCATCCAAAAGTTTTCCGAGTGCCGGTGCGATTAATGAGCCCTTTTTGGGAAAACGGCTCAGAGCGGTTGCCGCAGTTAAACGGACTGTCGCATTTGAATCTTGTAAAGAAGAAATTAGTGCTGGTACTGATACATTAGCGCTAGTACCTATGCTTCCTATCGCGCTGGCAGCAGCAGCGCGGACGTTGACAGTTGTGTCATCTAAAGTTGTTACTAATGGCACAATCGCTGTTCTTGCCATTTCTCCAAATGTTCCGAGTGCTTCAACGGCCTCTTGTCTGTCGCGAGAATTTTCATTGTGCAGTTTGGCGATAAGTGCACGAATTTCTGCNTGCAGANATTCATGCGAGCTATCGGCNGANACTGGTGATGAGATNCAGAAGACGGNAACCAACACTGCTACAACGCGTAGCAACTGAGTCATGTGTCGCAATCCAATGGGATCGTGTTTATGTTCGCATTCATTAATCAGTTAACATGGCCGTAGAAGCCACGTCCCCCAGTAACCAGTCTCCAAAAAGTTGTAGCAGCATGNATCAAGGAACGGAACTATATTTTGAGGNACAGAGTGGTANTCACGNAATATCNTGTCCTAAGCAGGTCTCTAGTTCTTNCAAAGCTTGCGTAGGGGTGACTACCTTGATGGTTTGCATGCCCATTGTTTTAGCTGGCTTTAGGTTCACACCGAGATCGTCGAGAAAAATGGCTTCGTTGGGTGATACCTCTAGCATGTCACAGGCAGTCTGGTAGAATGCGAGTTCCGGTTTTCGGCAGCCAACTTTACTTGATTCAACAATTATATCGAACATTTCCATTACTTCTTTCGTTGCCGTGGTATCCGAATTGGTAGAGTTAGCACCCTGGGAAAAGTTGTTTGTTAAACAGGCGGTCTTGTATTGGCGTGAAATTGACCGCAAAGCACCAACCATTTCTTCCCTTAGCTGGCCATGAATGCAATTGAGAACTTCAGCACCGTCAAGGTGTCCGCCTGAGTTTCGGGCTTCCTCCTCAAACGCTTTACAAAATTCAGAGAGGCTAACCTCGTTGCGCTCGAGTTGAGCCCAGGCGTTCGAGTCACTATTCTTTGAATTCAGTTGTCGAATAAAGTTTTCGGGTAAATCATGGGCCATTTCATAATGATTGAAAGCTTCAAAAGGGCTTGTGGTAAAAACGCCTCCGAAATCCCATAGAACAGCACTGATTNTATATTTTCCATTCATTACTTCTGTCATTCTGGAGCATGGTTTGGGAATTTTTTGCGCAATTCTCGTTTTAAGGCTTTACCACTGGGGTTGCGGGGAATTANTTCTATAAATTCGACAGACTTTGGTAGCTTGTAACGAGCAAGCTTCCCAATACAATGGGCCGTTACTTCATCTCCAGTCAGTGTCTCATCGCGTGGGACGACGACGGCTAATGGCGATTCGCCCCATCTTTTGCTTTTCTGCCCAATGACTGCAACGTCCAGTACTTCGGGGTGAGCAAGGATCACATTTTCTATTTCNGCAGGATATACATTTTCTCCACCCGATATGATCATGTCCTTGANTCGGTCTTGGATGTATATGAATCCATCCTGATCAATTGTTGCAACATCGCCGGTGTACAACCATCCATCTCGGAGTGATTCCTGGGTTGCAGTCGGATTATTCCAATATTCTTTCATAACATGGCGGCCTCGCACGATTACCTCTCCAGGTTCGCCAGATTTNGTGTNAGCNCCATGCTTGTCTACCACTCGTATGTCAGTATGGAAGAATGCTTTTCCGCACGACCCTGGATGTTTGGCGACATCCATGCCCGTTAGAAGGCTTGCAGGACCACACGATTCGGTGAGCCCGTATGCTTCGTTGATAGGTATGCCAAGTTTTGCGTAGGACTCTATCAGTGAAACAGGGACAGGCGCCGCGCCACTCATTATCCAGCGTAACCGGTCACGTTTATATTCATTTAGTTCCGGAGCCTGAATCATGAAATTAAGCATGGCCGGCACTGCAAGAGACGTATCAATACGTTCTATCTCAATCAACCTCCACACACCTCCGGCNTCAAAAGTACGTTGAACAATGTTGCTCACTCCCAGGTATACGTTGGCTGTTACGGGAGTNAGCGCACCGACGTGATAAAGTGGCAGAATCAAGAGATANCGGTCGTACAANCGAACATCGCCNGTTGCNGCCCAAGTAATACAGGCCCACATGGCGGAGTCGTGCGTATGAACGACACCTTTTGGCAGTCCAGTGGTACCCGACGTATACATGATATACAAACTGTCACCCTGTCCCGTCGTTATCTCTGGCTCATCATTCTTGGCAGATTTACGCAATTCTTCATAATCAAGAGCAAATGTTGGTTTGTCCTGGGCACTACCATCCGGTGTTCCCACGAACAACCATTCTTCTACAGCCGTACCTTGCTGTCCTCTGGCGTTTAAATCCGAGACAGATTCAGCAAATTCTTCCCCGTAAATTAGTATCCGGGATCCAGAGTCTTGCAGTATGAAAGCTAGTTCATCTGCCACCAGACGGGTATTTAAGGGAACCGTAACGGCTCCAAGTTTTGCCAGAGCAAAGAACGATTCAAGGTATGCTGGGCAGTTAAGCATCAACAGTGCTACTCTATCGCCCTTTTNTATGCCTCNGTCTCTAAAGACGTGGGCCANNTGNTTGGATCGTTCGTTAAGTTCTTTGTATGAGAGTCGGAGTCCACTCGCGATATCAACGAANCCCTCTAGATTCGGACTGAGNTCNGCNCGCTTTGTTAANAACTGACCAATATTGTCACGCATTTTTCTTTCATTCCCTTTGNCCNGAATGGTTTAGGCTAGNGTCCTCTCTNGATCAAGAGGAGAACAATAAATGAAATTAGTTGGTTCNGCACCGTCTCCATTNGTTCGCAANGTTCTGATNGTTGCAATTGAGATAGGTGTATTTGATAAGATTGATAGGATATTTCCCAAAACTACCCCGATCGCACCCAATGATCAGCTGATTAGAGTTAACCCGCTTGCTAAAATGCCGGTTCTCATTACTCAGAGTGGAGCCACGTTATATGATTCTCGTGTAATATGTGAATACTTAGATAGTTTGCATCAGGGAAACCGAATGTTTCCGGAGGGCTTAGAAGATAGATGGAAGGCCTTGCGCCTTCAGGCGTTGGGAGATGGGCTTCTCGANGCGGCAGTATCAATACGNTACGAGACCATNNTAAGNCCTCAGAACAAATACTGGCCCTCCTGGGTAGAGGGGCAGTTGGGTAAGGTACACCGCGCTTTGGATACGATTGAACGTGAGGTGGATACCTTTGACGACGTGGTAGATATTGGCACTATAGCCACTGCCTGTGCGGCAGGTTATTTGGACTTTAGGTTTCCCGAAGAGGATTGGCGTACCCTTCGCCCTTCATTGAGTGGTTGGTTTGACGAGTTCTCTACCCGTAAGTCGATGATGGCAACTGAACACACTGCCACCTAACAACAGTTATACTGGGAGGGTTAACAATGGATTTAGGACTGAGAGGGAAAAGAGCGGTTGTTACTGGTGGAACAAAAGGTATCGGACGGGCAATAGTCGAGAGGTTGGCTCTTGAAGGCTGCGATGTTGCGCTTTGTGCGCGGGGCAAGGATGACGTAGATGCTACGGTTGCGTCCGTTACAAACTCAGGAGTTCAAGCTTTTGGGGGGACACTGGATGTCACCGATGCCGACGCATTGCGCAGCTGGATAGTCAAAGCATCGGAGGCATTGGGGGGCATTGATGTGCTAATTCCCAATGTCAGCGCGCTTGCCGTTACCAACACAGAGGATTCCTGGCAGGCTGGATTCAACACTGATATTCTTGGTAGCGTGCGCGCAGTGGAAACTGCAATGCCATATCTTGAAAGATCGGAGTTGGGGTCTATTGTTTTAGTGGCGAGCACAGCCGCACTTGAAATTTATCTGGGTCCCCGCCCTTATAATTCCATAAAAGCGGCATTGATAGCATATGCGAAAGGGTTGAGCCGGGAGCTTGCACCAAGGGGCAAGCGGGCAAACGTCGTGTCACCTGGTTCAATTTATTTTGAAGGTGGTGTGTGGGGTGAGGCAAAAATAAAGTCCCCGGAAATGTATTCGACAATGCTGAAAAGAAATCCTATGGGTCGCATGGGTCATCCGGAGGAGGTGGCTAATGCTGTCGTATTTCTGGCGAGTCCCGCTGCTAGTTTTATCTCTGGTGCTAACTTGGTAGTTGATGGAGCCTTGACGCAACGCGTGCAATATTAGTCGGTGTATTGACCGCAATTTATTTGGCTAAAATATGTGGAGGTATAAATGTCAGTAATAAAAATGCCGGTGCCATCGTTGCGTGATCAAGTCAGTGACGAAGAATGGGAGCAAAGGGTGAATCTAGCCGCTTGTTATCGGTTGATCGCCCATTTTGGTTGGGATGATCTGATATATACCCACATTTCCCTTCGGGTTTGGGATAATGAAAATCATTTTCTTTTCAATCCTTATGGAATGATGTTTGAAGAAATAACCGCTTCAAGCCTGATAAAAGTAGACCTCAGTGGTGGGGTGATCATGCAAAGCCCATATGGCTTTAATCCTGCTGGCTTTATCATTCATGGTGCGATCCTTGAAGCACGAGCCGATGTGGACTGTGTGCTGCATCTTCATACGGATCAAGGTATGGCAGTGTCGGCCCAAAAACAGGGGCTGCTTCCGATCGTCCAAACTAGCGCTTTGTTGCAGGGCGATATCTCCTATCATGACTATGAAGGCCCTGCCACGGATGCTGATGAGCGGGCTCGTTTAGTGCGGGATCTCGGCGATAAGAATCTCTTGATTCTCCGGAACCATGGAACTCTGGCGATTGGTAAAGAAGTGGCAGATGCCTTCCTTAGGATCCATAGACTGGAACGAGCATGTAAAGTACAAGTACTTGCCATGGGAGGTGCGGGTGACGTAATTCTGCCTGACGATCGGGTTTTGGAAAGAACGGGCAAGCAAGGTCGTGGGGAATCTCAGGGTGATCACNCCGACCTTTTATGGCAAGCCCTACTGAGAATGCTGGATCGCAGAGATCGTTCGTTTCGTGATTAGTGTTTTGGACCTCCGTATTCTGTGAGTATTTATGGATAACTTGCCTNTGGACCAAAAGATTTTTGACCCTTTTGCAGCGGNTACGATAGCAAATCCNTATCTGGATTTGGCCAAGTTGCGCTCAGTCGAGCCTGTTTCCTGGAACGAACCACTCAAGGGATGGCTCCTGACCACTTATGACGAGGTAAAGGCGGCACAGAGGGATCAACGACTCTCTGCCGAACGAGTCAAACCATTTACGGAACATATGGCGGCAACAAATCGTCCCGAATTAAAAAAAATGGGAGATCTTTTGAATCAATGGCTTCTATTTCGTGATCCACCTGCCCACACGCCGCTGCGGCGGCTTTTAATCGATACTTTTACCCCAAGAGCAATAGAGGAATTGCGCCCGCGAATCGGAGAGATTGTGGATGAGCTCTTGCTGCCGGTCATCCGAAGTAATCAATTCGATATGATAAGTGATTTCGCATTTCCCATGCCGGCAACGGTGATTGCCCATATTCTTGGTGTGCCGCCTTCCGATGTGCCAAAATTCAGAAACTGGTCGAATGATTTGGCAACCGTCATCGGCAACAGCCGTCAGGTGCCCGATCGATTTGAGCGCGGGTCTCAGGCACTATTCACACTGACGGATTACTTTAACAAAACGGTTTTCAACAGGCGGAAAGCCAGAAATAAAGGAATGCTGATTGATGACTTGATTGCGGCACAGGATTCTGGTGGTCCAATGAGCAAGGATGAGCTGATTGCAAGTTGTATTTTGATTTTGTTCGCAGGGCATGAGACCACGATGAACTTAATAGGAAATGCAACGGTATTGCTGCTGAAAAATCCAAACCAACTGGCTTTATTGGAGGAAGATCAAAATTTGATCCCTTCAATGGTGGAGGAGGTATTACGGTATGAAACTGCAGCTTTTGTTATCGTGCGGGTTGCAGACGAAGATCTGGAAATATTGGGACAAAAAATTGCAAAAGGAGATCGAGTATTTCTGATGCTGGGTGCTGCCAACAGAGATCCATTGCATTTTGAGAATCCGGAAGAATTCCAAATTCGACGGAAGCCTAACCGACATCTATCTTTCGGGTATGGGATTCATTTTTGTATCGGAGCGGAGTTGGCTCGTGTAGAGGCGGAGATAGCTTTTTCACGTTTGCTCCCCTTGATTGGGGATGTTGAGTTGGTGTCTGAGAACCTTGACTGGGACGACAATTTTGTATTGCGCGGGGTTAAAAGTTTATTGCTTAGAAAACGGCCTGGGCTGGCGTGATTATCTCCCCTGAGGGTGCTGCTGGGGTTCGATATCTTGGCATATGGAGAGTGGTATGACGGACCATCGTCTGTCTCTCGATCCGTTGATACGGTCGCCAAAGCGGATGCCTCCTCCTACGGCTTGTGATTGCCATTTTCATGTGTTTGGGCCATCCATCGAAACTCCACGGTTTTGTCTAGCTACCATTCTCAGATTTGAAGATGGGTGCTTGAGATGAATGACAAAATGTACGAAACAGATCTATCCAAGAATGCCGCTAATTACCAGGCTCTTAGCCCTCTAAGTTTTCTTCAGCGTACCGCCGCTATTTATCCAGGAAGAACGGCTTGGATTCATGGGAAATATACGGCGAACTACCAGGAGTTTGGTGAGAGGTGTAGGAGGTTCGCTTCCGGGTTGGCTGAGAGGGGTGTTGGTGCTGGCGACACAGTTTCGGTAATGGCGCCGAATGTGCCGGCACTTCTTGAAGCCCATTACGGCGTGCCAATGGTAGGTGCTGTTTTAAATGCGCTAAATATCCGTTTGGATCCCGCAACGATAGCTTTTATTCTGAAGCACGGGGAGGCGAAAATTCTTTTTACTGATAGAGAGTTCAGCCCTGTTATTGAGAAAGCCCTAACGATGATGGAGAATCCTCCCTCAGTCATCAACATCGACGATCCTTTGTACACTGGCAGTGGGAGCCTGCTGGGCGACACTGATTACTCGGGATTTTTAGCAGAGGGCAATCCAAACTACGAAACACTTGCTCCGTCTGACGAGTGGAATGCGATCGCGCTAAATTACACCTCCGGTACGACCGGAAATCCGAAAGGCGTCGTTTATCATCACCGTGGTGCATATCTAAATGCAATTGGCAACGCGTTGGCGTGGGATATGCCTCAAAGACCCGTATATTTGTGGACGTTGCCCATGTTTCACTGCAATGGATGGTGCTTTCCTTGGACTATCGTGGCGCTTGCAGGGACCCACGTATGCTTGAGAAATGTGGAGACGAAAGGGATCTTGCGCGAGATCCGTGACAATGATGTCACTCATTTCTGCGGTGCTCCAATAGTTCTTAATATGTTAAACGATGCGAGTCCGGAGGCGTTTGTTGGAATCAATAGTGGTGTAAAGATCATGACGGCTGCGTCGCCTCCGCCTCCGCCAGTACTAGCTTCAATTGAAGAAAAAGGTTTTCAGGTGACCCATGCATANGGATTGACCGAATGTTATGGGCCAGGGGTAGTATGCGCATGGCACGATGAGTGGGATTCCAAACCACTAGCTGAACGTTCACGTTTCAAGGCACGCCAAGGTGTGGCTTACCCAACGTTAGACAGACTGATGATCGCAGATCCAGACGACATGAAGCCGTGCCCAAAAGATGGTGAAACGATGGGCGAGGTGATGATGCGCGGCAATATTGTTATGAAGGGCTATTTAAAAAATAAGGATGCAACAAAGAATGCCTTCAGGGGTGGCTGGTTCCATACCGGAGATCTTGGCGTTATGCACCCTGATGGGTACATCGAACTTAAAGATAGATCGAAAGATATTATTATTTCGGGTGGTGAGAATATATCGTCCATCGAAATCGAAACAGTGCTTTACGAACACCCTTCGGTTATCGCGGCTGCAGTGGTTGCGCGGCCTGATAAAAAATGGGGTGAAACCCCTTGCGCCTTTGTTGAGCTAAGAACCGCGAATGCCACTGTCACAGAAGCTCAAATGATTGACTTTTGTCGGGATAAGTTAGCTCATTATAAGGCCCCGAAGACGGTAGTATTCGGGACATTGCCAAAAACCTCTACGGGTAAAATCCAGAAATATCTTCTAAGAAAGTCAGCACAGGACCTGTAAAGTCTGGATACCTTTGGTCCCCGAAAATAAGGCGTGGGTATGATGTGTTCATTGATAAAGTTTTAAAACTGGGCCTTTGAAAGAGAACTCCGATAATCTACCGAGAAAACTCATTCCAAGAAGAGACATGTGAAGTTGTTCACCGATCACGGATGCGCGAACGTTGCTTAGATGAATACCGCCCAAAGTGATTTCGGATAAACGAATGGGGGCTCCTGCTACCGTTCCGTTTGCTGTTTGGTAGAGCCGAGAGAGGATCATGTCTTCGGGCACCATGCCGAGTCGTTCGGCGTCTGATGTAGTTAGCACTACCACCGATGCGCCAGTATCCACTAGAAAGGTAACCTCCACGTTGTTGATCTTTCCAGTGACTATGAAGTCTCCACCGGAATTTGCGAAAAACTGGGCCTCTCCGGAGAGCGAAGCAGAATCTTGTCTAGGTAAAAGAGCACCCGTGAAACTGTCAAAACTAAACTGGCCCGTGCGCCATGTTGTATATCCGTATGTTAACAACATCAAAGCGGCTGCCCATAAAGCCAAGTTCCGTACAGTTGTTGTAAATCTTTCACGTAGAAATATTACCGGACCAACCACCAGTAGGAGAAGCAGCAAATAGACTAGCCTTTGTANGTTGCCTCCTGGCAACCAAGTATCATGCGGGAAATGTGACATTGCATAGATAAGAACAAAGGCTGCAACGAGACCGAGCAATATCCAACGCCAACGCTTATGAATCGGATTCGTGGTGTTAGAATCTTGTTGATTAGTTCCCATGCCCTTATCGGGTAACAGCGGTCTTGGTTCGGACGCTAGATGATGCTGAGTACGTTTTCTGGAGGTCGACCAATTGCGGCGTTATTCTCCGTTGTTACGATGGGTCTTTCCATCAGGATGGGGTGGGAAATCATAGCGGCAATCAGAGATGAGTCGTCAAGATTGAGGTTATCCAGCCCCATACTCTTGTATTCGGATTCCTTTTTTCGCATCAAATCCCGTGGCGCGAGATTGAGTAGTCTTAGGATTCTGGAGAGTTCTTTTTGGGTGGGAGGTCTATTTAAATATTCAACTATTTTGGGTTTAATCCCGTTATCAATAAGGAGTGCCAAGGTTTGTCTAGATTTGCTGCATCTTGGATTGTGATAGATTGTGACTGTCATAATTTACTTTGAAGTGGCGATGTAAACACCGTCCCAGTTCCCCTCTTTATCTCCGGGCGAATTCTCCCGGTACTCCGCAATGCGTTCATCGAAAAGGTCGTATAAGCCCGTGTTGCCCCAAGGGCTGCATAAGTCGCGGCACTTCCCAGACAAATTGCTGGCTTCATCCCATTCTTGTGCGCGGTAGGATAGAAGTAACTTATCATGTTGTTCTTTATACGTTGTGAATTCGGACGATAACGCTGCGCCTTGATCCCCAAGGAGGCCAAAGATGCGCGTTGGTCTTGTTTGACCCTTAACCTGGAGTAAATCTAATTCGACGCAGGCATAGTCACTTACCTGTTTTTGAGTATCTTCTCCTAAAACGACAGCAACGCCATAGGTTTTTGATTGGCCTTCAAGCCTCGCAGCAAGGTTAACTCCATCGCCCAGGACAGAATAGTCAAAGCGTTGATCTGATCCCATGTTTCCTACGCATACTATATCGGTATTGAGGCCAATCCCAATTTTGACCGTCAGTTCGCGCTCTTTCTCGGCCAGCATCAGCATTTCCTCTGCCGACTTTATCTCTTCTTCGGCTTGACTATCGCCCTTTTCCAGCCGTTCTCGCCCTGCTGTTATGGTTTGTCGAGCTTGAGACGCACGTTCTTCTGCCTGTGCTTTCACGGTGACACCTACGTCATCGCATGCCTTTAACATGGCCAATGCCGAGTCGCAGGCGTTTGTTGGGTGTTCTGCATCATCCAGTGGTGCGTTCCAGAACGCCATAATACAATCACCCATGTACTTGTCGATTGTTCCCTGACGATCCAGAATCACTCCAGTCATCGGCGTGAGGAACTTATTGATAAATTCGGTTAGTGCTTCGGGGTGCTCCTTGTAAGTCTCAGAAATTGTTGTGAAACCGCGGATATCGGCAAACAAAAGAGTCATTTCTTTCATCTCGCCTCCAAGTCTCAACAAATCGGGATCGTCTGCGAGCTTTTCCACTAGCGCAGGTGACATGTACATACTGAAGGCGCCACGAACTTGCTTTTTCTGCTTCTCTTCACGAATAAAGTTCATGTAAGTCAGGCTCATATACAGAACAATGCCCGATAGTGACGGATAAATGGCGTCTACNAGCATTTNCATATCTGTGTAGGCATACCAGGAAAACCCGATCATGGTGCCGANCAATACNACCGCAAACAAAAGGGTNTANGTAGCCCCGAGNAGNGGGACCAAAATAATCATGATTAATCCCACNNCAACAACTGCAAACACTTCGGCATTTTGNATCCAAGGTGGNCTGTGCAGAAAGCTATTNGTTAGCATCATTTCCAATAATTGAGCATGTATCTCCACACCGGGCAGGGTATCGCTTAGGGGGGTGTGACGAATATCTTTAAGGCCTAGTGCCGACGTTCCGACAAGGGACAAGGCATTTTGCAGGCGTGCCGCCGGTACTGTACCTTCGAGCACATCAGCTGCAGAGACATACATGCCNTCAGGATCATGAGGTCGGAAGTGGATCCAAGTTCGAAAACGTGAATCAGTCGGAATTTCCGGCGTTCCTAACTGTTTTAATCCCCTTATTCGGATGCTTTGGGTTTGGGCTTTTTCGTCTAGACGGATCAGAAGATTCTCTTGTCCCAGGGCCAACCGCATCATTTCCAGAGTGATAGTAGGATACACTTGTTCATCAATTCTGAGTGCCATATTCACCCGCCTAATAACACCGTCTATTTCAGGCTCTAGGGCAACCATTCCCAAGCCCATTGCCGTGGCCTCCAGTTCAGGGACATTACGCAGAACTCCAGGGAATCCCGGCATCCGCGCCATGATTTTTTTCTGGTTNCCCAACAAGGCTATTTTGGCCTTTAACGGCAGAGTTTCACGNGGTTCGGTAACATTTGGCAGAGTGCCTTGCCCCAGCACCACTCGCATTTTCTGAAAGGATTTTGCAAATATTGCTTCTGTGGTTGGTAGTGCCTTCAATTGTTGTGCAAGTTCCTCATCAAGTCCCCGTAGGTTTTCCGCGAGCAGTGTTGGAGACATTCTGTCGTACTCTGGAAAGAAAACGTCAAAGCCAATAACCCCCGCCCCGTATTCTCGGACTTTATCGACCAGCTGGGCCAGTAATGTCCGAGGCCAGGGCCATTGCCCGTACCGTTNAAGACTCGTTTCATCAATGTCAATAANAACTACNGGTACCGGCAAGTCCTTCGGTTCCCTTGGTTTAATTCTTTGATAAAGATCNAAGGTTTTCAATTGCATCGTTTGCAGCGGAGGTGGATTCCAATGCCGGAATCCCCACAGAGCCGCAAGCATGATCAGGCCCACTAGATGGATTGGCTTGACCACCTTGCCAATACTCCTGAAGATGTTTACGGCTGTATTCATCGGTCCCGAACTAGCCCTTAAACAGTGGCCAAAACACGCTATGCTACTTCATCGGGCGACACGGCCCACCCTTGATCATATGAGTCTTAGATTGTGGCAGCCTAAACTTTCGGTCAAGAGGAACTTGCGAGCGACACAACTCGCGCCGATATCAACAACGTTGCGTCTTGACTCCGCCTCAGTGAATTTAACAGGAAATGATGAAAGGTATATTAGAGGAAGNAATCCGATTCGGTTGTCATTTTTTCGGTGCCTGTCATTATTGTTCTATGTTATCGATGTTATTTTTGAACACTAAATTTATTTCTCGCAGAATAAGTATTNTCTCGTGTGNAGTAGAAAGGTGTCGCTTNCTAANAAGCGAAAAGTGAAAATATGAGTGATACAGAAAATTTTTTGGCTCAAGACTTTGATGAACGGAAGTCGGTCCAGAACGGAGCGGGGNGACTTATTGGCGATCGTGTTCCTAAGGTGCGTCACATTGGTGTTATAAATTGGATTGGGCTCAAAACCTTATATGTAAAAGAAGTTCGTCGTTTCTTAAAAGTCTATACTCAGACGATTATTGCGCCGGCGGTGACTACGCTAATATTCTTGGCGATTTTTTCCTTGGCGTTGGGAGGGGCTGTTCGTATGGTCGGGGACATCCCATTTTTGGTGTTCTTGGCTCCCGGTTTGGTCATGATGGCCATCGTCCAAAACTCTTTTGCTAACACGTCCTCCACTATGATGATCGGAAAGGTTCAAGGCTGCATCGTTGATGTGCTGATGCCGCCGCTAAGTCCGTCAGAACTTACGTTTTCCTTTGTGATGGGTGGTGTATCCCGAGGAATATTGGTAGCAGTAATAACGTTGCTAGCGATGTCGGTATTTGTGCCCTTAACCGTACACGACTACTTGGCTCTTCCATTTTATGCCATTTCTGCATCCATGATGTTGTCCTTAGTAGGGCTGATTGCAGGAATCTGGGCCGATAAGTTTGACAGTATGGCAGCGGTAAACAATTTTTTTATTACACCACTCGCGTTTCTCTCTGGAACCTTTTATTCTGTTGAGCGCCTTCCCGAGCCCTGGTTCTCCATTAGTCAGATGAATCCATTCTTTTATATGATTGATGGGTTTCGATACTCTTTTATCGGCCAAGCTGATGGGTCGCTGGCGATAGGTGTTGTGGTTCTGGTTGTGCTGAACCTTTTACTCTGGTTACTTGTACGTCGAATGCTGGTAGTGGGCTACAAGTTAAAAGATTAACGCTATGGACCAAGGAGGGAAGGTGCTGTTGACAAGGCCCTATCAGGGCTCGATACTTCGGCGCTTTCTTCGCGTCAGTGAGCAGAATCACCGATGTAGCTAGGGAGTCTCTGAAAATGTCCTCCGTTATGCCAACTTACGGTCGAGTTGATATATCCTTTGCAACAGGCGAAGGGCCTTACTTGTTTACTGCTAATCGTGAACGCTATCTCGATTTTACTACTGGAATCGCTGTGACTAGTCTTGGACACAGTCATCCCCGTCTCTTGGAGGCATTAACTTCTCAAGCTAACGCACTGTGGCATACCTCGAATCTATTCGTAATACCAGAACAAGAGCGTTTGGCTGAACGATTGTGCAATGACGCGTTTGCAGACCTCGTATTCTTTTGCAACTCCGGAGCGGAAGCAATGGAGGGTGTGATAAAGGTTGCCCGAAAATATCAAAGCCATAATGGGCGGTCTGATCGTTATCGCGTTATCGTTTTTTCTGGTGCATTTCATGGACGGACGTTAGCAACCATATCGGCAAGTGATAGCGAAAAAGGACAGGCAGGCTTTGGCCCGATGACTGATGGATTTGACCGAGTGACTTTTGGAAACCTCGATGAAGTCCGAGCGGCTGTTACAGATGAAACGGCTGCGATTCTTGTGGAGCCGGTGCAGGGTGAGAGCGGTATCTTTCCGGCGACCGGGAAATTTCTTGCAGAACTGCGNACTATAGCAGACGAATTCGGATTGTTACTGCTTTTTGACGAGGTGCAATGTGGCATAGGCCGAACCGGAAAATTATTCGCACATCAGTGGGGGGAGACAAAACCCGACGTGATGGCGTTAGCCAAGGGTCTTGGGGGCGGTTTTCCAATAGGCGCAGTTTTAGCCACGAAAGAGGCTGCGGTTGGGATGACGCCGGGAACCCACGGTTGTACATTTGGTGGCAACCCTCTTGCGGTAGCTTGTGCAAATGCCGTCCTTGATGTGTTGCTAGAAAACGGTTTTCTTGGCCGCGTAATCGAGAAGGGTGAGAGTCTAAAAAATAAAGTAGATGGGGTTGTGGCGGAATTTCCGAATGTCTTGGCTTCTGTGAGAAGCAAAGGGCTTATGCTTGGTATGAAATGCNCTTGTCCCAATATGGATTTGGTCGATGCTTTGCGTGAGCACAAGATTCTGACGGTGCCTGCTGGTGACAANGTTGTTCGTTTCTTGCCACCTTTAAACGTAGAAGATGAACATATTGATCAGGCGATCGCTGCGCTGCGAGATGCGTGCCGCGACCTTACCTGATGCAGGGCAAACGACATTTCTTGGACTTGGATCGGCTGGATTCGGAGACTTTGCGCTCCATTTTGGATGAAGCGTCTAGACTAAAAGAATCCGGTCAACCAAAAGTTGCGGCGTCTCTTGCGGGGCGGGTGTTAGCCTTAGTCTTTGAAAGACCCTCGACTCGCACCCGTATTTCGTTTCAAGTGGCTATGCAGCAGTTAGGTGGGCACGCGGTTTTACTATCGCAGGAAGACAGTCAATTNGGGCGAGGCGAGTCGATGGCCGACACTGCCAGAGTTTTATCTCGTTATGCTGACGTCATTGCCATTCGTGCCATGANACATGAAACACTGCTTGAACTGGCTGAATATGCCGATGTGCCGGTAATTAATGGACTGACAAACCTTAGCCATCCTTGTCAGTTAATGGCGGACGTGATGACATTTGAAGAGCATCGCGGTCCCATTGCAGGTAAAGTGGTGGCATGGTCCGGNGATGGCAACAATGTGGCTCGGTCTTGGATTCATGCGTCAGTACGGTTTGGTTTTGAGTTACGACTGGCGTGCCCCAGATCTCTTAGTCCAAGCAGAGNACTTCTTGAATGGGCGGATGATGAAGGTGGTCAGGTAATTCTAACGGATGATGCTAGGTGGGCAGTTAAGGAGGCAGATTGTGTTGTTACCGACACCTGGATCTCTATGGGAGCCGAGGANATTAGTGATCGGAGAAATTTGTTGATGCCATTTAAGGTCGACGATGCCCTTATGTCGCTTGCAAAATCAAATGCTTTGTTNATGCATTGTTTGCCTGCGCATCGTGGAGAAGAAGTGGCAGCGTCTGTTATAGATGGGGGAAACTCCGTTGTTTGGGATGGTGCGGAAAATCGACTTCATGCGCAAAAAGGTATCTTAAGTTGGTGTTTTTCCTAACATTCTGTTGACGAGAAGTTTTTTGGAGGTGGAGATCGTTAAAGCAATATGGTTAATGACTTAAGTAAGTTAATTATGGGNCTTGCTTTGGACCAAATAGAAAACGATGGCTGCAGATGATAGGGCAGTGCTCTAGGTCTATCAGCCTAAAATTCTGGAATTNTTTCTTCANTACTTTTGGCNCCATTGGGCTGTTGCTGTCCGTTTCTTGTAGCCCTGGACCTCCAACGTTAGTCTATCGCGATATGGAATTTAGCCACCTTGGGACCTATTCCATCGATGTAGGGACCTTGGAGTTTTTGGAGTCGTATGAGTCACCTCTTACGGAGCCGCATGTGGAGCATCTAGTTCCTTTGTCGCCAAGTAGTGCAGTTCGGAAATGGGCGACGCATGTTTTTCGCCCGGTGGGAAATCAGGGGATGCTCCGAATTACAATAATTGATGCGAGCATTATCGGAGAGGCATTAAGCGTCGATCAGGACTTCAAATCACTATTTACTACTGAACAGGCTGGGAGGTATACCGCACGTTTGGACGTCATAATCGATATCTTGGACGAACGTCATATCTCTCGTGCTTATGCTACTGGAAAAGCAGAAACAACAGTTACTGTGTCTGAGGACGCCAGTCTGGCTGAGCGTGACGCCATAATGAGTGACTTGACGGGCAGGCTGCTCAAGACTTTGCATGACGCAGTGACACCGCAAGTAGAGAGTTTTTTGGCGCCTTACCTACATTGAACTAGTTGTTTGATCTTGTCCCAGATCCTCGTCTTGAAGCACCCGATNTATTAATTCCACAGTCTCCCGAATTCCGTACAGCGCAACAAAAGATCCCATCCGTGGACCCTGGNGTTGACCCAATAAGATTTCATACAAGGCTTGAAACCATCCACGGAGCTCTGAATAAGAGTTTCGTTTCCCAACATCATAAATGGTTGTCTGTATTACTTTCGCGTCCGCATCTACTGGGAGTAGGGCCATAGACTGTGCCAGATCTTTAAGGGCAATTCGTTCCGAAGAATTGGGTTTTCTGTAACGTTGGGATGGTGCGACAAAATCTCGATAGTAGTTGAGCGCGTAACCAACAAGCTCGTCCAATAAAGGATTGTTCTTGGCGTTGGATTTGGGCGCGTAACGGGAGATGAATCCCCATAGCACATCTTTGTCCTCGGCATGGCAAGCGCCGGCAAGGTTCAGCAGAAGCCCGAAGTTGAGAGGGGAAGTTTGGTCAGGAGGTGAATTACTATGAATGTGCCAGACGGGATTTTTCAGTTTCTCCTCTTCTTCCTGTCTGGGGAATTTTTCCAAGTGAGTGAGGTAATCATCGACATTTCGGGGAATGACATCAAAATGGAGTCGTTTTGCCTTACGAGGTGTTTGATACATATAAAATGATAAGCTCTCACGCGGTCCATATGTCAACCATTCGTCGATGGTTAGTCCATTGCCACGAGACTTTGAAATTTTCTGTCCGTTTTCGTCGAGGAATAACTCGTAGGTGAGGTTCTCCGGTGGCTGGCCACCGATAATACGGCAAATTTTGCTAGATAGCTGTAACGATGGGATTAAATCCTTGCCGGACATTTCGTAGTCTACACCGAGAGCAAACCAACGCATGGCCCAGTCTGCTTTCCATTGTAGTTTGCAGTTCCCACCGGTTACAGGGACTTCAACGGGTTCTTCTTTCTCATTGCGATAGGTGATAGTGCCGACAGTCTCGTCATATCCGATCAGCGGCACCTGTAGCACTTTNCCTGTTGAGGGGCAGATCGGAAGAAACGGGCTATATGTCGCTTGTCTTTCTTGTCCGAGGGTAGGTAGTATTGTCGAGANGATTTCATCGTAATGAATTAAAATCGCCCTCAGCGCATCATCAAAACGGCCAGTTTTATAGCATTCTGTGGCACTGTAAAATTCATACTCGAAATCAAAATGGTCAAGGAAGGAACGCAAGCGTGCGTTGTTATGATGGCCATAACTTTCGTGGGTACCAAATGGGTCTGGAATGGAAGTTAATGGCATGCCNAGATGTGCGCGCACCATTTCTTGGTCGGGGATGTTGCTGGGAACAGTCCGCAGTCCGTCCATGTCGTCAGAAAAAGTGATTAATTTGGTCGGAAAATTGGAGATTTGTTCAAAGGCTTTGCGCACCATAGNTGTGCGTGCAACCTCACCAAAGGTTCCTATATGAGGCAGTCCCGATGGGCCATAGCCGGTTTCAAAAAGAACGNATTCCTTAGCAGGACTTGATCCATCAAATCGTTCTAGTAGTTTGTTGGCCTCTGCTAACGGCCATGCTTTACTTTTTGCTGCCAGTGATTGAAAATTAGACATTGTATACTCTTTTTCCTCGGAAAATGTCCGACTCCAACCCCGAATCNTTATTNTTCAATGCAAGCAACACTGTCCCCTTTTTGGTCTCTATATGTAGTCCAACCAGACTNGANCNANGTGTCNCTACAATGNTTGTCCGNTGATAANGCCTTCGTGTATTTTTATATTATATATGATGGACACTCCAGAAACACCTGTTTCAAATGGCAATAACCGCTACTAGGTATGTGTATTGATGGACAAGTTTGTTCTTGAATATGAGTCCGAGATACGGCTAGCAGTATTTCTAGGGATGTTTATCACTATAGCCGTCTGGGAATTNANCGTGCCACGGCGNNCGCTCTCTTGTCCAAGATTATTTCGCTGGTCAAGCAACCTCGNCATAGTAGTGCTGAATACTATATCACTACGTCTAATNTTTCCCGCTGCCGCTATCGGTGTCTCTGCTTATGCGATGTCTCGTGGCTGGGGTCTTTTCAATATTTTGCTACTACCCAATTGGATAGAAGCTGTGCTTTCCATTTTGGCGCTGGATCTTTTAATTTATTGGCAACACGTCGTNTTTCATAGGGTCCCCCTTTTATGGCGAGTACATCGNGTGCACCATACGGATTTGGACTTCGATGTTACAACTGGCGTTAGATTTCATCCCGTAGAGATTCTACTGTCGATGATTATAAAGATGCTGGCGGTCATTATATTNGGAGCGGGCGNGGTGGCAGTGCTGATATTTGAGTTAGTACTNAATGCGTCATCTATGTTTAATCACGGGAATGTGCACCTTCCCCTGCGGGCCGATAAGGCACTTCGATTGATCTTGGTTACACCTGATATGCATCGTGTCCATCATTCTACCGTCATGGAGGAAACCAACAGCAATTTTGGATTCAATTTGCCTTGGTGGGATTATATTTTTGACACATATAGGTCACAACCAAGGGCAGGTCACGATGGCATGACGTTAGGTTTATGTGAATTTCGTGATCTACGAAAACAATCAATTTGGGATCTTGTTGTCCTGCCATTTGTCCGGAATGTAGTTATAAGGCCTCAAAAAGATGGCTAAAATCAGTTACGAATCTTCCTACAAAGGCGTCTAATATCTATTNTCACTACTCTGTGTCGATTGCAGACTTCAATGTATCTATCGATCTTTCCCAATTAGATCCATCAAATGGTTTAACAGAGACACTGTCGATATCTATGTTATCAAGGCACCTGACATTCACGGAATAACCATTCGGGTGCGAACGAGGGATATAGAAAGATTTGATGCCACAGGCTCTGCAGAAATAGTGTATGGCGGTCCTCGTGTTGAACTGGTATTTGGTAAGGTTATCCTGGCCCTGTAGCAGTCGGAAGTGCTGGGCATCAACGATAAGGTGCAGATANCCTGCGGACNGGCATATGGAACAGTTGCATTCAACGGCCGTTAACTTATCGGGAGCATCAACCTCAAATCGAACCTGTTCACAGTGACAGCCGCCATGATACGTCTCCATCAAATACCTCTCTTATCAAATCTTCACTGATGTTCCCAAATTTAGTATCAATTTTTCCCAGTGTCCTCATTGCTGGAGCTCATATGCCGATTGATAAGTGGCAGTTGAGCAACGCTGAAAGCCAGAGTTAGAGGCATAATCCCAAGCAATTTAAATTGAATCCAAAATTCTGTCGTCTGTGTACGCCACACTAGTTCGTTCAAAATGGCCAGTACCACAAAAAAAGCAATCCACCGGATTGTGAGTATCTTCCATCCTTGTGGGTCCAAATTCATTACAGAACCAAACAAGGTTTTGAGAAACGGTCGTTGCACGGATAGGCCCACACCTAAAATTGTCGCAAACAGCAAGTTAACTATTGTTGGTTTAAGTTTGATAAATGTGTCATCCTGGAGTGCTAAAGTAAGGCCTCCAAANGCTATAATAAACAAGCCAGAAACGAGAGGCATTACCGGAAGCTTTCTTTCAAGTAACCACATCGTTGCNAGGGCAAATGGCGTTACGACCATAAATGCCGCAGTTGCATAAAATATTCCATAACGGCCATTCGCGACNAAAAACACTACCAACGGCCCAATTTCCAAAAGCAACCTAAGAGCTTGATTCATTTTGTTTCAATACGTTATTGGTCAGTATTCACAAGACTACGTGCAAATGCATCTGCTTCAAATGGGTGCAAATCCTCAATTCCTTCGCCAATACCCACCCCATGGATTGGCAATCCAAAACGTTGGGCCAGTGCAACCACTATTCCCCCGTGCGCAGAGCCGTCCAGTTTTGTTACCATTAATCCAGTGACTCCTACCGTTTCACGAAACGCCTCAACTTGTGACAAGGCGTTCTGGCCAGTGGTGGCATCCAACACTTGTACGACATTTTGGGGTGCTGTTGTGTCTATCTTTTTAAGGACACGAGTGAGTTTGGCGAGTTCCTCCATTAGGTTTGCTGCGTTGTGTAGCCTTCCAGCGGTATCGACTAACAAAACGTCGAGCCCCTGTGCTTGTGCGGTTTTCATTGCGTCATACACGAGGCCTGATGGATCCGCCCCGGAAACACCTGTGATTACCTCACAATGAGACCGTTTCCCCCACTCTTGAAGTTGCTGGATTGCNGCCGCACGAAAAGTGTCTGCCGCGACTAGTCCGATTTTATAGCCTTCATCGGTAAGTTGTTTTGCATANTTACCGACGGTGGTGGTTTTACCGGTCCCGTTCACGCCAACAAATAAGATTACGTGTGGTTTACTGGCNGTATTGAGAGGTATGGGTAAGGCNAGGGGAGNCAGAGTCTTGGTAACCTGCTCCACCAGCGTTTGCCGAACCGTATCACTCGTAATATCGTTTGAAAAATTTAGCTCGGCGAGTCTCGCGCAAAGGGACGCCGCGGNGGATGGACCGAGGTCGGCTCTAATCAATATCTCTTCTAACTGTTCAATGGCGTCTTGATCCAGGCGTCCTCTCGTAAAAATGCTAGCAATGCCATCGCCCAACTTGGTCGAAGACTTTCGTAGGCTNGTCGAAAGCCGGTTCACCCAGCCTGNCTGCTTGCCATCAGCATCTTTTTTCATATGCCTTGGCCGAGTAATTTATCTCCATCCATTCCGACTAAACGTGTTCGATATATGTGGCCCGGTTCTTTATCGCTAAGGAAACGAACAGGAATGTTGTTTCCGGTTCTCCCAAAATCTCTGGTTTCTGCTAGTACGTCTAATGTATCTCCGATACATGACTTGAATATATCATTACGGACCTCGGCGCCGACGGCTCGCAATTGGGCGGCCCGGGCACGTCGGATCTCTATTGGCACCATTGGCATCAAGGCGGCCGGGGTATTGTCCCGTGGCGAGTATGGAAAGACATGTAAGAAACTAAGGCGGCATTCGCGTATTAATGACAGGGTTTGATTGAACATAGGTTCCGTTTCAGTTGGGAATCCCGCAATTAAATCTGCCCCTAGGGTAATATTTGGCCTCAANGCACGTGCACGGTCGCAGAATTCGATTGTATCCTTGCGACTATGTCTACGTTTCATGCGCTTCAAAATAAGATCGTCGCCGGCCTGAACACTCAAGTGCATATGTGGCATGAGTTTTGGCTCGTCACGGATAGCTTTCCATAGTGGACCATCTACCGCAGCTGGGTCGAGAGAAGAGAGACGAAGGCGAGACAGATTGTGTTCAGTATGAATTAAATATTGAGTGAGCTCTCCGAGCGTTATTTTCTCGGGCAAATCGCGGCCGTAAGAAGTGATATCAACACCAGTTAACACGATTTCTTTATAACCACGAGAAANTAACTGACTAACTTCTAAAGCTACCTCTTCCTTGGGTACACTGCGGCTGTTTCCACGACCAAAAGGAATAGTGCAAAAAGTACANCGGTAATCNCANCCATTTTGTATTTGTACGAGNGCGCGGGNCCGTCCTTCAAANCCTTCAACCATNTGCGTCCGCGCCTTCTGNGCCGACATNATATCGCTGACCTGGATNCGTTTTTTGTNGGTTCCTCTGAACGATNNAGGCTGTAATTTCTCAGTGTTTCCAATTACTTGATCTACTTCCTTCATGTTTCCATAGGTGCCNGGAGAAATTTGAGCAGCACATCCGGTAACGATAATTCTGGCTTCGGGCGCTTCACGTCTTGCGCGCCGAATGGCCTGTCGGGCNTGTCTTTCGGCCTCGGCTGTAACGGCACAAGTGTTGACNACAACCACNTTNTTGGTGTTCGAATGGTTCAAATTCCGGCGAATTATTTCAGATTCATATGCATTGAGACGACATCCAAACGTTAACACTTTGGGCCCATGTGATCGGATGGTCATGAGAAGCTACATGTGTCCACTTCGCCACCAAATGCAAGCGTAGCCGGGCCCGTCAATAACACGTGATCGTTATCCTTCCACTCTACACGCATGGCACCGCCATCGACATGAATTTCAGCTTCTCGATCGCATAGGTTACGTTGGTGAGCAGCCACTAGTGCTGCACATGCTCCAGTTCCACAAGCTGGTGTCAGACCTGCGCCACGTTCCCAAACTCTTAAGCGAATTTCCTTTTGGCTTCGCACCTCAGCAACTCCAATGTTGGCCCCTTCTGGAAAAATAGAGTGGTTCTCTAGATCGGGTCCCAGTCTTTCTAAAGGCACTCTCGTGACATCACGAACAAAGAAGACAGCGTGTGGATTTCCCATGTTGATAGCTACTGGATCTGTAAGTGCATCTCTTTCTAGTCTCATGTGTAGAGTATCTTGTGGGCTCGATAAAGGTATCTCCTTCCAATGAAATTTCGGCATCCCCATATCTACAGAAATCAATCCATCCGTATTGCCGTATGCGTGTAGCAATGCAGATGCAACTTGAATAATGGCGCTGTTCGATTTTTTCTCCTTCATTACTAGCTTAGCGACACACCGCGCCGCGTTTCCACAGGCTTCGGCTTCACCTCCATCCGAGTTGTGAATTCGCATGGTTAGGTCAGCACTTTTTGATGGCTCAAGCGTAATAATTTGATCGCACCCAATTCCTGTTCGGCGGTCCGCTATCGCTNTTAGGCATTCTCTGCTGAGAGAAATCGGTGTGACCCGTGCATCAAATACAACGAAATCATTCCCCAGGCCATGCATCTTTATAAATCTATGTGCCGTCATAGGGGGGTTATAAGGCTCATACAACCTATACGTCTAGTGCGAAGGTTTCATATGTCTGGGTTGACTTCGGCTCGTAGTTAGCGTTTCTTCCAACTACGTTCGTATTTTTGCGTAAGATTCGAGCGTTCCTGGGAACCAATTAGGCTTTAACCATGTTCGACAGCTTAACCAGCCGACTAAGTGAGGTATTTGGACATCTCACCAGCCGTGGGGTTCTAACGAGCACGGATGTTGAAAAAGCCTTGCGAGAGGTTCGCATCGCGCTGCTCGAGGCCGACGTTGCCCTAGCCGTCGTCAAGAATTTTGTCGACCAGGTCAAGGAGCGGGCGGTCGGAGTAGAAGTGCTGAATAGTGTTACCCCGGGCCAAANGGTAATCAAGATTGTGCACGAGAATTTGGTCAAAATGTTGGGTTCCGAGCTAGTGCCCATAACTTTAAATGCAAACCCCCCGTCGGTAATTATGTTAGTGGGGCTCCAAGGATCTGGGAAGACAACGACCGCGGCGAAACTGGCTTTTCGATTCAAAAACCAACAAAATAAAAAGGCACTTCTCGCGTCTCTTGACATCAATCGCCCCGCGGCCCAAGAGCAACTTGCGGTATTAGGGCGGGAGGCGGAAGTCAACACGTTACCAACCGTTCAAGGGCAATTGCCGATCGCAATTGCAGAACGGGCACTTCAGGCAGCCCGTTTGGGTGGCCATGATCTTTTGATTTTGGACACAGCAGGGCGTTTGCATGTTGACGATGGTTTAATGAGCGAACTAGATCAATTGGCATCTCTCACTCAACCTACTGAAACACTGCTAGTTACGGATTCTCTCATGGGTCAGGACGCAGTAAAAATAGCAGAAGGATTCCAAAAAAGAATATCTTTAACCGGCCTTGTGCTTACTCGGATAGACGGAGACGGTCGTGGGGGTGCTGCTTTAAGTATGCGTGCTGTTACAGGGTGCCCCATAAAATTGATGGGAGTAGGAGAAAAACTAGAAGCATTGGAGGATTTTCATCCAGAACGAATTGCATCACGTATTCTTGGCATGGGTGATGTTATCTCGCTCGTTGAGAAGGCTCAGGCAACTCTTGAACAGGAAGAAGCGGAGCAACTGGCTACCAAGCTTAGCAAAGGCCAGTTTGACTTCGACGATTTAGCGCTGCAAATAGGTCAAATACGGAAAATGGGAGGAATGGACGGGATGCTCGCGTTGTTGCCCGGCATCGGTAAAATTAAAAAACAAATGGCTGCCGGGAAGATAGATGAACACCAACTTTTATGGCAAGAAGCCATTATCCGTTCTATGACGCCGGGCGAGCGACAAAATGCTAGGCTCTTGAATAGTTCGCGAAAACGTCGTATCGCGGCGGGATCTGGTACAAGCGTTCAGGATATAAATCGTTTGATCAAACAACAAAAAGATATGACTACGATGATGAAACGAGCAAAGAAAATGGGTAAAAAGGGCCTGATGCCCCAAGGAATGCCGAACGTTTTGCCACCGGGGTTTCCAACGTCCTAGCTCCGGTGACCTTGCCCAAGCCAGGTTTAATGGGTTTATTATGGGCGTGAATGATAATTTTATTGTCTCCTGAAATTCAAATATGATCGTCGGAGGCTAAAGGAGTTAAATATGGCAGTAAAGATCCGTCTTAGTCGGGCGGGTGCTAAAAAGACNCCGCACTATCGGGTAATAGTAGCGGATTCTCGGAGTCCACGTGATGGTCGGTTTTTGGAGCGGGTCGGTACATATAATCCTTTACTGCCGCGTGGGCATCCGGATCGAGTTAAATTGAAGCTTGAACGAATTCAGTACTGGCTTGATAACGGTGCTAAACCATCTTTCAGGGTTGCTACATTTCTTGGTGCTGCAGATGTGATACCCATGCCGAGTCGCGAAAACCCTGAGAAGGCTAAGCCAAAAGCTAAGGCGCAGGCGCGGCTAGAAGAGCTTACTAAGGCCGAGGCAGAAAAAGCTGAGGGAGAGAACGCTGCAACGGAGAAGGTTGCAACGGAGAATGCTGCAACGGAGAATGCTGCAACGGAGACGCTGCAACGGAGAATGTTGCAACGGAGAATGCTGCAACGGGGGAAGTTTCTTCAGTGAATGAAGCCGAGGAAGTGGCTGAGGAGAACTCCGAGGAAGTCTCCGCGACAGAAGAAATCAAGGAGACTGCGGCGGCGGCTCCAGTGGGAACCACGAAGGCAACCGAAACGGCTGAGGAAACCAAAGTGGAAGAGGGAAGTGAAGACGCGACACCGGAGGTCAAAGACTAAGTTAGGTCAGCATAAGATCAACAGAGCCGAGAATTTGGCCGGAGATACCGGACAAGACAACCTCTATGTCGGTGTGGTTATGGGGGTGCAAGGGCTGAAGGGTGAAGTTCGTATCCGGACATTCACTCATACCCCCACTGGGATAGGGGCTTTCAAGAAGCTTGTGGACGCGGAAGGCGACCCGGTAAATCTTCGGGTGTCACGTTTACAAAAAGGATTTGTGGTTGCACAAATAAGCGGTGTGTCTAGTCGTACGGAGGCAGAAAACTGGATTGGGAAAGCCTTATTTGTTCCAAGGTCGACCCTTCCGGTACTGGACGATGAAGAATACTACAATGCNGATTTGATAGGGTTACAGGTTGAATCGCCCGTGGGTAAGCATCTTGGCAACGTAGCGGCGGTTCACGATTTTGGAGGGGGAGGGATTATTGAAATAGAAGGCGTTGACGGCGCACTTGTATTGCTACCGTTTAACGCTGACTTTGTCCCAGAAGTGGATATAACAAACGGCCGACTAATTGTTATTCCGCAGGCGCTTGAATTGAACGACGACTGATGATGGCACACGCTCAACCTTGGACAGTACACATACTTACCCTTTTCCCCGGTATGTTTCCCGGTCCCCTGGGGCACGGTCTCGCTGGAACAGCATTGGAGAAAGGTTTCTGGTCTCTGAAAACAGTAGACATAAGACGTTTTGCACGCGATAAACACGGTACCGTAGATGGACCACCTTACGGTGGTGGTCCAGGTATGGTATTGAGGCCTGATGTTTTGGCCTCCGCCATCGATTCCACTATAGGGACGGGGGAGCAGGGGGCTGAAGTCGCGCGCATTTGTCTGACTCCTCGGGGAACCCCGGTGAGCCAGGCCCATGTTAAGCGTTGGGTGACGGGTCCAGGAGTTATATTGGTATGCGGCAGGTTTGAGGGAATTGATCAACGCGTGATTGAGGCTAGAGGCTTGGAAGAAGTGTGTGTCGGAGACTTTGTAATGTCGAGTGGAGAGCCAGCGGCGATCGCTTTAACAGACGGCTGTGTTCGTTTGTTGCCGGGGGTGATGGGGAATTCGGAGGGCGTGATCGAAGAGAGCTTTGAACGGGGATTATTGGAATATCCACAGTATACCCGGCCAAGATCGTGGCAAGAATACCAGGTGCCCCACACGCTTCTATCTGGGGATCATGAAGTAGTTAGGCGTTGGCGCCAACAGGAAGCAAAGCGAGCGACGGAAGAGCGCCGACCGGACTTGTGGCGTCGTTATCAGTTGTCTGGCTGTAGTAGCGACTGAGTTTCAAAAGAAGGTTCGCACGTGGATGCTGTAACGGCCAATATGTGCCAAAAAATGGGATTGATAGGATGAATACGATTGAGCAGATCGAACAAGAAGAGATCGAAAAACTCACAGATGGAAAACATATTCCTGAATTTGGTGCTGGGGACACAGTGCGCGTCCAAATTCGGGTGGTGGAAGGAACGAGAGAGAGGCTTCAGGCATTTGAGGGAGTGTGCATTGCTCGCTCGAATCGTGGCCTCAATTCATCATTTACGTTGCGAAAGATAAGTTATGGCGAAGGTGTTGAGCGTGTATTTCAACTGTACTCTCCACTCATTCAAGGTATTGAATTACTGCGAAGAGGGGATGTTCGACGAGCCAAGCTTTATTATCTTCGTGGACTTACTGGTAAAGCGGCTCGAATTGCGGAAAAACGTGTTGACCGTCGTTCGGTAGGCACCAACACAAAAACTGATTCTGAAGATGGCCAAGGAAACCGCTAGAGGGTGTCTAGTTCTTGATGGGCCACTGAAGGTGTTTTCATGAGTAGCCCGCGGACCTTGTTCGATAAAATTTGGGATGGGCACGTTGTGCATGAGCAGGATGATGGCACATGCCTAATTTATATCGACCGGCATTTGGTGCACGAGGTTACCAGTCCACAGGCCTTCGAAGGTCTGCGTGTAGCGAGGAGAAACGTGCGGCAACCCAAGGCAACACTTGCAGTAGCCGATCATAATATTCCCACCTTAAATCGCTCCGCCGGAATCACGGATGAGACATCACGCCTTCAAGTAGAGACCCTTGAACAGAATACTGTTGATTTCGGCATTCCTTATCTGCCACTTGACGACATCCGTCAGGGTATCGTGCATATTGTTGGTCCCGAGTTAGGTTTTACCCTCCCGGGTACAACCGTAGTTTGCGGGGACAGTCACACCTCCACCCATGGCGCCTGTGGAGCGCTAGCGTTTGGTATCGGGACAAGTGAAGTGGAACACGTCCTTGCAACACAAACCCTGATACAAAAGCGGCCACTCAACATGCGCATAACAGTAGACGGCCAATGTTCGCCTGGCGTCACTGCAAAAGATATTATTCTTTCCATAATTGCGAAAATTGGTACGGCTGGTGCTACAGGACACGTCATTGAATACGCGGGTTCAGCTATAGAGGCTCTTTCCATGGAAGGCCGTATGACTGTTTGCAATATGTCTATTGAGGCAGGTGCGCGTGCAGGTCTGATTGCTCCCGACGAGGCAACATTTGAATATTTGAAGGGAAGGCAAATGTCACCGAAAGGCGGTGTTTGGGAGCAGGCGATTGCGGCATGGCGCACTTTACCTTCCGATGACGGGGCGAGCTACGACCAAGAGGTCAAAGTAAGGGCGTCAGATCTTGTCCCACATGTGACCTGGGGCACTAGCCCTCAGGATAGCCTGCCTGTGACTGAAGCAGTCCCTGACCCCGACAACGAGACTGATGAAGGGCGGCGGGCCGCAATAGAGAGATCACTTGAATACATGGCCCTTGTTCCTGGAACTCCGCTTGGGCAAGTACCTATTGATCGTGTTTTTATTGGTTCATGCACTAATGGTAGAATTGAAGATTTACGTGCGGCAGCGGCTGTTGCGCTAGGTCGACAGGTGGCTGCGGGTGTGGAAGCTATGATTGTACCGGGGTCTGGGCTTGTTAAGGAAGAAGCCGAGGAGGAAGGGCTCGATAAAATTTTTATTGATGCAGGTTTTGAGTGGCGCGAACCGGGTTGTTCCATGTGTCTTGCAATGAACGCGGACCGATTAGAGCCTGGAGAGCGGTGTGCTTCAACTTCAAACCGAAATTTTGAAGGACGTCAGGGTCGAGGTGGGCGTACTCATCTTATGAGTCCCGCCATGGCTGCCGCTGCAGCAGTAACCGGTCATATTACGGATGTTAGAAAATTGATCTAAAGATAAACCGGTCAATCGATTGGCTGGGTTCGTTTTAGTCGTATAGTTGTTTGTAAGGAGTGAGATCTTGGACAAGTTTACAACACTTACTGGTGTTGCTGTGCCACTTAGGATGATCAACATCGACACCGATCGGATTATCCCCAAACAATTTTTGAAAACCATTAAACGTACAGGACTTGGCCAATTTCTTTTTAACGACCTGCGCTACAACGCGAACGGAACCAAAGTTGAGGAATTTGTCCTCAACCGGCCAGCTTTTCAGAATGCCCAAATTATAATTGCGGGTCGTAATTTTGGTTGCGGCTCTAGTCGGGAACATGCGCCATGGGCACTTCTCGATTTCGGAATTAGGTGCGTCATCGCGCCCAGTTTCGCAGATATTTTTTACAACAATTGTTTTAAGAATGGAATTCTCCCCGTGCAGTTGACGGAAGAAGAGGTGGCCCACCTNTTAAATGCTGCGGAGGCAGGTGCAAATGCTACCTTCACCGTTGATCTTGATACTCAGCTTGTTACCGACCCTAATGGGGGTACCTTCNAATTTGANGTTGATGCGTTTCAGAAGCACTGTTTGTTTAATGGATTGGATGATATTGGACTTACACTAGATAAAGCGGCGGACATCGATAAGTTTGAAGAAAACCGGGGTGTGCGAGCCCCGTGGCTATAATTGAAAACACAAGGATTATTGATACATGGCGAGTAACAAGCGGCTGCTAGTGTTACCCGGTGACGGGATAGGTCCTGAAGTAATGACTGAGGTTCACCGAATAATTAATTGGTTCGACCACAGAAGAGCCGTCGGGTTTGACGTATCCGAGGGGCTTGTAGGGGGTGCATCATACGATAAACATGGTACCCCCGTCGTCGATGACGTAGTGGACCAGGCAATGCAGTCCGATGCGGTCCTTTTTGGTGCGGTGGGNGGGCCAAACTGGGACGGTCTTGATTTCTCGGTCAAGCCTGAACGAGGACTACTTCGTTTGCGAAAAGACATGGGNCTGTTTGCTAATTTGCGTCCGGCAGTTGTTTTTGAGGGACTAATTGACGCATCTAGCCTTAAACCTGATTTGGTGCGAGGCNTGGACATTATGATATTGCGCGAACTGACGGGGGGAATTTATTTTGGAGAACCAAGGGGAGTAGAAGAAATAAAGCCCGGCGAACGGCGGGGCATAAATACAGAGGTTTATACCACTTCAGAGGTAGAGCGGGTCGGAAGGGTGGCTTTTGAGCTAGCTGGAAAACGAAAAGGTTTTGTGCATTCCGTGGAAAAGGCTAACGTGATGGAGAGTGGTCAGATGTGGCGCGAGGATATGCAGGCACTGCGGGATCGGGAATTTCCAGAGATTCCGATTCACCATATGTACGCAGATAATGCTGCCATGCAATTGGTGCGCCAACCAAAACAATTTGACGTTTTGGTCACTTCCAACTTGTTCGGAGATATTCTATCAGATGTTGCAGCAATGCTGACGGGTTCTCTTGGCATGTTGCCATCAGCATCTCTGGGCGCTAGTGATGCAACTGGTCGGCGTCTCGCGTTGTATGAGCCAGTGCATGGCAGTGCGCCTGATATCGCAGGTCAGGGGAAAGCCAATCCAATTGCAATGCTTTTGTCATTCGCAATGGCGCTTCGTTACTCTTTTGATCTTCCCGAAGATGCGGAGTTGGTAGAAAAAGCGGTTTCAAAATTGCTAGATACTGGTTTGCGGACTGACGACATCATGGGAAACGGAATGACGAGGGTTTCAACGTCGGCTATGGGGGAGGCTCTTGTTACGGAGCTTGATAAACTCGCGGTTTGAATGTCCCAATTAATTCACTTGGGGTTCTTTAACGCTGTGTAAGTAGATCTTGTATGGTTGAGCCAGTGAATTGGTATTATGACTGTGCGAATTTACGGATGGGAGAAATATTATGGGCTACCGGGTTGCCGTAGTAGGGGCGACAGGGAATGTTGGTCGGGAGATACTCAGCATACTTTCAGAGGGAGAGCTTCCAGTCGACGAAGTTGTAGCAGTTGCTTCTTCAAGCTCTGTTGGGAAAGAAGTATCCTATGGTGATTCCGATGTGCTAAAGGTTCAAGGGCTTGATGATTTTGACTTTTCAGGCTTTGACCTTGGGCTCTTTTCTCCAGGATCCAGCGTTTCGGCCGAACATGCTCCTAGAGCAGCAGAGGCCGGCTGTATCGTAATAGACAATACCTCTTGTTTTCGCATGGACGACAATGTGCCGTTAATCGTGCCAGAAGTGAACCGAGATGCGCTAAGTGGTTTTAATAAACGCAATATTATAGCTAATCCAAACTGTTCTACTATTCAGATGGTTGTGGCCTTGAAGCCGCTTCACGATATAGCCCCGATCAGGCGTGTGGTGGTGGCAACGTATCAATCGGTTTCGGGGGCTGGCCGCCGTGCAATGGATGAATTGTTTAATCAAACCCGCAAAGTTTTTTTTAACGAACGGTTAAAACCCACTACTTTTTCACGCGAAATCGCGTTTAACGTGATACCGCACATCGACGTGTTTCAGCCGGATGGTTCCACTAAGGAGGAACTTAAGATGGTGCAAGAAACTCGAAAAATTTTGGATGCCTCCATCTTGGTTAGTGCGACCTGTGTGCGTGTTCCGGTCTTTATAGGGCATGCAGAAGCCATCAATATTGAATTTGATGCCCCCATTTCTCTGGAGGAGGCAAGAATGGCGCTGGAAAACGCAGTTGGTGTGGTACTAGTGGATGATCCTGAGAATGATGAATACGCGACACCAATCGACGTTGTCGGTGAAGGTGGGGTTTATGTGAGTCGCGTTCGGCAGGATGCTACAGTTGAGTACGGTCTGAATCTTTGGGTTGTTTCGGATAATCTTCGAAAGGGCGCGGCGCTTAACTCTGTGCAGATTGCAGAGGCCTTAGTCCAAGACTATTTGTGAGTTCCTGGCTCTATATGACATGCTGGAAATATCTTTGAAGGGTTAATGATGCTTTTCTGAGCCGCAATAAGCGGTATATCCGAGGCCGCCGGCGTCATATTGCTCAGAATACCGTGTATGGCCGAGACTGCTAGAGATAGGCTCCGTGAAAAGCTGTGCTCGGTCATTAGGTGACCAAGAAAAATTGCCGCCAGGCAGTCTCCAGCTCCGTTAGTCTCTATATTTAAGCGTGGTGTTTCAATTGTCCAAATGTGTGTGCGGTCTTTTCCTAGTGTGGATACCAGAGGAGATGAGGGGGCTGTCAAAGACGTGCAGATTGCCATGTCTGGACCCCGATCTGTAAGTTTTTGCAACGCTTGAGCAGCTTGGTCTACTGAATGGATATGTTCGTCACACAGTTGCGATAATTCGAACCGGTTTGGTGTTAAAATGTCAGATTTTTGTANNAGCAACGTCNTGATTGCCTCTGCCACCGCATCGGGAACGTAAAGGCCTTTTCTGTCATCNCCCATTACAGGATCACATAGATATATTGCCAAAGGATTTGCGCGTTTTATCCGATCCACAGTATCCGATATTACTTCCACCGTTTTGGAATCATAAACGTAGCCACTAATAATAGCATCGCAATTGGGAAAAACACCTAGGTCCTCAATTCCCAAAATTAANTCCTCTATTTGGGCCGCTGCTACATGTTTTCCTGCCACGGTTTTGTGGCCTGTGTGGTTACTGAGTTGACTGGTATTTACGGACCATACCTCGTGACCTAGGAGTTGGAGCGGAAAGACCGAGGCGGAGTTTCCAACGTGTCCCACGGAAACATGTGATTGTATTGATAGAATATTCATAGACGTAAAAGCTATGGCCCAAGACAACCAATAAATATAGTTATACTGTGTTTTGCAAACAAAAAAACTATTTTTGAATGCTGCTTCATCTAGACAGAACCGTTAAGAAAGGCATACACTCCACGAAGGAGTGTGGGAATGGGCCGCCATGGTGTGGGCATTTTTGTTTATTGTTTTTAAGGACTTAATCATGGACCCAGCCGACAGACCTTTATCTCCGCACCTGCAAATCTACAAACCCCAACTGACTTCTGTGCTTTCAATTATGCATCGCATAAGCGGGGTAGGCCTTGGGCTAGGCACATTGCTGCTGGCATACTGGTTGATCGCAATTGCTTCTGGCCCGGCACAATTTGAAGCCGCGCAAGGTCTGATCGGTTCTTGGGTGGGCATGGTTCTTCTCGTGGCTTGGACCTTTGGGTTGTTTTACCATCTATGCAATGGTGTTCGTCACCTGTTTTGGGATTCTGGATTGGGATATGAGCTCGCAACGGTGTATAGGTCCGGTTGGCTGATTGTAGCGGCCTCTGTTGTAGGCACCGTTGCGGTATGGGGCTCGGTTCTTATAGGCAGGGGTGTTTGATGAGAAAAGGTGTGTCGCTAAGGCCGGCACTTGGTTTCGGCGCGGCAAAGGAGGGTGTGCATCACTGGTGGATGCAGCGTCTCACTGCGATCGCTTTGGTTCCCCTTGGCATTTGGTTTGCGGCCTCCGTAGTGCTGCTTGAGGGCGCGAGTTACGAAAGAGTGACTACATGGATTGGTGATCCAGTTGTGGCGGTGCTACTAATATTAACATTAGGCACTTTATTTCTTCATTTGAAGCTAGGGCTACAGGTTGTGATTGAAGACTATATTCACACTAAGTTGACCAAGTATTCCTGTTTGGTGGCGAACACGTTTTTGAATATTGCACTCGGGCTCGTTTGTATTTTTAGCGTGTTAAAGGTCGCACTTTAAGCCATGTCCACCGTATATCCACTAGAGGAACACCAATATGATGTTGTGGTCGTCGGAGCCGGAGGCGCTGGATTGCGGGCAGCATTTGGTATGGCGGAGAAAGGCCTTAAAACAGCGTGTATCACCAAGGTATTCCCCACTCGTAGCCACACAGTTGCTGCCCAGGGTGGAATTTCTGCGGCGCTGGGCAATATGGGAGAGGATGATTGGCGTTGGCATATGTACGACACCGTAAAAGGCTCGGATTGGCTTGGGGACCAAGACGCAATAGAATATATGTGTCGTGAGGCCGTCCCGGCGATTATTGAGCTTGAACACTTTGGGGTTCCATTTTCACGAACCCCAGAAGGAAAGATTTATCAACGGGCCTTCGGTGGTATGACCACAAATTATGGTGAGGGTCTGGCACAGCGAACCTGTGCCGCTGCTGATCGAACGGGCCACGCGATACTACATACCCTTTACCAACAGTCGCTTAAGCATGCAGCGGAATTCTTTATTGAATACTTTGCAATTGACCTGCTAATGGACGAGGAGGGGATGTGTTGTGGGGTGGTCGCGCTGTGCCTTGAAGATGGAACCCTGCATAAATTCCGATCCCATCTTGTAGTTTTAGCGACGGGAGGGTATGGGCGCACTTATTTTTCCTGCACTTCGGCTCACACGTGCACGGGCGACGGGAATGCAATGGTTTTGCGTGCGGGATTGCCATGCCAAGATATGGAATTTGTGCAGTTTCACCCAACCGGAATATATGGTGCTGGTTGTTTGATTACCGAAGGTGTTCGGGGCGAAGGCGGATATCTAACCAATTCTGAGGGGGAACGCTTTATGGAGCGGTACGCTCCCAACGCCAAAGATCTAGCTTCTCGTGATGTGGTAAGCCGCTCGATTACCATGGAAATTAGAGAAGGCCGCGGGGTTGGCTCGGAAGGTGATCATATTAATTTACATCTTGAGCACCTTGACCCGGGCCTCGTTGCAGAACGACTGCCAGGGATTTCAGAGACTGCCCGTATTTTTGCAGGTGTTGACGTCAATAAGCAACCAATCCCCGTTATTCCTACGTGCCATTATAATATGGGAGGTGTTCCTACCAACTATCACAGCGAGGTGGTGACTATACGCGACGGGAACTCAGATGCTGTGGTGCCGGGGTTGCTTGCAATCGGTGAAGCAGCATGCGTTTCAGTTCATGGAGCAAACCGTTTGGGTTCTAACTCATTGCTTGACCTCGTCGTCTTTGGAAGAGCCGCTGCAAATCGTGCTGCAGAAATAGTAAAACCAGGCATGGTACATAAATCTCTTCCCAATTCGACCCATCAGCGATCCCTTGAAAGGCTTGATAAATTTAGAAATGCGAATGGCAGTACGCCGACATCGGCAGTGCGCCTGGAAATGCAAAGAATTATGCAAACCCATTGTGCTGTCTTCCGAACTCGGGACTCTTTAGCTGAAGGGTTGCAAAAACTTGAAGCCCTTTGGGCTAGTCGAGAAGACATTCGGGTTTCGGATCGTTCTTTGATTTGGAATTCCGACTTAATTGAGACGTTGGAATTAGATAACTTACTTTTTCAAGCGATGTGCAATATGCGGGGCGCAGCGCACCGTGAAGAAAGTAGAGGCGCACATGCTCGGGAAGATTTTCCGGAGAGAGACGACGAAAACTGGATGAAGCACACGGTGATTTGGTGTGACGAGTCAGGACGCACCAAGATCGACTATAGGCCAGTCCATATGTATACGCTGTCTAACGAGATCGAGGCTATTCCACCTAAAGCTCGCGTCTACTAATGGTTGCACTGAAGTTCCAAAGAATCTTAAGGATGACAGTTGATGGTTGAGTTTAGTTTGCCAAAAAATTCAAAGGTCGGTGTGGGTCGTACGTATCGAGAACCAAAAGGTGCGAAAAACGTCAAGTCTTTTCGTGTCTATCGCTGGAATCCAGATGATGGCAAAAATCCCAGTGTCGATACCTATGAGGTAGATATGGATTCTTGTGGGCCAATGGTATTAGACGCCTTAATCAAAATTAAAGACGAAATTGATGCAACATTGACTTTCCGGCGTTCCTGTCGCGAGGGCGTGTGCGGCAGTTGTGCCATGAATATTGACGGTACCAATACACTTGCGTGCACCAAATTTATCAGCGAGGTAAAAAGGGACGTAAGAATATACCCACTTCCGCATGCTCCTGTGATCAAGGACTTAGTGCCCGACCTTAGCCAGCTGTACTCGCAGTATGCAGCGATCGAGCCTTGGTTGAAAACCGACTCTTCTCCCCCTGACAAAGAGCGGCTGCAATTTCCGGATGAGCGGAAAAGCCTCGATGGCCTTTACGAATGCATCCTGTGTTTTTGTTGTTCTACAAGTTGCCCCAGTTATTGGTGGAACAGCGATCGTTATCTGGGTCCGGCTTCCTTGCTGCAGGCTTATCGATGGATCGCCGATAGTAGAGATGAAAGTGCGGGGGATCGACTCGACGAGTTGGAAGATCCATTCCGGCTCTATCGTTGCCACACGATTATGAACTGTACGAGTGCGTGTCCGAAAAACTTGAATCCAGCCAGAGCAATTGGTGAGATTAAGAAGGCACTCGTTGAGCGGAAGTGAAAGCTCTCTTGAAGTGGATTAGATCTCGAAAGCACAAGGCGTGTTAAACACGCTTCCCGCGTTGACCTTGATAGCGACTGGCGGTCTAGCAATTCTGCTAGTTGGTGGAACGTGGACCATTAATGGTGCAGTAAATTTGGCACGCCATTTAGGCGTCTCTCCATTGATGATTGGAATGACCATAATTGCGTTTGGTACATCGGCACCAGAACTGGTGGTTAGCATCCAGGCCTTGTGGAAAGAGGCGCCTGATATTGTTGTAGGCAATGTCTTGGGTTCGAATGTTGCGAATATTCTTCTGATAGTAGGGATTGCGGCTGCGATCAAAACGCTCGCAATACCTGGCGGGACACAACTGCGTAGAGATTACAAACTTTTGTTGGTTTTTACCGTTATCTACGTCCTCGTATTGTGCTGTTTCCAAAAGATACCAGGACTATTGGGTATCCTGATGTTGATAGGTCTGGCTGGTTACACTGTTTGGTCTTTTAGGTCTTCGAGGCGCGAGGAACGACTCGGTGGAGCGCAATCGGCATCCGGTGAGGAAACAGGTGAGAAGGAGCTAACATTAGGGGCGGCTATATTTTATACTTTGATCGGCATTCTCGGTATCGTCATCGGAGC
>PAVD01000031.1 GCA_002712985.1 Rhodospirillaceae bacterium
AGTCCCGAGGCTAGTTCACCTTTGCAAAAACGTGTCGGGTCCATTGAAACCGCAGAAGATGGGACTCTGTTCTTAAATGAAATTTCGGAGCTTCCACTACCGTTGCAGAACAAACTCCTTCACGTAATAGAACACAGAATGACTCAACCCCTTGGTAGCACCAAAGAAAGCGTTGTAAAGGCACGTTTTGTCGCAAGTAGCAATCGCCCGTTGGCAAATATGGCAAATGACGGAAGTTTCAGGGCCGACTTATTCTACAGACTTAATGTCCTCACTTTGGAATTGCCTCCACTGCGAGAACGAAGAGAGGATATCCCACTCTTAGCTACTTATTTCTCTAAGCAGACGTCACGGCGGTACGGGTGTGAAGGTATTATATTGGATGAGTCTGCATTGGAGGCAATGGACAACTACAATTGGCCAGGCAATGTTCGTGAACTCAGGTATTTAATAGAACGCTCAGTGCTTCTTCTGAGTGGGAATAGCATCGGTGCCAAGGAACTTGGACTAACGAACGAACCTCTTGACGCGGAGCTACGGTCCCCAAGTGGGGCAGCGCCATCTCCGAATCAAACATTGGTTTCGGCCGAACGTGACATGATTGAAAAGGCTCTCGCAGATTGTAAAGGAAATATCTCCAAGGCGGCGCGTGTTCTCGGAGTTACCAGGATGACAATGCGATACCGCATGGAAAAACACGGGATTGACGGTTCCAAGTAGTAAAATATGGTTGTAATTAACCAATTTAGAGATAATAAAAGTCATTTTGGTTGTTTTGCGCAAAATATAACAAAGAAAACATAGACTATCCAAATAATACTTTATTATTTGAAATAGCTAACCAAAAATATTTGAAATTTTTATTTTCCTATACTTGACGTGAGACGCTTGTACTTGAATATTTGATTCAGTATACACGCCATATCTAGCTGTATAGACGATATGTAACTTCCATATGAGCCTTATAAACAGATTTTTAATCTCGGCCCCTCTGCTCGCCCTGACCGTGTTGGCTCCAGCGATAGGTCATGCGCAGGAGTCCGAAAGCATTGAAGTCCCGGAGATAAACATCATCGGGGTCACCCCTATGCCCGGGACCGGAATCTCTACCGATAAGATACCGACTAAAGTACAAAGTTTTAATCCCGGCCAGTACAACGAGAATTACTCAATTGATCTACCTGCTCTTCTAAACAGCAAGGCAGCCAGCATCGACACTAGCGACACGCAAAGCAATCCGTTCCAAAAAAATCTGACCTACCGGGGGTTCCAGGCGTCACCGCTACTGGGTGAACCGCAGGGACTTGCAGTGTATCAGAATGGTGTACGCGTAAATGAGCCTTTCGGCGACGTGGTGCAGTGGGACTTAATTCCCGAGGCGGCAATTTCACGAGCCGAGGTGATCTCCAGTAATCCGATATTTGGATTGAATTCCCTCGGTGGAGCTATCGTGCTGGGCCTGAAAAACGGGTTTGAGTTCAGCGGGGTAAATCTTGATATCAATGGAGGCTACTTTGAACGTGGAGGAGCTCAGTTCCAATTGGGTCACAACACGGAACATGTTGCAATATACACGGCGCTAGAACAGCAATTCGAAGCTGGCTGGCGGAATAGATCTCCATCGGATATTAAAAGAGCCTACGCAAATATTGCTCTGCGATATGACAACGTAGATGTGACTTGGGATTTCACCCACGCAGATAACGACCTGAGAGGTGCTGGTCTCGCACCTGCCGAACTTCTAGAAGAGAACCGCAGGGCAGTATTTACATGGCCTGATATAACAGACAATAGCTTATTTTCTACAACGCTAAATGCCAACTATTACGTCAACGATACTGTTTCGCTTCAGGCAAACACGTACTTTCGGCGTCTTATCCGGACGACGTTCAACGGGGACGAAGTNGATGCCCAAGCGTGCGAGATTGATGACGACAGAAACTCCAATACTGTTGATGCCAATATTCGAACGAGTGCGGCTAGTGGCGATATTTTGACTGCGGCCCCCCAGGCTGCGTCTACAATTTCAGCTGTGAGCTTTCAATTGGGTAACTTTGTATGTGAAGAGGAGGAAGCCANTAACAAGATTGAAATCCTCCTTGACGCAGATGGGCAACCGATTACGGCTTTTGCCAGCGTCTTTGGAGCAGCAAACACCAGTTCAACAATGACCAAAGGCTGGGGGGCAAGCGTCCAAACTACTGTGGATAACAATATATTCGGCCGTGACAACAAATTTATTNTTGGCGGAAGTGCCGANTACGGGCTCACCAGATTTCATAACGAATCATTTTTGGCGACGCTATCANCTGACCGAACCCTTCTAGAAGCCNACCCNNTAACAATTATTAATTTCGCCAGTCTNGAATTAGAATTTGCGAATAACCCGGGGTCGGGCGATGGACTGNACGACGTCGAACAAGAGTTTGGAGAACAGGGGCCAACTAATCTCCAGGCCCATAATCGTTACTATGGTCTCTATGCTACAGATACTTTTTACGTGAATGACGGTCTGGCCATTACCCTAGGAAGTAGATTTAACTTCGCCCACATCACCACGAGCGATGAGTTTCGCACCAACTTCTCGGTGACTAGAAAGGGTGANCTCAACGGATCTCACGTNTTTAGAAGAATTAACCCAAGCGCAGGTTTCACTTACAANTTGCCAATAAGTNACACNACGTTTTACGCNAATTGGGCACAATCAAACAGAGCACCCTCCCCTGTCGAACTTTCTTGCGCAGACCCGGCAGTGCCGTGTCGGGTGCCCAATGCTTTTACCGCTGATCCACCATTGAGCCAGGTTATTTCGCAAGGCTTCGAAACAGGAATTCGTGGATACATCCACCGAAAATACCTAGATGGGATTACGCCAGTAAAATGGAGCNTCAATGCATATAGTTTTGAGAATAAGAACGACATAATTTTTNTAAGTGCGGGTGTAGGACTTGGAACNGGTTTCTTTAAGAACGTTGGCAAAACGAAACGGACTGGATTTGATACAAGTCTATCAGGAAAAATTGTCGGTATTAGCTGGGCTACCAGCTACGCGTTCNTAGAGCCAACCTACGAAACAACATTTCAAATTGCCTCCGCAAATCACCCCCAAGCGATAAANAAGGAAATTACTGTCAAGCCTGGAGATAATATACCAGGCTTACCGCAACATAGTTTTAAAGTTGGGGGAACGTATGAGCCTNTAAGAAACTGGACTATAGGTTTGGATATGTTGTCCAAAACAGGTGTTTATGCACGTGGAGACGAAGCAAACTTACTTAAACGTACTTCAGGGCATACAATTTTCAATTTTAGCTCCAACTACAAAATAAACGATCGTGCAGACATCTACCTAGCAATCGACAATATATTTGATACCAACTATGAAAATTTTGCTCAGCTCGGAGAAACAGGAAATGATGTCCCAATTTATGAATTGCCTGGCGGTATCGTGGATCCGACCTTTCTATCTCCGGGGCAACCATTTGCTGCATTTGCGGGCTTAAAAATAAAACTCAATTGACCAGAAAATGCAACCAAGGAAGGTAGTGCTTGATGGATGATGCTCTAATGCTTACGACCGGAATAAGCCTTCTGGATAAAGGTGGGCCGGTAATGGTAGTGCTTTTTGCCTTATCTATATTTGCNCTGGCAATAATCTTTGTCAAAATCTATCAATTTTATAGATCGGGATTGGGACGAACTCAATTTATCGATCAAACAATATGGACTCTGCGGGAAGGGAGTGACGAGGCGGCACTGGAGATACTTTCTACAAGTTCTCATCCAATTGCACACGTGATGGATACAACCATCCGGTCGGTTTCATCTCCTACATCTTCTAAAGAGGACCGCGAAACTGAGATCAGCAGGGTCGGATCGGCTGAAATNCGAAATTTAGAAAGTTATTTACGCGGGTTAGAAGTTATTGCCAATCTTAGCCCCCTTCTCGGCCTTCTGGGAACCGTTCTGGGGATGATCAAGGCATTTGCACGACTTGAAAGTGCGGGGACCAAGGTTGATCCGGCAATACTGGCAGGCGGCATTTGGGAGGCGCTATTAACCACGGCATTTGGGTTGAGTGTNGCCATNCCAGCTTTGGCCGCTTTCTACATCTTTGAAGGCCGCGTGGAAAGTGTCCGCACAGAAATGAAGGACGCCGTTACTCGTGTGCTTAGCGTGTTACCGAAAAGATGACCTACAACCATTTCAATTAATATAGTGCCGGACTAAAAACAGAATGGACTTTTCAGGCCGCCAACGTACCAAACAGGAGTTAAATGTCGCCCCACTGATTGACGTGGTATTTTTACTTCTCATTTTTTTTATGCTNGCNAGTACTTTTATAAAACCTGAAGCAATAGATTTAATGCTTGAAGGTAGTAGTACGGGCGGCAATGCGGCCGAAGAAATGTTAAATATTGAAGTAGTCGTGGACGGAACTATCCGTCTCAACGGACTTCGTTTGTCCATGCCGCAACTCGAAACCGAGCTTGCCTCCCGAATCCAGGGGGACCAAACCAGACCTGTAACAATAAAAGCTGCAGCAGAGGTTCCCGTCCAAACCTTAGTGAGCATAATGGACCGAGTGCGCGCCGCAGGCACGAACAACCTGCGCCTTGCTACTCCTGAGGCCAGATAAATGAGCGAAAATATGCAATTTGAGGGGCGCCAACGAATCCGACACGGCATCAATCTAGTGCCCCTAATAAATATTGTATTCCTCCTATTAATCTTTTTTATGCTTAGCAGCACACTAATCACTCCAGACAAATTTGACATACAACTCCCTGAATCAGANAAAGGTGATAGCCATGAATCCGTGCCTATCGTGATATTGTTACGTGGCGACGGAACAATCGCCTTAAATAACGTGGCGGCGTCACTTACAGAACTTTCNGATTTGTTGGTGTCTGAAATAGAAGCCGGTGCTCCACCTGAATTGATGGTTCGAGCCGACGCATTAGCCAATACTAAAGACGTAGTTGCAGTTCTTAGGCAAGCTAAAATCGCTGGGATTGAGGCGGTTGCGCTGGCCACCCAACCGAACACCTTCAGATGAAATCGATAACTTCAATTAACACTTTTGTTGCTATCGTTGTTTCGATAGTACTTCACTGCACCCTATTATTCGTTGTGATTTACACTCCGCCCGTGGTGACCGAAAAACCTAGGGAGAAAGTTTTTCATCTGGAATTGACTGCACTTGAGCATGATGAAGACNGATATGAAGCCCCTTCATATNTTGAGCAACCAAACCCTAAATTGACGCCTCCTACTGAGCAACGTGTGGAGGTTAAGGCAGTCCGCGAACTTCTTCCAACAACGGTTCAAGCCCTAAATATAGAACCACGGCCAACTGAAGTTTTGATAGAGACAGCTAGCNNCAAAGAACCTANCACTACGCCCGAAACGATCCGTGCTCTAGAAACACTCNCCATCAATCCACCCGTCGAACTGGACGTTAACATCTCAAATGTCGAGAATATGAATCAAACAAGACGACAGGATGTACCCACACAAATAGACCCACCACAGACCACCATCCCGACACAAGTGACGGAACTTGACCAAACCAATATAACTTCCAATGACATATCAAAGTTGCAAGTGATAGAACCTACCGTATTACCGCTCCTAGACTCCCGTNCGCCAGAAATAAATGTAGCACTATCCCCTTTGAAAGAAGTCCAGTCATCGACTACTNAAANTCTACNAAACAAACTTCGGAAAGAAAAAGACNTCGTCCAACCTCTATCACCTATTCCGNCCCAGTTGGCGGTATCTAACACTCCTGCTGCCCCCCCCTTCGAAACAATTCGGCCAAGCCCCATTCCATCAAACGCTNCAATACAAACTGTAGACCCTATGGCTACTTTACCAAGTCCGCCAGAAAGGCCGACTCAAAAGAGAAAAGACTTGGCTATTGCTGCACCTGCTCAAAGCAATATCGAGCAAAATTCAACTACAGATCAAGACTCCATAAATGCAATAGACCGCTATGTAAGTGTATTGCATGACGCNATTACTGTAAGAGCTCGGCGAGATTATCCCCAGCGGGCCCTAAACCGGCGGGAAGAAGGGCGAGTTTTTATGAAAATCAAAATNGATGCTAACGGAGAACTCCTAGAAATAAAGGTTTCGGAGGAATCAACCGCGTCTNGTCTCCTAATACNTGCCGCCAAACAGGCTATTATCGAGGAAGCCCCTTTTGCACAATTTGCTCAAGTGCTTACACAAGATACTCAATGGTTTGATTTAAATGTAAATTACAAGATTTCCCGGTCCAACTGACTTGAGATCTCCAGCATCTATGCCTTCTTTTTAATCAAATATAACTGCCTCACCTTCTATCTCTACTTTTAGTTCCGGAAGAACGAGGTTGCTCACTTCAAATAAACTTGATGCCGGACGATGTTCTCCAAAATATTCCTGACGGATGGGATTTATCCGAGAACGGTCGCTAATNTCAGTCACAAATACCGTCACTTTAACCACATTTTCGGCCCCTGCCCCTGCTGCTCGTAGAACAGAATCAAAATTTTTCATAGCGATTGCAAATTGTTCTACAGTATCCTCTGGCACGTTCCCACTTTCATCGATCCCTACCATGCCAGATATCCAGATACGTTCTCCATACCTTACNGCATGGCAATAATGGCTCACAGGTTCATGTTGTCCATCCACCAAATATCGTTCGATTTTTGTCACACTCGATTCGCCNTCACCTTAAACTAATTCATCTATCCTATATCCAAGAAAACACGTCCACGACACATAGTGATAGTATACTTTTTTATTACTTTCTTTTAATTACTAGTATACATAACATTAGCCTTCTAAATGTTTGTAATATCTAAAACAGTTTTAAACAAACGACTGGCGCTATCCTCAAAACCATCAAGAATATTGAAATGATGCGCTCCAGGAATAAGTTCCCAATTCCCAGCAAGACCTTTGTCTTGCCAGGTAGTTAAAAAATCCCGACTCTGTCGAACAAATTCGTCGGTCTCCTCATCTCCTACCATTACAGTCAAGTCCGGTGCTTGGTTTGGGATACGCCGGATTGGGCTTAAATGCTGAACGTCATCCGCAAACAACTGGAGTTTTGGTTGCAAATAGCTATACGGCAATGGGGCAAGGTCGAAGATTCCACTAATGGCACATGCTCCCCCAATACATTCCTGAGGAATACCGTAATCCCTGGGCCAATCCGTCGAAAGCGCCATAGCAAGTAGATGTCCTCCCGCCGAATGGCCGGAGATTGACAAGCGAGTTGCGTCACTCCCATATTTTGCCGCATTTTCCTTTAACCAAAAAATAGCTGAACGGGTTTGCCGCACTATCTCCCGCACTGTAACCGCGGGACATAAGGCGTAATTCATCACAGCCACACTTATTCCCGCTTCAACAAGCCCTGGCGCAACAAATGAAAAATCACGGGCGGTAAACCGGCGCCAATATCCCCCGTGAATAAAAAGGTGCAGAGGCGCTTTTGCATTGCCAGATGGAAAGATATCTAGAAATTCGCTAACCGTAGGACCGAATCTAAGGCCAAGATGTCCCTTTAGAACTTTACGGGCAAGTGCGCTCTTCTGCTCCCAGCCAGCAATGATATCTCCTGCATCGCTTGCGGTTGATAATGGATTGTATTGTTGATCGATTGACTCTTGATCAGAAAACTCACGATATAGCATTTATGTATTCCTCTGAGTGTCATCGAAAAAATTCTACTTGCTGCAAAGTCTACAAAGAACTGCAAGACAGCGAGTCTAAATAGATTCTTCTACCAAACGCCTCTTATGCAACAAACAGCATCTAGGTCGGTTTCAAGAAGCATCATGTCCCCCATCCACTAAAATAGTACTACCAGTCATAAAGCGAGAGGCATCCGAAGCTAATAACAGTAATGCACCATCTACATCCTCTGGATTGCCAATTCGCCTCTGAGGAATTCGTTCAATCACTCTATTTCCCGTAGCAGATTCGAAAAATGCTTTATTCATATCGGTTCGTATGTAGCCTGGGGCAATTGCATTCACCTGAATATCGTACCTCGCCCATTCTACTGCCAGAGCTCGGGTGAGCTGTGAAACAGCAGCTTTTGACGCACAATAGCTACTTACCTTTCCAAGTACTGTGGTTGAAGCGACAGAGGCGATGTTGATGATCTTACCGCCTGTACTATTTTTTACCATTATTCGCCCAACCGCCTGCGCTACAAGCCATAGTCCTTTTAGATTGGTATCTAAGACAGAATCCCATTCGTCCTCGTCAAGTTCTAGGGCCGATTTCGCAACCACTATACCCGCGTTATTCACCAAAATATCTATATTTCCAAATTCATTCTTCACAGCTGTCACGGCCTCGGTGACACTGCCGGAATTTGTCACATCAAGAATAAAATACTTGGCCGTCCCTCCTGCGTGCGAAATTTCTTGCACCAGACTTTTTAATAAATCGGGGGATCTTCCACATACCGCTAGCTTGGCCCCAGATCGAGCCAAAGTACGTGAAAAATGACGTCCCAAGCCACGCGATGCGCCTGTGACCAAAGCGACCTTACCGTCCAGACGATACGGAACATCAGGCATATTATTGGATGCTCTAGTTACCGGGGAAACCACCATCTTTGACCGTTCATCTAACTCAAATCGTCAATTATATTCAACNAAGTAGATAGAAAGCTTAAAAAGTCCAAACTACTAGTTACTGCCTCTTATAAAACTTTTGCCGTTTCACGCAGAGCAAATTTCTGAATTTTTCCCGTCGCTGTTTTGGGTAATTCACCGATAATTACGGTCCTTGGCACCTTAAAATGGGCCATCCTTGTTCTACAAAATTCGATCAAGTCACCCTCTCTTAAGCCTTCCGTATTCAATTTCAGCGATACAAAAGCGCAAGGTGTCTCTCCCCACTTTACGTCAGGCCGAGCCACTACTGCAGCCTCTAAAACGTCAGGATGGCTATATAGCACTTCCTCAATTTCTAATGAGGAAATGTTTTCGCCACCTGATATTATTATATCCTTTGCCCTATCCTTTATTTCAATATAGCCGTCAGAGTGACATACAGCTAAATCTCCGGTGTGAAACCAACCTCCTTTAAATGCCTCCTCAGTGGCCGTCGAATTTTTTAGATATCCCTTCATAACGGTATTACTGCGAATCATAACTTCGCCCACTACTTGGCCATTTGAAGGAACCTTAGCCATTGTATTTGGATCAGCAACCATCGCCTGCGTAGTTAATGGATACGTCACCCCTTGCCTTGCCATATATTTTGCTCGCTGTTGCAATTTGAGACTATTCCAATCATCTTGCCATGCAGTCATCAGTGATGGACCATAAGTCTCCGTCAGTCCGTACAGTTGAGTCACCGTAAAACCCAATTGCTCCATACCAGATATGACGGTGCTTGCAGGAGCAGCACCGCCTGTAAATACCTGACACTTGTGATCGAAAGTCTTACGAGCTTCTTCAGGCGCGTTCAGCAACAGACCCAGAACCACAGGTGCTCCGCAAAACATATTTACCTTGTGCTTCTTTATAGTCTCGAAAATCTCAGTAGGAGCAACTTCTCGCAAACAAACATGGGTGCCGGCAACCGCAGTAACAGCCCAGGTGAAGCACCACCCATTACAATGGAACATTGGCAAGGTCCAAAGGTATGTTGTCTTACTAGTTAGGCCCGTTCCGAGAATCGCGGAAACGCTATTCAAGTATGCGCCCCGATGGTGCCCTACAACGCCCTTCGGATTACCAGTTGTCCCAGAGGTGTAACAAAGTGAAATTGCAGCCCATTCATCTGCCGGAGGAGGAAATGATGATTCGTCTGATTCGGAGACCTCTGCGATCAACTCCTCATAATCTTGATCACCGATCGAAGTTCCTCTTATCTTAGGGTCTACAATGTCAACTACTATTGGCTTTATCTTCAGACCTTCCAACGCTTGTTTAACAACTGATCCATACTCTCGATCTGCCAAGAGTATTTTGGCCTCTGAATGCCTAAGCACAAAACTAATTGTCGTCGCATCCAAGCGGATATTAATTGTGTTCAAGACTGCACCAGTCATTGGAACGCCGTAGTGACACTCAAGCATTGCTGGAACGTTAGGTGCCATTACTGCAACGGTATCACCAATTCCTATCCCAATTTTCCTAAGAGCTTGAGCCAGTTTGCAGCACCTTGCATAAAAATTCTCATAACTTACCTGGTAGCTATCATAGATAATTGCAGTCTTCGCAGGGTAAATCTCTGCAGAACGTCGCAAGAAGCTTATGGGACTGAGCGAAACATGATTGGCCAAGTCCTTATCCAACCCAGTTTCATAAATACTAAGTTTTGTATCGTGGGTGACCAAAATGAATCTCCAGATCTTTATTGAAAAGTACCATTTTTATAGCCAACATGGCTGACGGAATGATCACCGACTGTTATACAGTTTTGTCCCATATTCAATGATGCGCATAGTCGATGGATTTGTAAAATATGAAGATTGACATAATCTCTGACACTGTATGCCCTTGGTGTTTTATTGGGAAACGAAGATTAGAACGGGCATTGGCTATGCGTCCTAATATAACCGCCGAAATTACTTGGCATCCCTTCCAGTTAAATCCTGAAATGCCACCAGATGGCATAGAGAGACAAATATATCTGAAGGCAAAGTTCGGAAGTTCAGAACGGGCGAAGGATATCTATCGAGCTGTGGACCAAGCTAGCGTAGGCGAAAAATTGGATCTCCAGTTGGACGATATCAAACGAATGCCAAATTCCCTTCAGTCTCATCGGCTGCTTCATTATGCAAGAAGGCATGACAAACAAGACGTCGTCGCAGAGAATCTTTTCCAAAGTTATTTTTTTTATGGAATAGATATCGGATCTATAGCCCATTTGATTAAGATCGCAGCAGAAAGTGGTCTTGATGGTGAAGATGTCAGATCATATATGGAGTCTAGTGAGGATATCGAATTGGTGCGAGGTCATGACCTCCAATCCCGAAAACTTGGTGTATCGGGCGTCCCGTGTTTCATTATCGCTGAAGAGTACGCGATTTCTGGCGCCCAGGAATCCGAGGTATTTCTTCAAGTATTCGATGCCGCCAAAGAGTTATCCTGCTAACTAATATGATAAAACTTTAGATTTCTTTTAGTTCGATAATCTCGAAACAAGTTTTATGTTCTAAAGATTTTCCCGACTCGTGTCGTTTGCTTGAATACTATAATAGGTAAGAGGTCTGCTGTCGGATCAACACTCAATCGGAGGCATCGAAAGGATCTCCAGAATTTGTAGAAATTAGGCTGATCATTTTTCCCACTAAGTTTGTAAGACCAACAAAACGTGTCTCAGCAGTAGGCCATTCCTCACTAAAAACAAGTTTTTGGTCGGGTCTTACACGGAGTTTTCCGTTACTTTCAGAAATCAATTTTATTAACTCCTCAGGGGCCGCAAAAACATTGTCGCGGAATCCCAACACAGCACCTTTATGCCCGGCGTCGATTTGATCAATCGAAGCCCGACGGCACAACTGCTTGATACGCACCACTCGTAATAAATATTCGGCTGACTCTGGCAATGGACCAAATCGATCAATGAGTTCCGCAGCGAAACCGTCTATTTCATCTGCCTCCTCAATAGCGGCTAACCGGCGGTAGAGTGCCAGTCGGACGCTTAAATCAGGCACATAGTCTCCTGGAAGAAGTACAGCAACTCCAATCTGGATTTGAGGGGACCACTGTTGATTTTCAACATCGGAATTGGAAGGCCCGCGCGCCTCCAACACGGCCTCATTCAACAACTGTTGATAGAGTTCTATTCCGATTTCTCTAATGTGCCCAGATTGTTCCTCTCCCAAAAGATTTCCTGCACCCCGTATGTCCAAATCGTAGCTTGACAAAGAAAACCCAGCACCGAGGCTGTCCAGCTTATGCAAGACCTCAAGTCGCTTCAGCGCTTCACCTTTAAGTAGGTCTTTTCCCGCGACGGTAAAATAAGCGTAGGCACGGGTCTTAGAACGACCTACCCTTCCTCGCAGTTGATATAATTGGGCTAACCCGAACCGATCCGCACGATGGACGACCAAAGTATTTGCAGACGGAATGTCTAAACCTGAGTCAATGATCGAAGTCGATAGTAATAGATCGTATTGACCGTCATAAAAGGCGTTCATCGCCGAGTCCAGTTGACTTGGCGCCATCCTTCCATGCGCAATGATAAACTTAATTTCTGGGACTATGGCTCTTAGTTCCGTGGCAACATCATCGATATCCCTTATCCGAGGGCACACATAGAAAACTTGTCCCCCGCGGAAATGTTCACGCATTATGGCCTCTCTGATAACCACTCTGTCATAGGGCATAATAAAGCTCCGTATTGCCAAACGATCAACAGGAGGGGTGGCAATGATGCTTAATTGACGGACGCCGGACAGTGCCAGTTGGAGTGTTCTCGGGATAGGCGTTGCGGTCAACGTCAGGACGTCAACATCAGATTTTATGGCTTTCAACCTTTCTTTCTGGGCAACCCCAAAATGCTGTTCCTCATCAATCACTAGTAACCCCAGATCCTTGAAAGTTACTGATTTGGACAACAAAGCATGCGTTCCAACAATGATATCTATATCTCCATTCGCAACAGCCTCCCTTACATCTCTTGCTGCCTTAGAGGAAACTAGTCTTGATAATTGACCGATTGAAAACTGGAACCCTTTAAACCTTTCTTCGAAGGTTTGGAAGTGCTGTCGAGACAATAATGTAGTTGGAGTAACGATAGCCACCTGCTTTCCAGCACTAGCTGCTACAAATGCAGCTCTCAGCGCTACCTCTGTCTTACCAAAACCTACGTCGCCACAAACCAGTCTATCCATCGGCACCTCACCAGTTAAATCCGATATACAATCGTCTATCCCGTGAAGTTGATCTTCTGTCTCAATAAATGGAAAACGCCCACAGAACTCATCGTAAGGGCCATCTGGAACCACAAATGCTTCACCCACTTTTAAAGTTCTTTCCGCTGCAGTAGTAATCAATTCCTCTGCCATATCACGGAGTTGTTTCTTTACCTTTGACTTTCTTATCTGCCAGGAGGCACTACTCAAGTTATCAAGCCTAACCTCTGAATCCCCGGCCCCATAACGCCCAAGCATCTCTATATTTTCGACGGGAAGATATAAACGGTCGCCACCGTAATAAGTCAATTTCACACAATCGTGCGGTGCTGAACTCACCTGAATCGTTTCCAGGCCTTCAAACTTACCTACACCGTGGTCTACGTGCACCACTATGTCACCGACCGACAAATTGGTGGTTTCTGTTAAAAAGTTTTTGGCGCGACGTGCCCTGTTTACCCTGGTCGCCAACCGATCTCCAAGAATATCCTGTTCACTCAGTACGGTGTATTCTGTTGTTTCAAATCCCTCCTGAACGGGAAGAACGATCAGCGAAACAGATGTGGATGAAACACCCAAAACTTCTTTCCAGGTCCGGGATCTTCCCGCAATNTCAATATCGAATTCACCAAGTAAGCGGGTTAGACGGTCTAGCGCTCCCTCTGAATGGCAGGTAACTATTACCTTTCTTCCACGCGAAATATGATCCTTAATATGTGCCCTAACCTCGCTGAAAAGGTCTGTATCTTTTCGCTTACGCTCCGGAGAAAAATCACGACCATAACGGGCTCCTAGATTGACACTAGGACGTGCAGAACTAGGTGCATCAAATATTGAAAACGCCCCAACAGCCCGTGAGGATACCTCTCGTTGCCATTGCTCTTTGCTAAGAAATAGCCGATCAACTGGCACTGGCCGATACACTGGTGCATCAATGGATGATGACGTAGNCANGGCTTCCAGCCTGGCACTATAGAAATCACTGATATGGGCTATTCGTTCCTCCAGCGCCTGTTCTAATAGATGGTCGAAGAAAATTGTTGCATTGGGCAAATAATCAAAAATCTTCCGAAGATCTCCTTGAAATAATGGAAGCCAATGTTCCATTCCAGGATAGCGTCGTCCCTCGGANACAGAGTCATAAAGTGGATCGTTGCCAGTTATTGCACCAAATAAGTTACGATACTGGGTTCGAAAACGTGCTATTGATTTTTCATCCAGTAAAACTTCAGAACCTGGAATAAGTTCAACGACTTCTCTCTTATCGGTACTTCTTTGGGTGAGAGGATCAAAATCACGAATCGAATCTATCGTATCGCCAAAAAAATCAATTCGAACCGGGAAATCGAAGTCTGATGGATACANATCGACAATACCGCCTCGAATTGCGTACTCTCCCGGCTCCATTACCGTTCCTGTTCTCACGTAGCCGTTGCNGTTAAGATAATCTNTAAANTCATTCATCTTAACAGAAGATGCTACTTCTAATTGAAAGTAGGCCGTGTCCGANATTAATGCCCCGGAAACACGCTGGATTGCGGCATTGCACGTAGTAAGCAAGACCTTTCTATCCACTGAAGTAGAACTATCTGAAAGAGCTATTAAAGTTCTTAAACGGCGTGAAATGACCTCCTTCTTCGGAGATACGCGGTCATAAGGCAAACAATCCCAAGCCGGGAATCGCAGAAACTTTTCGTTTGGACTAAAGAAACGTAGCGCATCTTCCATCGCCAGCATTCGAGACTCATCTCGCGCAATGTACAAGACATCCCGCGTAGGACTCTCAGACAAAAATTCCGCAATGGCGAGCGCATCGCTACCTTCAGGTGCCCCGCCAATGTCTATCCTTATTGGGGCCACCAGATGCTCTTTTAGCGATATCACTGTATTTTTAAATTTGTTGCATATTTCTTTAGACGCCGCATGACTGTATGGTCAAAGTTGGCGGGGATTTTCTGCCGGCCGATGACCCAATTCCATATGTCTGGGTCCGGTTGCTCCAATAGTGCCTCAAATTGCTCTAGGTCTTCCTCTTTCATTTCTGAAAGGTGCTGATCACAAAACCGACCAAGTAAAATATCTGCCTCTCTTGAACCCCTGTGCCAGGATCTAAATCGAATCCGTCGGTGTCGGACTGGAAGTCCACTTGCCATACCTTTTTCCTACATACGTTAAGAGCAATCATTCTGACGAAATGATATAATGTGTAATACGCCATCTGTCAGCCACTGACCATTATTTAGCATAATATTCTACACCGAAACCAAAAACTGGTAAGTTAGTAAATATGGGACATCGCCTACCACGCACGATGTCACGGAACTAGGACCCAATGGAGGGAAGCCTGCAACACAGCAGCCAACAGAAATGGCGGCTTAATTTAGTGTTTTATCGACGGCATCCCGCAGTAAGCCATGAGACCTAAAATTCTCGATCCAATTTTCGTATCAATTAAAACTCTAAAGGGCTTGGGCCCAAGGATAGCAAAGCTAGTCGAGATAGCAGCTGGTCCTTGCATAATCGATTTACTGTACCACCTTCCCCATTCACTCATCGACAGAAGCCTCACACCCAAACTATCGGATGCCCCCGCTGGAGTAATTGCGACCTTTACCGTTAGGATTATAGAACACCAGATCCCCCGTCATCGTCGGCAACCATACAAGGTACTATGCGAAAATGACGACGGCGCCCTGACACTAGTATTCTTTCGGGCGCGTTTCGACTATCTAGAAACACAACTCCCGTTGGGAGAGACACGAGTAATAAGCGGTCGTATTGAGCAGTATAAGGGTAGTATCCAAATCACCCATCCGGACCATATCATGACTGCCGAAGAGGCCCAAGCATTGCCAGCGCAAGAACCGGTCTACCGCCTTACCTCAGGTCTTACGCCCAAACCATTACAAAAAGCGGTGACCACCGCAATCACTCGCGCTCCGATTTTACCCGAATGGATCGATCTTGCATTTCTCAAAAAGAACCAATGGTACTCCTGGCAAAATGCGTTGAAAGCAGTGCATACCCCATTAACGACAGAATCGCTGAATCCACTTTCGCCGGCCAGACAGCGTTTAGCTTATGACGAACTTTTAGCAAACCAACTAGCCATACAATTGTTGCGCCGACATGTTCGAAGATCTCCTGGTTTAAGTATTGTTGGGAATGATCACTTGCGGGGCCAAGTTATTAACACCTTACCATTTTCACTCACAAAATCTCAACTCCAAGCCTTAAATGATATCGATGACGATATGTTNACGGAATGGNNAATGGTTCGCCTTCTNCATGGCGACGTCGGTAGTGGAAAGACAATCGTNGCATTTTTNGCCATGCTAAAAGCCGTTGAANCCGGNGGACAANCTGCCCTCATGGCACCCACAGAAATTCTGGCCCAACANCACTTTAAAACCATTGCGNCTTTAGCGGAANCGATTGGCGTATCTTGTTCGCTTCTATCTGGGNGAATAAAAACCGATTCTCGNAAAAANATTCTAGCTGATTTGGNTNAAGGNAAAATATCTATACTTGTTGGGACACANGCGGTATTTCAAANCGATGTCTCTTTTNAAAACCTTGCACTAGCCGTAATAGATGAGCAACACAAGTTTGGTGTCCATCAACGACTAAATCTGCAGAACAAAGGTACGGGTGTGAACCTTTTGGTTATGACAGCAACACCCATCCCGCGTACTTTGATGATGACGGCGTACGGTGATTTGGACGTCTCTCAACTTACCGAAAAACCTTCTGGCCGGCAAAAAATATCCACAGCGGCAATTCCGATTGATCGGCTAGAAGAAGTGATAGCTTCAATCAAGCGGGAAATTGCAAACGGTGGGCAGATATACTGGGTTTGCCCTTTAGTAGAAGACTCTGCTTTGCTCGACTTGGCTGCAGCAGAGGAAAGATTTTCGTTCCTAAAGGGATACTTTGGCGGACGAGTTGGACTAGTTCACGGACGCCACGCCGAAGACCAGAGACACGCCACAATGTCAAATTTTGCTGCAGGGGAACTAGATATCTTGGTAGCAACGACCGTTATCGAGGTCGGGGTCGATGTTCCCAAGGCCACCGTCATGGTGATAGAACACGCGGAGCGCTTTGGCCTTGCACAGCTACATCAATTACGCGGAAGAGTGGGACGCGGAAGTAAGCCCTCAAGCTGCCTACTGTTATTTGCACCGACCCTTTCACAAACAGCCAGAGCTCGAATTAACATACTTCGTGAAACCGACAACGGCTTTAGAATTGCGGAAGANGATCTTCGATTACGCGGTGCAGGAGAACTTCTGGGAGCCCGNCAAAGNGGANTACCCAGTTTTCGTNTCGCTCAGCTTCCCGCACACCAGGAGCTACTGACGATCGCCCAGGATGATGCCAAGCTAATATTGTCAAAAGATGAAGNTTTAAGTACCGANCGTGGCAAGGCNCTGCGAATTTTACTTTATTTGTTTGAAAGAGATACCGTGGTGAATCTNCTTAGGTCAGGATAGTNGAATTCAGNGCANGNATTTAAGNATNCTTTAGGATGTATCNCCTCGCGGTTTATCGGCATCNACCAACTCCNNCGTTCCNACTTTGATAGCACTTGTTGTGTCGNNTGNCTGCCGTTGCGNNGGAGTAACNATCCCCGCNGAAACAACCATTTTAATNGCCTCTTCCACGCTCATATCCAATACAATTATGTCTTTTCTTGGNACGAAAAGAAGAAACCCAGANGTAGGGTTTGGNGTAGTNGGCANAAAAACATTNACCACATCTTCAGNTATATCGTTTTGNACCTCGCCAGTGGTGGNCGTTGTTATAAAGCCAANAGCCCAAATCCCACGACGTGGATACTCGATCAANGCTACCTCGCGAAACGAACGGGANGAGGACCGGAGGACAGTTTCAAATATTTGTTTGAGTGCACTATACACACTCCGGATTACAGGCATTCTGGTTAACAGGGTCTCTCCTGTCCGAACCAACACTCTTCCAACGAGCCCTGCTGCTAAAAAACCAATCACAGTCAGACCAACAAGAACTACCAGTAGACCGATCCCCGGCACATGAATTCCGATATAATTTTGGAAAAGAAGCTGTGGATTGTAGGCCTGAGGAATTAACGGAACAATTTTTCCGTCGATCCAATTAATGACCCAAAGAGCCAACGCAATAGTTATGCCGACGGGAGCAGTTACTATAATACCAGTTAGAAAATANTTGCGAAATCGCCCCAATATCCCGCGACGACGCGTAGATTGATCATTTGCCTCGTCGCCACCGTTTTTTACACTCTCGTTTGTCGTGCCGTTCATACACCGTTACCACCAAGTCAGCAGAAAAACATATCTCTTTAGCGCGGGTACGGACACAGGGCTTAACTCAGATCAGACCGACGCACGTGAGCATACCAGTTTTCACATGTTAAGAAGAGATTCCTTTTTATTTAAATGAAGGTCTCACATTCCAGAGAAAAAACTCGTTACATTAAACCGATATTCATTCCCCAAAAAATTCAATAAATGCCTCTGAAATGGTGCTCGGTGCCTCCTCCGGGATAAAGTGCCCACTATCAACTGCCCAACCCCGGACATCTGCTGCTCTCTCTCTCCATATTTCAACCACATCATATATTTTATGCATGGCCCCATACGCACCCCAAAGTACAAGCATTGGACAAGTCACCTTTTGATCCATATCAGATTCATCATGGACAAGGTCTATAGAAGCGCCAGCCCTGTAATCCTCGCAGGTTGCTTGCAGAACCCTTGCGTTTTTGAAGCATCGTAAATATTCGGCAAATGCCTCTTCCGTCACAAAATCGCTCCTCTTACCCCAAGCCCCAAATTGCGTGCGCAAATAAAATTCCACATTATTCCCTATCAGGGTTTCGGGGACTGGTGACTTCTGGATTAAGAAGAACCAATGCCAGTACATCGTAGCCAATCGTTTGTCGGTGTCGGCGAAAATTCGATGAGTAGGGACAATGTCCAACGCGCACAATTTAATGATCCTATTTGTGTAGTCGAGTGCCATTCGATGAGCAACGCGCGCTCCACGATCATGGCCAGCCACCATAAACTGATCGTGGCCCAATTTTGTCATCAGCTCAACTTGATCCAACGCGGTCGCTCTTTTGGAATAGTTATAGTGCTCTTCATCTATATCTGGCGTGCCGCTATCGCCGTAGCCCCTGAGATCTGGTATTATCAAATTAAACTTTTCTGACAAAGACGGAGCAACTTTGTGCCACATTATGTGACTCTGAGGATAACCATGAAGTAAAAGCAAGGGGGGACCTTCACCGCCACGGACTAGATTAATTTCAGTACCGGTAACTTTTATTTTCTCTTTGTGGAAACCTGAGAACATCCTTTTAGATTCCTCTTCTACGACTTGCCCATCCCTACTCAGACATCATAAAGTCACCCAAATCAATAGGGGAATTCAAATTGCATTTTTCTAAGGAAGAATTGTTAACAGCAGCTGACTTAGTAAACCAAGTTGTGCCGCCCACTCAACAGTACGCCTGGCCCTTATTGGCAACCCATTCTGGCTGCCAGGTTTGGGTGAAGCATGAAAACCATACTCCAACAGGAGCNTTTAAGNTTCGNGGTGGAGTAGTATATATGCATGCATTGAANNNGCGTGAACCTAGATGCACTGGGGTTATTGCGGCCACCACCGGTAATCATGGACAGTCCGTGGCGGTATCCGCTAACGCGGCAAACTTACAGTCAATCGTTGTAGTTCCCGAAGGAAATAACCCTGAAAAAAATCGGGCCATGGCCGCCCAAGGCGCTGTAGTGATAGTCCACGGGACTGATTTCCAAGAGGCTTCCGACCACGCGAAAACAATGGCGGTAGACCGAAACCTACATATGATACCTTCTTTTCACGCGGATTTGGTTAAAGGCGTGGCGTCCTACGCGCTAGAATTATTCAAGAATGTGGATCCCTTAGATTGTATNTATGCTCCTGTGGGCCTTGGCACCGGGCTTTGTGGATTAATTTCCGCCCGAAATGCGTTGAACCTAAGCACGGAATTGGTGGGAGTACAATCGGAGGGAGCTCCGTGCTATGCACTGTCCTTTGCCGCACAAAAACCTATTTCAACAAATCGAGTAGACACATTTGCAGCCGGAATAGCCACTCGTGTNCCAGATCCCCAGGCNGTNGATCTCATAAACAAGAACGCGGCNCGAATTGTAACNGTCAGCGACCAAGAAATATTGCGGGCGCAGGCTTATTTATTACGGGACACACACAACCTTTCCGAGCCGGCCGGAGCCGCCGCCTACGCCGCTCTACTCCAGGAAAGGGAACAAATGAAATCCAAGCGGGTTGCTGTCATTTTGTCTGGCGGCAATGCAGATGTTGAAAACGTGCGTGCCATCACAAGTGTAGAGTTGGANTGATAATTATAAAAAGGACTATTNNCAATAATAAATAGCCACTTATACACGTANTTTCATCTAAATTATAACTTTTGTGCTTGGATGCAGATAGGAAAAGCAATGCAAAAAGTGCGANCCACTTTGGCCGTCTTATTGGTCATGGGCTTTACGTTAGGTTCTCCCGCTCACTCCCAACGGCTAACCTTCATGACCGGGCCNGCCGGCGGCACCTGGTACCCGTTGGGCGGCGCCGTCAAACAATTATTGGAACAAGAAATTGATGGGTTGAANATTGTTATCCGTCCCGGCGCCGGTTTAATCAATATAAAAGGAATAGCGACCGGAAAGGCTCAACTTGCATGGGGTAATGTTATTTCAACTGTCGATGCTATCCATGGTCGTCCGCCTTTCAAAACAAAGATCACAGGCCTCTGTAATATAGCAGCTTTTTACTACCAATTTGCTCAGATTCCAGTTACTGACCTTTCCATTAAAAGTGTGGCCGATTTTCGTGGAAAAGCCTTAGCAACATTACCGAGGGGAAATACCACCGAAGTGGCTACCCGAGATATACTAAGTATTTACAACCTAACTTACGATGATCTTGGTAAAATAAATTTTGCATCACTCAGCGACCAAGTAAATATGATGAAAGATGGCCAGATAGACGGTTTTATTGTGGCAAGTTCTGTGCCTGCTGCAGGAATTCTTGATTTGGCTACCGCCCGACGAATAAAATTGTTGCCCATTCCTGATGTTGAATTCCAGAGACTAAAACAAAAAAANCCTGGCTGGAGTCGTGCAGTTATACCTAGTGGAACTTACACCGGACAAGATCAAGATATACCTACNGCNAGTTTTCAAATGCACATGCTTGCAAACTGCGGNCACGTATCAGAAGAGCTAGCGTACNAAATAACATCAGCCTTGGCTAAACGAGGCGCAGAATTGAGCGCCGTAACAGCAATGCTGACAGACTATGACTTAAGCATCATGGCAAAAGACGTGGGAGTACCAATGCATCCCGGAGCGGCTCGGTTTTATAGAGAACAAGGCATTGAATAGTTTCAACGCAACTGGGTATGTTGAACTGCTCGGATGACGTTAAATCTGAGGTTTTCGCATATCCCTGCCATCATCGCTGTTGTGATGGCGGTCTATCATTTTTACGTAGTACTGTTTGGCGTGCCCTCCGTTTTTTATTTTCGAGGAACGCATCTTTTGCTGGTATTGATTTTAGTATTTCTTTGGTATCCCAGTTCCAAAAGTTTATCGAACGAAATAAATGTTGCCATAAATGGAACGCTACTGCTTTTTTCACTTTCATCCATAGGGTACATCTTTATAAACCATGACTATGTACTGGACCGCTTCGCTTATGTAGATGATTTAAACCTGGCAGATCTTTTTTTGGGAACGGCACTTATTGTCGTTACGCTTGAAGCCACACGTCGGGTCATTGGTCTTGCACTTCCACTGACTGCAGTCATCTTTCTTGCTTATGCCCTTCTTGTTGAGCAAATTCCATACGGACAATTAATCGACCAGATGTATTTAACCACCGAGGGCATATTTGGAATACCTCTGAATGTTTCGGCCACCTACATGGTCTTGTTTATTTTATTCGGTGCCCTTGTAGAACATTCCGGAACCGGAAGATTATTTCGGGATTTCTCTCTCGCGCTGGCTGGCGGGTCGGCAGGTGGCCCCGCCAAGGTTGCTTGTGTGACAAGCGCAATGTTTGGAACTATTTCTGGAAGTTCTACGGCAAACGTTATGACAACCGGAACCTTCACCATACCCATGATGAAAAAAATCGGTTACCGACCGGCTTTCGCAGGTGCGGTTGAGGCCGTAGCTTCTACTGGTGGGCAGATTATGCCCCCGATAATGGGGGCAGCAGCATTTGTTATGGCTGAACTGTTAGCCGTCAGCTATTTGACTGTGGTTTCCATCGCTATCGTTCCAGCAATTTTATATTTTATTGCGGTATTTTTTGCGGTTCATTTTGAAGCGAAACGCATCGGCCTAAAGGGCCTTCCGAAACCAGATCTCCCCAAAATGTCCGAGGTCTTGAAAACACGTGGACATCAGTTCCTTCCTCTCGCGATAATTGTGGGTGTACTATTTGCTGGTTATAGTCCTCCCTACGCAGCACTGTGTGGCCTGCTCTCAGTTCTTCCTGTCGCGTTGTTGGGCAAAACTACACGCCAAGAAATTTCATGGCGAACGGTACCCGACGCCCTAATTACAGGTATCCGCAACACGCTTATTGTTGCGGGTGCATGTGCAAGTGCAGGTATCGTGATTGGAGTAATATCCCAAACAGCCATCGGGATAGAATTTACTCAGTTAGTAGCAAGTGGNTTTAGTGGAGGAAACTTGCTAGTAGCTTTGATCTTAACTGCCGTTGCAGGGATCCTTCTTGGAATGGGCCTCCCCACGACTCCTGCATATATCGTTCAGGCCGCTTTACTCGCACCAGCACTGGTGAATCTCGGAGTACCTCGCGAAGCTGCGCATCTCTTTGTATTCTATTTTGCAATACTCTCGGTAATTACTCCACCAGTAGCAATATCCCTTTACGCTGCTAACGGGNTATCTGGAGCGGGACTTTGGGAATCAGGAATAGCTGCCATCAAGTTGGCAGCTACTGGGTATATAATTCCATTCATGTTTGTGTTTGGACCGTCCCTGCTTTTGATCGGTTACTGGNNCAATGTTGCTTGGTCCGTCTTGACAGCANTACTGGGAGTAATTTGCCTGGCATCCTCGCTCCACGGGTACCTCTTACTGCCCATTAATGTGTACTTTCGCTCGATTTTATTTTGCTCGGCCATAGCTCTAATGCGACCTGGAATCGAAAGTGATCTNGCCGGACTGTTACTGCTAGGACTGAGTTTGGGCCATCAACGNCTTTTAATAACAAGAAAAATATAATCNCTTCCTACGACTAAAACCAATTGAACAAGACGAAATTAAATTTGAGTGGTAGAAACTACTGGCCATTACAAATACAAACTATTTTCCCATGCCTGACCTGAAACTGACCCAACATTGGTCTCCTAGCTTTGATATCCGTCCAAGTCATTTTGCAGTTGATATGCTAGTCCTGCATTATACTGGCATGAGAGATGCCGCCACGGCACTTGAGAGGTTGTGTGATCCAAAAAGTAAAGTCAGTTCCCATTACCTCATCGACGAACATGGTACTTCTTATCAACTAGTACAAGAATCCCACCGCGCATGGCATGCAGGTGATAGTCATTGGAGTGGTGAAAAAGACATAAACAGTCTTTCGATTGGTATAGAATTGGTTAATCCCGGCCACGAACTAAATTATACGGTTTTCCCGGAGGGACAAATGATCGCTCTCGAAAACCTCATCGCTGATATACGAACCCGCCATCTAATCCCCGATCACCGAATACTGGGGCATTCTGATGTTGCGCCATTTAGAAAACGGGATCCTGGAGAGTTATTTGATTGGCATCGTTTAGCTTCAAAGGGAATAGGATTGTGGCCCATCAGAAAGCACGCCATGGACACCAACAAGACGGCACTAAAACTGGGTGCAGAAAGTACCCAAGTTGCAGAAGTGCAACGGTGTCTCGCCGTATTCGGATATCAGTTAGAGAAGACAGGGAGGTATGATACCGACACTGAAAAGGTGGTAATAGCATTTCAAAGACACTTTAGGCCCAACCAAATTGACGGTATATTTGACCAAGTTTGCGCCGACAAACTTTTAGATTTACTCAATCAAATTGAATAAAAACAACACAGTCCGTAGAAACTTGATTGCATCCTTGCCGAAACACCCAGAAGCGGGCTAAATGCGAACAAATAGGCTGACCTTTTCCACCAGTCCGGTGGCAGCCTCAAGAATTTTTGTTTACAAACCAGTTTTTGAACGAAAGCGGCCATGCCGCCATGGGAGAGCCAGAAAATGAAAGGACCCACACTTATCATTGGCGTGATCGGCCTGATCGTTGGCCTGATGATCGGTATCTTTGCGATTCCGGGATCAGAGACAACGGTTTCCGTTGATGGTGAAGAAGCTACAACAAGCAACCAACCGGAAGTAGAGCCAATTCGTTGGAAAATGGCGAGCAGTTTTGCTGGCAATTTGGTTCAACTTGGAGATCAGGGACACCTAATCGAGGAACGTGTCGGTACCTTGTCAGGCGGTACTATGGAGTTAAAGTTTTTTGAACCTGGAGCGTTAGTCCCCCCTTTGGAGATTTTTGATGCTGTATCGACGGGGTCCGTGAACGCGGGATGGACTGCTGCTGGCTACTGGGCTGGTAAGGTTCCTGCTCTGCAATTCTTCACCGCTGTTCCATTTGGACCAAACGCAGGAGAAGGACTTGCATGGATGTACTACGGCGGTGGCCTTGAACTGATGCAAGAGATTTACGCCCGCCACAATATCTATTCTCAGCCTTGCAACCTCATCTCACCAGAAGGATCTGGTTGGTTTAGAAAAGAAATCAACTCACTAGAGGACTTCAGGGGACTGAAGATGAGATTTTTCGGACTGGGCGCCAAAGTCATGGAGAAGCTTGGTGTATCCACGCAACTGCTGGCTGGGGGTGATATTTTCCCCGCCTTGGAACTCGGAACTATTGATGCCACCGAGTTCTCAATGCCTGCAATTGACCTAGATCTAGGTTTCTACCAAGTCGCAAAACATTACTATTTCCCTGGGTGGCATCAACCGATGAGTATGGGCGAATTGATGATTAATCTGGACAACTGGAAGAGCCTTACNAGCANCCAACAAGAGATAATCAACGCTGTTTGTAGGGAAAGCCTNCTCCGTGGCCTCGCCCAAGGAGAAGCCATTCAGTTTCCTGCATTACAGGAACTGCAGTCAAAAGGCGTGACGCTCCATCGTTGGANCCCNGAGATACTCGCTGCCCTTNAGACAGCATGGNATGAAGTCGTCTCTGCTGAGGCTGCCGCCGATGAAGACTTTCGTCGGGTTTGGGAGTCACTACAAGAGTTCCGAAAGGGTTACAAGATTTGGGGTGACTTGGGCTATTTAGATTAGCTTACTTTTGGGCTNTCCNGACCAACATAGTAATGGCCCAGCTGCGTGCTGGGCCATTTTTTCTTTTACAAAGGCTTCAACGGGTTNCCCGCCNAGTGNTTAANTCATATCGGAGATTTGAATAATTGCCTNCAAAGATGATAAATGCACCAACAAAAACCCATGGATCAACACCTTCGCNGTACAACCAAGATCCAACAACCATGATTATTGGAAGTCGGAAAAAATCAATGGGCATAANCGTAGCGGCATCACTTTTAGATAAGGCTTGTGCCATACAATAGTGTGCGCTTAGACCAGAGNCTCCTACCAGAATGATCCATGGCCAAAGATCCATAGAGGGCACAGCCCAGTCGAAGGTTACTGCCAGGAAGGCCAATATTAGNTGCACCAGGGACATAAAGAACATAATACACAACGGAGAATCCGTTTTAGTAAGTGTCTTCACCATTACGTAGGTTATTGCGTAAAGTGCGGCGCTACCAAGTACGATAACAGCGGCCGGCTCAATCGTCTGCAAGCCAGGTCGCAAGACTATTAAAACTCCAATAAAGCCCGCCCCAACAGATAGCAATCTCCCTAATGAAAGTCGTTCGGAGAGAAATATCGAGGCGAAAATTACTGTCCAAACAGGCGCGGTAAATTCNAACGCAAATACATGGGCCAATGGGATCATCGTTATTCCAAAAAACCAACCGTATTGAGCAATAAAATGAATGCCGCCCCGTAATACTTGTAAACCAGGGCGTTTTGACTTGATATGATGCCAGCCGAANAAAGNTAACAAAATTGGCATAAGNAGGGCGCCCGTCAGGCTGCGCCAAAACAATATTTGGATTGCGTTGAGTTCAGATGAAAGTTCTCGGGCCGCGGTTGCCATCAAAACAAAAGANAAAATCGCGCCGACCATCCATGGCACGCCGGTTTGAAAGATTTTCATTGGATGTTGATACTTGCTCACTTATCAAATGAGATAACAAGTTTACCAAAATGGGTATTNGCCCTCATTGAATGATACGCCGCAGGTGCATCGGAAAATGNAAATATATTATCGATCACAGGTTTTAACGTAGCTGCGAAAATTGCTCGGTTCATATTTTNAAACATNGACTGACTACCAACGTAAATACCATGCAGATTAAGTGNACGGCGCATCAANGAGGTCGGGTTTACAGNACCCTGTGACAATACTCCAATTAAATATATATTCCCGCCAATTCGCGTGGATTCGATAGAACGTTCTAATGTCCCCGCGCCTCCAACCTCCAATACATGNTCCACACCNGATCCATCTGTTAAAATTTGAACTTCCTTCTGCCAATCAGGACTTTTNAGATANTTGATTGTCGCCCAAGCCCCCAAAGTTTTGGCACGTTCAAGTTTTTCATCNCTACTAGAAGTAATAATGGTTCTTACGCCATGTAGGGCACAGAATTGAAGCCCGAAGATTGAGACNCCACCNGTTCCTAATAACAAAACGGTATCTCCGGCCTTTATACGACCTCTCTCCACCAACGCATGCCAAGCTGTCAAAGCAGCACAAGGNAGGGTTGCGGCCTCGCCGAAAGATANATGANCGGGCACTTNAACCACTCCCGCNTCTTCCAACANAACATACTCGCTTAGTACACCNTCCAGCGNNCCCCCAAGTGCGCCAGCCATTCCATCTGCAGTAATCACACCACTTTTCCAGTTTTGAAAGAAACATCCGACGACCCGGTCCCCTACTTTTACGCTGTTAACACCGGATCCAATNGCNACNATTTCCCCGGCGGCATCTGAATTCGGAATTCTGGGCAACTCCAGTCCACGAGATAAAGGATCTTCAATCATTAATAAGTCTCGGTAATTAATCGAAGAAGCATGTATTTTAACCTTCACCTGTCCGGG
>PAVD01000032.1 GCA_002712985.1 Rhodospirillaceae bacterium
GTGGTATCACCAAGACCTCGAAGGTCTGGCGCAATTATTTGAAAGTGTTTTGATAAAGGCCCGATGACGTGACGCCATTGAAACCATGTTTCTGGCCAACCGTGCAAAAGGACCAATGGCGCTCCTTGGCCAGCCGTAACGTAATGTATCGTTACTTCACCAACGGAAACATATTCATGTGTAAGCTCACTGAGTGACAAGGTGTCTCCTGTGATAACTGATGCAGGCAGCTGCGCGTTGAAAATTTAGCAAAGAAGTATTGAGAAAATCACGCTGCTACCGGGTGCCCGATACTAAAATTATTCTTTCCACTGCGATCTACACCCCGCACTTGAATTAGTGGGCGCGTATGGTGCGCGGATCCCCTGGATTCTGCGACCGGGATATCGTGATGATCGTAGTGACAGGTTGCTGGCATGAAACGCAATGCGTAGCCAGTCCGGACACGGTCACTCTTGTTTACCGACGACCCATGCGCCGTGTATACGTCAAAGATGACCATTTGCCCAGATTCAAGAGTTATTTCTCGAGTCTTGCTTTGATCGTACTCCTTTGGGTGAAGGGTCTCGGGTATGGTGACGTCGTCACTATAGTCCCGAAAGTGGCTTCCCGTATCTTGTGACAGGTGTGATCCTGGAATTACTCGCAAACAACCATTTTCTGTGTTGCAGTCGGTTACCGCAATCCAGACGGATGTGGTGTTAAGCGGTTTGATCGGCCAGTAACGACCATCACGATGCCAGGGAACGGTTCTCTGTATGCCAGATGGTTTATGAAAAAGCGTGGTGCCCCAGAGTATAATATCAGGCCCGATCAATTGTTCTACCATATCCAAGATTGGTGGAAATGTGGGAATTTCTAGCCAACGAACGTCGCTTTTCAAATTCTGCACTCCAGACCCTGGGACATGTGGAGAGGCCATCGGTTCGTCTCCCATTCTGGGGTTGCGGGATACGATGTCATCCGCCAGTGACTGTAACAACTCTAACTTATTTGAAGGTAACCGAAAGCTAGGAACCAAGACACCATCGTTTCGGTACGTCCGTATTTCCTCGGCCGACAGTATTTTTTCCAACTTCTGCACCTTTTTTCGTCTTCTTTAACCTACTCGAGAAAGCTTATCGAAGCTTTCCTCCATTGAATAGGTGCAAATAATATTTAGCTCTAATTCGGGCAAAGGTTTCTATGGTCGGGAGATTTNTCTAACTAGNNAAGNATTGGCCATTTTAAACCCAGAAGTGTTTCGCTTCCCGGCCNAACATTTANTGATGCGAGTGTTCCTTGTCTTTTTNCAGTTCCATCCTTCTAAAATCTTTGACGNCAAAAAAGATNCGAACTTCTCCCTGCTTCTCAAACACAAGCGTGACGATTCTTTGTTCCCCTTCTTTCATTTGTTCTTTGAGGTGCATGAACATAAGGTGAAGACCTTTTGGCCCTAGCGTTACTGTCTCTCCCGCTGAAATGGTGACCCCGCTATCAACTGGTCGCATTCGCATCACATCGTCCACCATCTGCATCTCGTGTATTTCGGTTTTCCCAGCAAATAATGCCGCAGCACCTAATAGGCGTTCCGATTCTGTTCCAGTATTCAAGATTGACNCGTATCCCGCAGCTACAGGTGCNTCGGGTGGAGTAGCNCGGATATGGGAATCATTAATTTGTAGTNGGCCCGCCTTNACGGTTTCAGAAAAGACGTTTTCCGNGATCGACAACAGCGATGTAAAAAAAATTACANCTGNTGTCACTGCCTGCATGGTCATGTNGCATCCTCTATTGTATCGGGTGCTTGCATACGTGTTACCAGGGAAATTGAATTACGCGTTCAAGCACCTAGATTAATTATGCTAAAAAATCAAGAGAGCGTGCTATGGTGATTCTAAAAGGGCGTGATGGGTGTTGAGCCCACTATTGTTGCCTTAGTTCCNAAAGTGNCCGGGTGCGGGACATANATATATGACGGATATTCAGGGAAACCCAATAACAGATGCTTCCATATGGAGTGGGGCCGATCTCCTCGCTGATCAAACGTGGGAGTATACGCTCGACAGGGCGGACTTATCTGAATTGAGTTCGGCACTTTCTGCTGTTCGGAAAGACGATTTGCAGCTAATGCACATTACAAACAAGAAATTTTTACTACCCAATCTTCGACGACGCCTAGCCGAAATCTCCGATGACCTGCGAACCGGTCGTGGTTTTGCATTGGTTCATGGCTTCCCAGTTTCGGAATACTCTTTTGAAGATTTGGAGATTCTTTACTGGGGCCTTTGTAGCCATATTGGTATGGGCCTCACTCAAAATGGTGATGGCTCGTTCATCCACTATGTTACGGATGGTCAGAGAAAGCCCAGTCAAGGTAGACGAGGTGTTGGATTTCCAAGGGAAGCACAACTTCATATTGATCTTACTGACATTGTTTCGTTGTTGTGTGTGCGTCAGGCTCCAGATGACCCAGTGAGTTGGGTATCTAGCTCTGGGAATGTGTACAATCAACTACTTCTCAAAAACTCTTCATTCCTGCCACGCCTGTATGAAGGTTTTGAATGGGATAGAATGGACGAACATGGCAAGGAGGAAACACCAACTACTGGGTACAAAGTTCCTGTTTTCAGCGAAAAAGATGGCCGCGTATCNTGTCAGTACAATCGGAATTGGATTGANAACGCTGCGGAGCGGACAGGNAAGCCGTTTTCTCCCGAGGAAACTGCAGCATTTGANCTGATGGATGCTATCGCATTTCAGGATCGNCTTGAATTCACCTTCCGTGAGGGCGACATCCAGTTCTGCAACAATTACACGGTGATGCATGGTCGGGCTGCGCATGCCGTTATTGATGAAGAACGGCGGAAGCGGGTGCTAATGCGTATCTGGTTGGATATGCCCGGAGATGTCCGACCTTTTGTAGACGATGGGCTTATTCGTTATGGAAACGGGAGACATGGTCAGATTGGGTGGTCCTGCCAGGAAGTGCTTGCCGGAGAGAATATGTACCCTCGCAAACGTTTTGCAGACGGAACAATTCACGGGTAGCGAATCCGCTTAATTGCGTGGTAGACGGCGTTTCGGGTTTATCGANGCTTTTCTTTCTATTTTGTATAAGGAAACTAGATCAGGACGTGTCCGGATTATAGACACGGATCGGTCGATACTTCTTATACACGTCGTCCTGATGCTCCCAAAAAACACCTGATGCGGCGCCCCCATCGACGACAATTGCCTGACCAGTAATGAACGTAGAACGATCACTGGCTAGAAACATAGCCAATTCTGCAATGTCGTTCGGACGACCAACGCGCGGTATAGGTTGAGGAAAGGGCTGTCCTTCCAGACGTTCCTCTATCAGGGCGTCTGGTTTTCCTACGGTATTTTGAGAAAGTGGGGTCGCAATATAGCCAGGAACGATGGTGTTTATACGGATAGAACTGTTGGCAACCGAGATTGCTGTAACCTGACTGAGGTGATGTACGGACGCTTTTGCAGCCGAGTAAATTAAAGGCCCACGTCCCGCAGTAATGGCGGAGATACTTCCGGTGTTAATGATGCTGCCGCACTTTTGCTTTCTCATGATTGGAATGGCGTGCTTCATTCCTAGGAAGACACCTCGCACCAATACATCAAATGTCATATCAAACTCTTCTACTGGAATATCCTCGATTGGACCCAAAGCACCACCAAAGCCCGCGTTGTTAAACATACAATCGAGCCTTCCCCACTTATCGACCGCTGTTTCCACTGCTGTTTGAACTTCCGTTTCTTTTCGCACCTCAACAGAAACAAAGGTGGCGTTATTCCCTAGTTCTTTTGCAAGCGAGGAGCCTCGTTTCTGCTGCATATCGGCTATCAAAACCTTTGCTCCTTCTGCGACGAAACGCCGGGTGGTAGCTTCACCAATGCCACTCGCACCCCCAGTGATCACGACAACCTTTCCTGTCAGTTCCCCCATGGCAATTCCTTTGTTCCGTTTCTGATGCGACAATTATTTTATCTATAACAGTTATGTGCAATTACCGTATCTTTCTCTGATTTGGTATTGTGTTGCAACAGAGAGTGCCAAAATAAACAGGNCAANGCGATATACCCTGTTTTTCTTGTTAAGACGTTTGGGTCAGAGTTCCAATGAAGGGAGTTACCATGACAATCTACGTAATTTTTGAAAATGAAATCCACGATTCACAGAAATACAATGAATATAAAGAAGCGGTTCCAAAGTATGTGGCTCGTCACGGCGGGGAATACTTAGCTAGAGATGGCAAGATAGAGGTGCCAGTTGGGGACTGGAAACCAAACCGTATCGTAATTTTCAAATGGCCGTCCCGAAAGGCGCTGGACGCATTTCAGGCGGATCCGGATTACCAGCCTTGGAAGAAGATCCGCGAGTCGGTGACCACGACGAAGCAGTTATTGGTCATTGAAGGTTTGGATGAGTCCCCGATCTGATCCACCGGCGCGTGTTAGGGGGAAGTTATTTCGTCGCCCAGAAAAGGCCTTGCAACGGGCCCCGTGGCTATATGTTGTGTATTAGAGTATTCGACGTACAAGATAAGGAGTCATTTCAGAATTAGGATTCTCTGCGTCTACACAGATGGCGGTGTAGTTTTATTGCAGAGAAATTTCCCGGATTGACGGGGGTGAAATTAGCCTACAAACTCTGTTTTGTTACGTAATGTCTCATAAAGCGTGGGCCTCTTTTACTGGCGGTAAGTTAGGCAGTGAAGGGAGGACACAGCACAATTTCTGTTGAGCTCAATGGTCAGAGTGCTGTCATAAAACGCCCATGCAATTAGGGAGAGGATATCCATGAAGTTAACAGAAACGAAGTCGGTGTTCACGGGGACATTGGCCGTTGCGTGTGGTGCAGCAATGTTTGCATCAGTCGCGATTGCCGGTAATCTTACCCAAGAACGCCTAAACAACAGCGAAGCGGAGCCGGAAAATTGGCTCCATCATCACGGCAACTATGAGACCCATCGTTATTCCGGTTTGAGTGAAATCAATGCGGGTAACGTGCACGAGCTCAAAGTCGCCTGGACCTATGCAATGGGTGACACTCACGGTGGTGGTCAAGACCCTGTCAAATTTACCGTATCAGGGTTGGAGGGAACGCCTCTTGCGGAAGACGGCTATCTCTACATCACGACCGGCTGGGGACGTGTAAGCAAACTCGATGCCCGCGGTGGCAGAGGTGCGTTANTCTGGGAATATGATCCGGAAGCTGATCCGGATTGGGCTCCAAGCGTAACCTGCTGCGGTATTAACAATCGCGGCGTAGCGCTTCACGGTAACGTAGTGCTGTCTCCTGTGCTCGACGGACGTATTCTTGCACTGAACAAGACCGACGGTTCATTGCTTTGGGAGGCGCAAGTTGCTGATCCCGGCATTGCCGAAGTTATCACCGGTGCTCCTTTGGTGATTAACGATCTGGTTCTTACAGGAATGGCCGGCGCCGAGTTTGGCGTACGCGGCTGGATTGCTGCTCTGAATGTGCACACTGGTGAAGAGGTGTGGCGCACGCACACGATTCCTGCTCCTGGCGAGCCGGGTAACGAAACCTGGAAAGATGACCACGACGCATGGGCAACCGGCGGCGGTTCTACCTGGGTAACCGGTGCTTATGATCCGGAATTGAACCTCGTCTATTGGGGAACAGCTAACCCGGGTCCTGACTGGGATAGTGCATATCGTCCTGGTGACAACCTCTGGACCGACAGCACGATCGCAATTGATGCGACCACGGGCGAGTTTGTCTGGGGTTTCCAGCATACGCCAAACGATCCGTACGATTATGACTCCATTGCGGAAAAGACGTTGGTTGATGGTATGATCGATGGAAAATTCCGTCGCGCCGTCATTCATGCTGACCGTAATGGTTATGTGTATGCAATGGATCGCGTAGATGGTTCCTATATTTGGGGCACACAGTTCGTCGACGAGTTGAATTGGACGGATGGTCTGGACGAAAANGGTCGTCCNAANGCGTATGACNNAANCGTTGANGTNCANCTCTACAATCCTGGCACCGCAGCACATCGCGGTACAACGACAGAGGTTGGAGCTGAAGGTACCGTTAAGGGAGCTCTTTGCCCCACGCATGCGGGTGGCAAGAACTGGTCGCCAACCGCCTACAATCCGAATACCAACTTGTATTACATACCTGTGCTTGAGGGCTGTAACCGAGCGTTGACGATTGTATCAGATCCAGATTGGGATCCGGCGGTTCGTCAGTGGTTCTTGGGTGGATACCCATTCCAGACCTTTGCTGATCCCGATCCTGCTGTAGAGGGATTACCGTTTGGTCGTTGGAAGGGCAGTATCGCTGCCATCGATGTGGCTACAGGTGACGTAGCAGGTAAGTATTATGTCGATTTCCCACCGGGTGGCGGGATTCTTACGACTGCTGGTAATCTCGTCTTTACGGGTTTACTAGACGGACCTGTCGTTGCTCTTGATGCCACGACATTGGAGGAATTATGGCGGTTCGACGTTGGAGCCGGCATCAATGCCCCGCCGATAACCTTCGAAGCTGAAGGCAAACAGTATGTTGCCATCGAAGTAGGTTATGGTGGAGCTCATCAGCAGTGGTCGAATGATATCACTCCTGAGATGTGGTTCTCCAACACTCCGAACGTGCTGTACGTGTTCAGCCGTTAAAACGGAAAAGAGAGGTTGGGCCGGCGGTTTGCGCCGGCCCTCCTTTTTTTTGTCCAATTTTGGAGATATCCTTCGCAATTGAACTACTGTGTCGTATCAGCGNGTTTGATTTGCGCCATTGTTGAGGAATNTTTTGTAGTTACCATTCAATGTGTGAGGTTGGCCGGATGAAGATAGTAGGACTTATTAGGGTNCTGGGTTGTTTGACACTGTGCTTTGTCTTGTTTAGCTCGGTGGGCGCTGTTCCGTTCAGTATTTCTGGCGCTGCGGCTGGAGCGGGGCCTGATGCAGTGAAAGCTGATTCTGGGGATGAGGCTGGACCTGAAGTCGTGGAGAAAAAGAAAAAAAAGATAAAGGGACCTCCACCCCTGGTTCATACGGAATTTTATGGGCTATGCGCGACTTGCCATAAGCCTGATGGGCGAGGTGGTCGAAGCTATGGCGGCTATGCCGCAAACCTGCACGAGACAGAGCTGGAATTAGAAGGTTTGATTTATTTCATGACATATGGGCGACCGGATAAGGGTATGCCGGCCTTTGAAGGTGTAATAGGCAAGCGCGTCATGAATGCAATAGCCAACTATATTATCGACAACTTTAAGGGTAAGCCTCTGGCCGAGGGAATGGAAGAGCACTCTCGCGGTGCCATAGACGAATAGGAAGAATCTATCGAAAACGGTAACACTGTTTAGATGTCTGGAGGAGGCTTACTCCAATGTTTGTGAGTTAGCTTCCTCNATCTGCTCCTTGGTCATGGTGGCTTCTAGGCGTCTTATCCATAANATAACAACTTTTTGTGCGCTATCGGGCGGGGAGCNATCTTCTTCACCTTCTTCTTTNNGTTTTCCNNCACTGAGGCCCCGCGCTAGCCACCGATGNGCNTCCACGGGATCATGGTGTAGGTTCGCATTAATATAGATCATTTTAAGGAGGTTGCGTCCCCAGCGATCGCCGAGTTGCTTAGAATCCCACGCCCACTTATACGCCTTGGAAAGATCGCCGGTTTCGCGTCCTTCCATGTAGGCGGCCCGGGCCACCTTGAACATGGCATGTGCATCCCCATTCTCTGCCCTACAGAGATGTCCCTCTGAGTCAGACGGGCAGTCGGCTGCGAAAGCAGAGAGGCTAATGCTCACCATTGCTACCCAAAAAAAACACAACAGCGCTTTCATTAATGGCTCCTGTACGTCGATAAATCACCTGTCACAGGGAATTATTATTCCAGACAGGCACCTGAGGTCAACAGATTGCCACATAATCTTACCGTGTCCGAGATCTAATTGTTCCTGTATATTATAGATGGGAAAGACGCCTAATTAGCCGTTGTTGCGTATGGAGATGGACATGGGGATAGTGACTGATGTGATTTTGCCGGCGGCGCTTGCATTTATTATGTTCTCGCTTGGTCTGGGATTGACGCTGGATGATTTTGCACGTGTTCTAAAGCAGCCCCGAGACTTTCTCGTTGGAGCAGTGTCTCAGGTTGTCATTTTGCCGGTCGTGGCGTTTTTGCTAGCTACCCTGTGGCATCTTCCACCGGAAATTGCATTAGGTGTGATGATTATCGCGGCCGCGCCCGGAGGCGTAACTTCAAATATTTTGACGTCTTTTGCGCGAGGAGACGTAGCGCTTTCAATATCGCTAACAGCGGTTATTAGTTTGCTTAGTGTCATTACCATCCCGTTCATCGTCGTATTTTCGTACCACTATTTTATGGATGGGACGTTAGGAGAAGATTTATCCATTGGTAAAACTGCAGTAAGTGTATTTGTTATTGTAACAGTTCCTGTTTTGCTCGGAATGCTTCTACGGAATTTATCGGAAAAATTTTCGATTGGTTTTGAACCTGTGGCAAAAAAAATATCGGCGTTATTATTTGCACTTGTACTGTTCGGGGCAATTTATCAGGAAAGAAATAATATTATCGAATATTTCTCGCAAGCGGGTCTTGTCACACTAGTCTTGAACCTATTGATGATGGCGATTGCCTACAAGGTAGCCACTCTATTTTCTTCTGGCTTCCAACAACGTATCACGATTGCTATTGAATGCGGTTTGCAGAATGGCACCCTTGCAATAGCAGTTGCCACCTTGTTGTTTGGCGGAGGTCTAACAGTAGTGCCGGCGGCGACGTATAGTTTAATTATGTTTGTGACAGCCTTAGTTTATATAGCATTTTTACGTCGGCAAACGGCTCAAGAAAGAGAGACCTAGTCAGCATCGATTCTGTATGTTAAAGGTTCGCAACCAAGTCAAAAATTAACCCGGCGACAGGCGAAAAATCAGCTACATTGTTGGGAATTAGGGGTCCGTCTTTTGCTGCGGGATTATCGGGCAGTCTTGGATGGATATATTGGACAACATAAATAATAGGGTTGGAAAATGCGGGAGCGTTTGGAGTTTAGTAAGGTAGCGATGGGTATGGCTGTGTTTTTATCTGCTCTGGTTTTAAGAGGAGGACATCTGGCTGAGGCAAATGATGATACGTCGACCACATATACATATCCGCCAGGGTCTACGGCGGTACTGCTGGTTGACCCGTTTAATGACTTTATCTCAGAAGGTGGAAAGCTCTGGAATTTGGTGAAGGAAAGTGCGGAAGCTGTGGATTTGGTACCTAATCTAAAGAGATTAGCTGATGGAGCGCGCGCTAAAGGTATACAAATTGTATATACACCGCATCGGAGGTGGCGAGAAGGGGATTATGAGAACTGGAAGTTCCTGCATCGGAATCATATAGGGGCGGCAAAGTTTCAAGTATTTGCAGCGGGAACCTGGGGTGGCGAGTTTCATCCGGACCTGGCGCCGCAGCCAGGGGATGAGATTGCAAAAGAACACTGGCTAACGAGCGCGTTTCCCAATACGGACGTAGACTATATATTGCGACAGCATGGCATTGATCATGTGGTTGTGGTGGGAATGACCACGAACACCTGTGTTGAATCAACTGCGCGATATGCAGTTGAGATGGGATACCACACAACGCTTTTGACCGATGCGGTGGCTTCGTTTTCGATGGAAGAGCACAACGCAGCTGTTACCCTGGATTACCCCAGGATAGCTCACAACGTCTCCACAGTGGATGAGTTCCTGGCATCGGTGGAGTAACATCGCATTGTTGATTTGGATTGGGGTGGTGCCGCTAAATTATGGCGGTCACCACCTATTATATCGGGAAGTATAACCTCGATCGGAAGGGCGGTGGTCCAAGACTATCCTTTAAACATATCTTCAGTGACACGACTTCAGGTGCTTCGCCAGCAACACATGATTCACGGGCCAGGCTAGTATGTATCCAGANGGGATGGCCAAGGCGATCCCGATCCAAAACGTGCTAGTCCAAACTGTAGGAACATCTACCCCGCCCACACTGAGATCCACTGCATTCATAGCAAATTCCATGACGGCAATAGAAATAACTTCGCCAATCCAGANAATTTTCAGAGCCTCGGTTAGGCTTGTTCCCCTGTCTTTGATTATAGGAGTGACGGCCAACGAAATTCCAACGACGAAAGCCAGTAATACTGCCAACGCAATCGTCCAAAATACGCCCAGGCCAAGAGAGACACCAATCATAAGCCCAAGCACCTCCCCGATCGAACAGCCGACCAGGCAATGTGCCGTTGCATGTGCCGACGTTTTCCATGGGGATATTTGTTTCTGACTATTTTGCGTGGACATCAACAATTTGTTCCTAGTGGTTGAGAATATTAGAAACCAAAACTAGTTTTTAGGTCCTATATTTCTTCAATTCGTATCATTCTCGGTGTTTCTATGACTGATGGAAGAGCCTGCATCAAGCGCAACGCATTTTGCACAGATGATTCCGTAGATTCGTGTGTCGTTAATACCACCGGCACTACGTCCCCTGGGCTTCGACTACGCTGCAACATTGACTCAACCGANACATCTTGNTCACGAAGACATGCGGCGATGTCNGCAATCACGCCTGGTTTATCGAGCAGCATCAGCCGAATGTAGTAGAGGCCGGAAATCCGATCGATGGTATTGAATGAAGGTTGCGTCAAATTAGATGTTGGCACAGAAAAGGTTGGAGTGCGATTCCCTTTGGCCATGTCTACAAGGTCAGCCGCTACTGCAGATGCTGTCGCATTTCTTCCTGCTCCAGGCCCTTCATAAATGGTGGTCCCAGCGAAATCACTTTCAACCACAATCGCATTATTGACACCGTCTACTCNGGCGATGGTTGTTCTTTCTCGCACCATACANGGGTGCACACGTTGTTGAATTCCATCTGTTCCCATTCGTGCAATGGCCAATAATTTTACTCGGTACCCGAGTTCCACAGCATACTCGATGTCGACCGCGCTTATGTGCCGTATTCCTTCTACGTATATCGAGGAAAAATCGACCTCCGTGCCGAAGGAAGCACTCGTCAGAATCGCAAGTTTGTGCGCCGCATCTATACCGTCTATATCTGTGGAAGGGTCTGATTCGGCATACCCCAATTGTTGGGCTTCTTTTAGAACCGTGTCAAAGTCTCTTGATTCTCCCGCCAATGCGGCGTCATGCATATCCGTCAAAATATAGTTACATGTTCCATTGAGAATGCCGACTACCCCCGAGATTTGATTCCCAGAGAGCCCTTCCCGTATAGCCTTGATGATTGGGATACCTCCGGCAACAGCGGCCTCATAATAAATTTCNACTCCTTGTTTTTCCGCGAGGGAGGCCAGTCGTGCACCATGTACGGCCATCATGGCCTTGTTGGCGGTAACCACGTCTTTCCCGGCGTTTAGTGCAGCTTCACAGACTCGCAACGCTACTCCATCTGCCCCGCCGATCAGTTCACAAACTACATCGACGTTCTGATCCACGGCGAGTGAGGTGGCATCCGCATGCCACTTAATATCTGCCAAATTTAGATCTTGATGTTTGGATTGGTCCCTTGCCGATACTGCGACTACAGATACAGGTCGGCCGCAACGTTCCTCTATTATGTCTTTTTGTGCCGTAAGAAGTTGCAACAAACCTCCACCCACTGTACCTAGCCCAGCAACACCTACCCGAAGTTTGTCCATTCACTCTTCTCCAAGTGGTTTGCACAGGAACATGATATTGCACCCTTGCAATTCTAAGAAAATCATTTCCAGATTGGCCCCTGGCTATGTCCCAAAAGCGGTTTTTAATGCGGGTCGTGCATTGAGCCGTTCGATGTATGCGGCAACGTTGGGTTTGTCGGAGATATCGGCGCCCAAGCGTGCGGATACGATACAAGAGTGACCGGTCATCATATCCGCTCCACTAAATTCTCCAGCGAGATATTCCTCTCCTTCGAGTCCTTCGTCAACAGCAGTCAGCATACGCGTTACCAGCTTAGTCGCTCGGTCTAGGTTTACCTTATTTCGCCTTTCTTCGGGCAATAAAATACTTTCAACAACGATGATATTTACCTGAGGCATGATCATTCCTTCAGCATAGTGAAACCACTGAAGGTAGCGGGCAAAATTCGGAGCGTCTACTGTAGGAATAAATTTTCCCTGACCATATTTTTCTAGCACATACTGGATAATTGCGCCCGACTCAAAAATCTTCACTGCTCCATCTTCCAGTACGGGGACACGGCCCAAAGGATGAATTTTTCGGTACTCCGGTGTCCGCATTTCCGAATCACCGAGTTTGTAGTGCTCTAGTTCATAGGAAAGGCCCAATTCCTCGAATAACCATAGAATTCGAACAGACCTTGTGTTTGGAGCGTGATAAATTTTCATAAGGTAAGACCTGGTTGGATATGTAGGAGCATATATTTATTGTCGAACTATAAAGAAAACCAACGAGAGATGGTATGCATTCAACAACAAATTTATATGTTGGCTGTGGAAACCATCACGACAATGCCTGTAGAATAATGGATTGCACGTTCTACGNTTGTAACAGAAAAGGTAGGGCTTTGTGAAAAATCCTTTGATTCTGAGTTGTACACAATTATTTGGGTCGGAGGGGCGTGCATTATTATTTAGTGTTTTNTTGTGGGGCTTACTTAGCTTTGTGGTGTTGTGGCTTGGTGCTGCGTGGNTGCTACGGGTTTTTATCCCAGATNCCGGCGGGTTGGNTGGTGTATTTTACGGTTGGTTGAGCGGAGCCGCTAGTTTGCTNCTCACANTTCTAATATTTCCCGCCGTGATGTCGGTCACCATCGGGCTCTTTCAAGAACGTGCTGCCGCCCTTGTGGAGAAACGATTTTATCCCTATCTCGGTAATCCAAGGCGTTCTTCTCTGCGCGAGCAAGCCTTGGCCGGTATTCGGTTGTTGGGCTGGATCCTTTTCGTAAATACGNTGGTTTTTCCTCTGTACTTTATTCCAGGACTAAATATTCTTGTGCTGGTAGGGGTAAATGGGCTTGTAATTGGACGGGAGTATTTCGAAGTTGCCGGGATACGATGGATTCCTTTGGAGGCTGTTCGCCAGGGTCGTCGGAAAAGTCGATGGAAAATTTGGTTTTCGGGATCAATGATTGCAGGACTGTATTGGATACCAGGTGTGAATCTGTTTACCCCACTTCTTGGAGTCATGATGATGACGCATTTATTTCATCAGGTTTCGCATGACGTTCTGAACAAAAGTGGAGGTCGTCTTGAGAGGCCTTAAAACTCCTGCAACCCAGTTTTTCATTGTCCCAGATTCGGGCGAAGTGTCGCAAACATCTCTAGATGTTTCTCATGATCTCCTGCAAACCGGAGTACCAAATGACTTGCGCCTGCATCGACAAAGCCCTCAATCCAGTCNCCGGCGGCATCGATAGGGCCAGCAAAACAGGCTTGTTGTTTCTTTATAAAGTCTGCAGGAACCCCGTAGTAGTCTGACAGATATTTATCGAGGCGTTCTTCCGCCCTCTGTATGTCGTCGTCTACGGATAGAGTTATATAGGCGGCACAGGTTAAATCTTCCTGTTTTCGGCCTGCTGTCTGGGCAATTTGTTGCACGTTTTTCCAGGAGGATCCAATTGTTTTTGCATCCGGCCCCACCGGAAACCATCCGTCTAGGTGTTTTCCGGCACGTTCCAAAGCGCCTGGGGCGGAACCACCTCCCCATATTGGTGGACCGCCTATTCTAGAGGGCAACAATCCCAATGTGTCGCATTCCACTTCCCATCGACCACTCCATTTGACGGGTTGGCCGCTCCAAAGGGATCGGCACAACCGGATTCCTTCCATCATGCGGCCCACTCTTTTTTCAAAGGGGATACCAGCCGATTTAAACTCGCTGCGGACGTTGGGAACATCTGTGGCGATGCCTATACCTAATATGAGTCGGCCTTCGCTAATTTGATCAACCGTTGCCACAAGGTGTGCGAGTACGACCGGATTCCGAAGCGCCGGCAACAACACTGCAGTTCCCAGCTCCACTTTCGTTGTTCTTGCGGCNGCNGCCGCCAAAAGGGTCAGGGGCTCGTGTCGNGGGCGAGCAAGCAAGCTATCTCCCACCCAAATGGAATCATAGCCAAGGGCCTCTGCTTTTTCTGATAAAGAGAGTAGAGGAGCCGTGGCAAGTTTTCCATCCATGACGCACTCACGTGTTGGTANTAGATATCCTACTTTCGGTTTCATTTCTGTACTCCAAATACGGTGAGAGGCGTCGTCGGGAAGGTTATCGGAAAAGTAACAGGATATGNTGATAAGAATACCCACGAAAGACCGGAGCANATATTCCTTTGAAATTCCTACTCAACGATNTGGAGGATATCTGATAACGTTCCTTTGAACCGTATCGTAGTTGTTAAAATCTGTCGTTATTTTTTTACACTCATGGCCAGTAAGTGGAATCAAGAAATGGTATCAGAGAAAGATAATGCATCGGTACTAGGAACGGAGCGTGAATTAAAACCATCATTTCGTCTCTTCTATCACGCTACCAGTAGCGCTTCTTTGAGGGTTATTCTGTATTTACGTTGTCGTGAAATTCCTGAAACCTTCGTACAACTAGTTAGCACCGGATTCAGCACAGATGATAGAGGCATTCCTGTCTTTACCATGCCTGAGGGAGACCCGGAAACTGAGAAACTTGGCACGAGTGATTTGCTTGCCTTCAACCCAGAGGGTCGAATACCAATTTTATTGCTGCCGGATGGTCGAAAAATGACCCAGTCGGGTCCGATTATTGAATATTTGGACGATTGTATTCCCCGAAATGTTGGACATCCGATTCTGCCAGAAGATTCGTGGGAACGGGCCGAGGTTCGGCGCATTACTTGGATTGTTGCGGCCGATATACAACCGTATCAGAATATTCCCTTTATCATTCAGGCCATAGGGGAGTGGGGAATGATAAAAACTACTCCTCTTACTCACCCACTTCGCCTCCACTTTATTCAGCGTGAGTTTGGAGCCATGGAGCACATCATGCAGAAATGTTCAGGAGACTTCTCGGTTGGGGACACTGTAACGTTAGCGGATTGTTTTTTGGTTCCACAGATTCGAAATGCTTTGCTAGCACAAATAAATTTACCGAAAGAATTTCCAACGATATCGCGTGTTTGGGACAACTTGCTGAAAGTTCAAACCATTGCAGATACTCTTGAGGAATTTGGTGGTGTAGTCCAGCCATTCGCATTCAANTCATCGAAGTTTGAACTATATGTGAAGGGATCTACCCCTTAGCATAATCTCACTGGTGTTTTTGTGTCAGGGTTTGGAAATTGCTTGGCGCATTCCTTCAAAACGGGACATCGTATCCGACCACCGACGACCCGCGATCATACCGCCGTCAACTAGTACATCTGTTCCTGTGACAAATTCAGAATCATCACTTGCTAGGAACANCGCTGCACGCGCAATGTCGTCTGCAATGCCCGCACGAGGGTATGGTTGAGCGCCTTGGAAACGCTCNAGTAAATGGTNCGTCGCCCCTTCTGAATCAGNTTGCTCATCGCTTAGTCCAAAAGCCTTCCCAAAAATCCCGGTCACGATAGCNCCTGGAGATAAGCTGTTGACCCGAATTTTGTGTTCGGCAAGTTCCATAGCCGCGCACTTGCTAGCATGGATAACGGCTGCTTTCGCTATGCTATACACTAGTGAGACGCCGTACCCCGCCCGTTGGCCGGCAATGCTTCCGGTATTGATAATGCTGCCATGACCTTGTTGTTTCATAATCGGTGAGACGTGTTTCATCCCGTACAATACGCCGTTGATCAGTACTGAAAGTTCGGTATTGATTTGATCGGTTTCTAAAGTGTCTAGACCACCTGCGTTTCCGGGAATACCAGCGTTATTGAATAAGCAATCAATCTGACCAAAGGTGTTTTTGGAAATCTGAATGAGATTTTGGACTTCCTCTTCTTTGGCAACATCCGCTTTGACATAGATCGCCGACTCTCCAAGAGAGTCTGCCACGTTTTGGCCCTCGGTCTGGCGCCTTCCTGATACCACTACCTTGGCGCCTTGTTCCACACACACCTCCGCNGTGCGNCGACCGATACCACTTGTTGCACCGGTAATGACCACCACTTTTTCTTTTAGTCGCTCCATAACCACTCCACTTAGCTGTACGATAGGTTCGTTTGACCCTTAGGACTGGTGGACGATACCAGTGTCGGAGAGTTTTCCTATTTCATCTGCTGTATACCCTAATTCTCCGAGTATCTCATTAGTTTGTGCGCCAAGGGCTTGTGGAGGGAGACGAATTCCGGGACGCTTTCCATCATATTTTGCCGGGTGAGCCAACAAGGTGATTTCCTCTTGTCCATCCTCCTGTATTTTCAAGAAAGAACCATTATGCTGCACCTGGGGGTCATCTAGCACTGCCTCATAATCATTAACCCGGGAGTACCATAGCTTTCGGCTTTCCAGTTTTTCTTCTACCTCTGTGGTTTGGAAAGTTTTCACGCAGTCTTGGATGAGTATGGCAATTTCGGATCTACGTTCAAATATGTCGGCCTCTGAGAACTGTTTCAAAGCCGGGAGACCGAGAGCATCTGCGATATTTTCCATGGAACCTAGTGAAATAGCTATATACCCGTCAGCTACTTTGTATATTCCATACGGGGCGGGGAAGTACCACCCAGCTATATTGGGGGGTGGACGTTGCGATTTTACAGAGCTATTTGCATAGCAAACTAAGGATTCATTTTGCAAATCAAGTGCTGCTGATAACAAATCAATGTCCACGCGACATCCTTTCCCACTTTTTTCTCTCCGAAATAACGCAGCTAGGATCGACATAGCAAGTATTTGAGCTCCATGATGGTCAGCGGCAGAAACGCCCACGGCAGTTGGAGGTTGATCTTTGCTACCATTAATGTTCGCTAGTCCAGAGAGAGCCTGAATAACGAGATCTTGCCCTGGGCGTTTACTATAAGGTCCATCTTGGCCGAAGCCGGAGGCCGCAGCATATATGATCCTCGGATTCATCTTTTGGACGGACTGGTATCCAAATCCCAGTTTGTCCATCACTCCCGGCCGAAAGTTTTCACTCATTACATCCGCTGTTCTAACGAGTTTTTCGATTACTGCAGCACCCTCCGGGGATTTCATGTCGATAGCGAGGCTTCGTTTGTTGCGACTCCCACAAAGATGGAGCATGGTCTCTCCGTTAACTTTGTGACTGCCGACGCCACCCCANTTTCTCTGAAAAGCTCCGGTCACTGGTTCGATGCCAATTACATCTGCCCCAAGGTCGGCAAGCACCTGGGTCCCCATAGGGCCCAAAAGGAAATGGTTAAAACTAAGGACGCGAATATCTTCAAGAATGTCCATCATGCAACCTTGCTGCTTTTTGATANCNATATAAACAATCCGNCGCCGTATCTGAGTATGTGAAAATATAATACAGGCAATTGAAATTCACGAAAAATCGGTTTGGTTCAAGTGCCGGTAAACTTTGGATCTCGCTTTTCTATAAACGCAAGAACGGCCTCTTTGTGGTCATTCGTCTGGGCACTGGAAATTAGTCGTTCCGCTTCACCATCGAGTGCAGAAAGAAAAGGGGCATGTAACGCGTCCTCCAGGTTTTCTTTCATATGTTGAAGTGCGATGCGTGGACCGTTGGCAAGTTGTTTCGAAAAAAGAAAAGCTTCGTCCTGTAACGAAACGTCTGGAACGATGCGGTTTATTAAGCCAATCTGCTGGCATGTCGCCGCATCAACACGGTCAGCCGTAAACATAAGTTCTCTTGCTCGGGCTGTTCCAACAAGTCGTGTGAGGAGCCAGGCTATTCCGTAGTCCCCGGAAAGTCCAACCCTAGCATATCCTGTACTGATAAAGGCAGATTCGGCGGCAATGCGAATATCGCAAGCAAGGGCGATGGCCAATCCAGCCCCCGCAGCGGGTCCTGGTAACACCGCAACAGTGGGTTTTTCCACCTTCCACAGAGTGCCCGTCAGGGTTCGCTGACGCTCTTTGAGGTCCGCTATTTTTTCTTCTGTTGATTTTTTTTGACTTCCTGGATCCCTTTTCCCCATTCCTTTAATATCGCCACCCGCGCAAAAGGCTTTGCCCGCACCTGTCAATAGCAAGGCTCCAACATTCGGATCTTGGGCTCTTTCTCGGATCATGCGACGAAGGGCCGGGGTAATCGTGTCACCAAGGGCATTCCGCACTTCGGGCCGATTTAACGTGATGACCGCAACTCGATCTTTTATTTCACACAGTAGTTGGTCCGTGCCCGTATCTATGGTGATGTTTTGCATCCTTTATGGCGCCGTACTCTTATAGCTTTTCCGTTGGCTCATCCGGGAAAAATATTCTCGAACGGAATCGTTAGCCTGGATTATCTCCTTTCCTTCTGGCCACATATTTGTCGCACTTAAAATAGGGGTTACAAAACAGTCCGCCATGCTAAAAGCGTTTGTTCCAAAATAACCATCTGCAACAGCATTCCCGATCATCTCAAACATTTTTGGGAAGCGTTTTACGGCCTTGTCAATCTTTCTTCGAATAACATTTCCATCGTCGTCCTTATGGAAAGCGTATTCCACTACGTAGTTTCGCATTAAAAGTTGATCGATATCTGTCGCGGCAATAGAAACCCATTGTTCAACCTTTGCGGCTTTATGGGGTTCTGTAGGGGTTAGTGACGGTCCATCAAAATTAATATCGATATATCGTGCGATTGCCTGGGATTCCGATAATTGCAAATCTCGGTGTTGCATTCCGGGAACTTTTCCTGTGGGGCTCATCATTTGGATATCGTCAGAATGGGGTGGAGCCGGGATCAACTCGTACGCGACACCTTTTTCCTCTGCTACCATGCGCACAGCTCTCACGAAATTCGACTGCGGTATCCCGATTATTTGGAGTGTCATGTCGTTTTCCTGATTTCAAGTACCATGCGGTGTCAGTCGGTTGTTGCGATCCAATCGGGATCGTCTTGGGTGCGACGTTCAAAACTCAAAAAATCATAGTATCCGCAGCGTCCCTGACCTGGAAATTCTCTGCAAATTCCTGGTCTCGCATCATACACCGTGCAGGTGCGCGTGTTTGTGTCGAGAAACCGGCATATCGTAATGAAATGTTCATCGGCCTGGTGGCGAAGAATTCGTTCCTTAGGTGTTCTTCCTTTTTTGGTAAAACGAGCTTCAGCATCGTCGGGCATAATAGAAAAATGGCGGGCAAGCCTCCGAATGTCAGATTTTGTTACAACGATGCGTCCATATGAACAGCAATAGGCCGGACATTTATCGCAATTATATAAGCGAACCATCACTCTTGGTTTTTGACNAACCAACGAGAACCAGTTGGGTTAACTTGCGAACATTTCTGAGAGGTGTTCATGTTTCAATTCTCTGCTCCGGAAGTTGAATCATTAGCTTTCCGAAATTAGCACCACGGAATAGTCGTAACAGCGTTTCTGGAAAAATATCAACGTCCCCTTTGGCAATATCATGCTTCGTTTTAATTTTTCCCGCAGTTCTCCACTCAGCGAGATCTTTTTGCATTTCTGGCCATCGTTCTCGNTAGTCAAAATAGATGAANCCTTGCATTCGTCCACGTCGTCCGAGCAAGTTAATATAGGCGGATGGGCCAGGAGCTAATTCAGTTGCATTGTATTGCGAAATAGCCCCGCAAATGACCACCCTCGCGCCAACGTTAATTCGCGCAAGCGCGGCATTCAGTGTGTCTCCACCGACATTGTCAAAATAGATATCAACTCCATCCGGGCAGGTGCGTTTCAAACCAGCGGAAAGCATTTCTTCCGTATAGTCGATAGCGTCGTCGAATTTAAGCTCATCTGTCAGGTACGAGCATTTNTTTNCCCCCCCTGCAATCCCNACGGCNNGACATCCTTTGATTTTCGCGATTTGNCCCACATGGGCTCCAACNGAGCCGGCGGCGCCAGAGACTAGNACGGTNTCNCCNGTNCGAGGTTCGCCTACCTCCAATANCCCACAGTAGGCTGTAAGTCCTGCGATACCGAGNGTATCTAGCCATACTGGNAATGGTGCTAGGGAAAGGTCTATTTTTTGCAGGTCGGTTCCATCGCCTAGAGAAAAAGTTTGTATGCCGCCTAACCCTGCAACTGAATCTCCTGCGACAAACGAAGCGTTTTTGCTTGCAANCACCTCTCCAACAGTAAGTGCNCGCATAACGGAACCGAGGGGTAAAGGCAGAACATAGGACTTCCGATCATTCATCCAGCCACGCATNGCTGGATCTACAGAAAGAAAACGGTTTCGTACGACCACCTGGCCTGGATCAGGGGTCGGCATAACTTCTTCCGCCAATTCCCAGTCGCTATCCTTTGGAAGTCCGATTGGTCTTCCGGCAAGTCGTATCTGCCGGTTTATGTTCTCCGTCATTCCGTTACCCTTCAATTTTCAGCCGTGTGTTTAGGATACTGCGCCGAGAGTTGCAAAAGAATAATTGTTTTGATCCAAAAAGAAACTCCGGAGATTCGGAACGTTTGAAGTTGGCAGCATTCTGCGAGCCTAACTAACGAAGTTTCCGCCTATTGGCTTTACGCATTTACATGAGGTGGCTGCAGAGCGTTGTTCAGGTCTTCATCTTGATAAATCATGGCTTCTTGGTCTTCCGGTACGTAAAAATACGATCCTGGACGGAATTCATAACCTAAATCACCCAGTAAACGTCGTTGTCGAGGCGTGCATTTCTCAAGAATTTCCTCTGGTACAACGGCGCCATAATCGTACCACCGTACAAACATCTGAGAATAATTGTATAGAAGCGTCTTTCTGCCGTTATCCGTTTGGTTTGGTGCAGGTCCGTGCCAGAGAGCATGTGGGAAAAGATAGCAATCTCCTGCTTTTCCCATCAACTGTACTGCACCAGGTCCGTGTGGGTTCGGCGTACGTTCCTGGGACTGTGGGTAAGCCCGCATGTGACTACCCGGATAAACGGTAAAATTGCCACTGTCCACGTCCTTCACGTCGGTCAACAAATACATCGCTTTCATCGCGATCGGTGCACTAGTTTCCGTCACGCGAACGAGACGCTGCCCCTGGCCGCCGTCCGTGTGTGTATAGCCAGGGAAGCCGTCTTTGCCGCCACGTACAATTGCCTGTGACATTGAAAATTGGAGATAAGGCCCCATGATATCGACAATCAAATCGAATACGTTCGGACGATCAATAAGGTCGATAAAAGCTTGGTGATAGGGAAGGAGGTCACGGCGATCCATAAACGAACCCATATCCGGGTTTGCGTGATCCACCCAGTCGTAATGCCCCAGTGGCCGAGTGCCGCGCGAAGGTTCATATCCTGGTAACATTCGGATGCGATCGATTTGTTCGCTGAAAAATTGAACTTCGTCAGGACTCAACGCACCTTCTAATTGGATAAAACCATCCACTGCCCACTGTTCTCGTTGGAGATCAGTGAGCCTCTCCATGGTATTTTGCTTCATGGTTCCGTATTGCCCCTTTTACACCTTCTTAATGGGGTATTTTAAGCAACTCAAACCCGAGAGTCACTCTTTGTCGGCCTTAGTTCCAGAAATTGTTACTGGGGCGTCCCATCAAATAAGAGTTATTCTTGGCTTTCCGAACAGGAACGTTGTATGTGTCCTGTCGGATAACAGCCGAGAAACAGATCCAGTTATTTTTCCGGCATTGGTGAGGGTGCTTGATCCTCTCCGAAAGTAACGGCAAGAAGCATGGCGATGAAGTAGCGAGAGACTAGATAAATGTCGTTGTCAGTAACGCGATAAGTCGCTGAGGTCATCTTCTGTTGAGATTGGCCCAAAGTTTTGGCTCGAAGTCCAATATCGTAATTTTAAGTTAGAATGTTAGGGGAATAATCTCTGTGGCAAATTGTTCTATGCGCTCTAGAGAAAGGTTTAACTCCTCGCTTTCAAAGCCAATAACCAGGTGCTGAAGGCCGGATTCCTCGTATTCCTGAATGTCCTTTGCGATTTGTTCTGCATNTCCGGTAAACGGCCTCCTTTGCCCCTCCCTCCCAGGCACCGATGCGCCGAGTTGGTACCATGGCGCGTAAAGTGCCGCCTGGAGCGTTTCTGGGTTACGTCCGGCCTGTTCCATCAGATCCTTCACTTTGCCCAGCATGCCGCCGTACAAGGCTGGGGAATCAAGGAAATGTCTCGGATTTGCGATCACCGGGTACCAACCATCTGCCAATCGTGCGGCTCGGCTCAATGCAGGCCTGCTCTCTCCTCCCATCCAAATCGGCGGATGGGGCTTCTGGACGGGCTTCGGGTCGAATAGAATAGAGTCAAAATCTACTAGGTCGCCCTCGAAGGAAGGATGTTGTTCGGTCCAAAGTGCGCGGAAAGCGGAAATATATTCCTCTGCTCCCTTGGCACGTTTCGAAAACGGCATGGCATTGAGGACGGAAATCTCCTCCTCCATCCAGCCAATTCCCAAACCGATAGTGAGACGGCCTTCCGATAACACATCTGCCGTAGTTAACATCTTGGCGGCTAAAATGGGCGCTCGGTGAGGGAGGACCAATACAGAGGTTAGTAATCGAAGTTTTTTCGTAATGGCGGAGACATATGCAATGGTCATCAGCTGTTCGAGGCAGGTCCCGGTATCCTGGGCTGGCCACTGTCCTTCTTTGTTGTACGGATATTTGGAGCCAACCGACCCAGGAATCACCACGTGATCTGGGAAGCCGAGACAGGCAAAGCCAACTTCTTCGGTTTTCTGGGCAATTGCTCGCAGACTACCCGGTTTAGCTCCGACCCCCCGTGTTCCAACGTGCAGTCCAAAGTCCATCTTGTATGCCTCGCGGGTTTGTTGGTGTCAGTAATGAGCGCTCGGCTGAAATATTCCGTCGTTTACAGGACCCGCCTCAACACATGGCGGCGATTGCTAGTGTACGGACGGACCTCGGAACTCCAGCGCCCCCGCTCTACTGCNNCTGCCCATGTTTCACTGACAAGTACTTCCGGGCTATCAATTTCATAAATAGCGGTGTATTTTGGCTCATCCTCCATATCGATGGTTCGCTGTTCGCCACCAATACTCATGGTTAGTGGCTCTTTTTCCAGTCTGGTTACGGAAAAAACACCTGGAACCTCAACCAGATATGGAATGTGTTCCTTGTCATATACTTCATTAAACAGGTCTTCCTTGTCGGCGTCGACGTCCATACTCACCACGAACAGATATTTACCCTCTTTTGCCATCCTTGCGTCCTTTCGGTCTGGGAACCCAACCTCGAAAGTGTGAACCGCTTGCAGGAAAGGAGCAACAGCAAAGAGCCCAAATTAGGCTATTGGCCGAGCATCCAGAGAATGTTTTGTGAGATGTGCGGGACAAGGAACGTAATACCGAAGAAAAAGCCGACATACGCGGCGACGGAGAGTAACAAGTACCCCCAGTCTCGTTCACCTGCTTCGGCCCGATAATGTTTCATCGAATTTTTCCGCGATAATTACCGTATGAAGAGAGCAGGAATTTTTGTTCCGACTATGTTCAAACTGCGGCAATTTTGCGGCGAGGAAGTACATTACCTTTCATTGTTTAAATGGGAATTCATACAAATCGCGCTGTCTCCAAGCGCCATAAAATCGCCTTTTTGCCGCCCATCCCTTGCCATTTCGCCACTGCCAAATGGTCCGAGATGTCGGTGAATGGAAATTCACCATGCTTGGTAGAACTTGCAACGGGGTGGGGGCCTGTTCATCAGATTGGGTAGCCTGCCTCGGACGGGGACCAACCTATGTCAACATTTCAGACCGTGGAACAAAAAGTCAATTACACGAAACATGCCCAAAAGAGGCTGACTGCACGAGGAATCAAGGGCAACATCGTCGAACTAATCACGATCTACGGGGACAGAGAGTCCCATGTGGGACAGAGATTGATTGCCTTGTCGCTCTCTATCGGTCGAATTCGAGAGCTTCTTGCGGATGGTATTGCCAAGCCTCAAGACGCGAATTCTCTCTCCAAAACCATCGTTCTCCTTAATGAAGATCGATTTCAGGTAGTCACGGCATTTGCCAGATATGGCAAGAAGGGTCGCCGCTATGATCAAGGAATCAAATATTCTGACGCCTGAATATCAGTTGCCCTGACACGGAACGAGAAGACGTATGCTCTCTTTCAGAAGCGGATTTCTACGGCTGCCATTTTACGGCCATTATGTCGGAATAANCTCATAACAGATGTGGAGAGACGGAACAGTAAGGGTGTGACGAAAACGTATTTCTCTAGACTGGAGTCAAACCAATCATGGGTCAGAAAATCGCAATTATTGACGACAACAGAAGTCTTTGTGAGTCGCTTCGTCTCGCATTGACGATGGAAGGCTTTGAGATAGACACGTATGTCAACGGGGAAGATGCGTTGCAAGGAATTCAAGAACGACCAGTTGATCTTGCGCTTCTTGATATTTTGATGCCACGATTGAATGGATTTGATGTGTTGCGGCGTCTACGAAAACTTTCCGCTATGCCAGTGATATTCCTAACTTCCAAATGCGACGATGTTGACGAAACCTCTGGATTGGATTTAGGCGCAGATGATTATATCCGGAAGCCGTTCACGCTAGGTGTCTTGATTTCGCGCATCCGGGCTTTGCTTCGACGCCAATCGGCGGGGGAGAGCGGGGAAATCGTAGAAATGTCGCGTGGCGATTTGAAGATGGATTTGGAGCAGTATCAGTGTACTTGGAAAGGCCTCCACATTCCTGATCTGACCGTAACAGAATTCGAGATCTTAAAGTTGTTGGTCAAGAGACCAGGTGTGGTGCGAAGCCGAGACCAAATCATCGACTTGGTCTATGGTCCGGAGTTTGCGATGGAAGATCGAAACATAGATAGCCATAAGAAACGTATTGTACAGAAATTTAAGGTAGTGGATCCTGAATTCTGTCAGCTGGAACCAGTGTATGGTGTGGGGTATCGGTGGGTGTTATCTGCTCCGTAGTCGTTACGAGAAAACGATCCTTGTTGTTTGGGAAAGTTCTTGTGATGACATGTTTCTTTGGGTTTGTGAGCCCGGGTTTGGCCGATGTAGCAGGCAGCCCTCGTGTTATTGATGGAGATACGATCATAATCGGAGACACCCGTATCCGATTGCATGGCATTGATGCACCGGAACAACAACAACTCTGTTTTTCTGCAGGCACTGCATGGCCTTGCGGCGAAAGTGCGACGGCCGCATTGAAATTGATGGTCCAAGAGCACGTTATCCGATGCGAAGGCAGCAAAGAGGACCGCTACGGTCGATTGATCGGAGTGTGCTTTGCGGCAGGACGCAACCTGAATGAAGCGATGGTGCGGGCAGGCTGGGCACTCGCCTACCGGAAATACTCGAAGAAATATGTGGCAGCCGAACAAAAAGCGGTTGATGGTTCATTGGGCATATGGAGGGGAGACTTTGTCCCTCCATGGGAGTGGAGAAAGAAGCGCAGGAATTAGGAATAATGCTGCGCTAAGCATCGGTGGTCGCCTATATTTCGCCACAACAAATTCCTGAAACTACCCTTTTTTGACCTGATTTCGGACATCGTGACCAAGCATTTTGGTTCGGCCCTGCGGTGAATAGGTTCGGTTTGGACAGCGACCGTGGGGAGTGTGGCCCTCCCCGGGGAGGTGAGCATCTCCAGCCGGAGCCGGGACGCCCTCTAGTTCCGCTCTGGGTTTCATCTCCCCAAAGGGTTTGCGTTTTTCCTAACGAAAGTAAAAACATGAAAGATTTCTCCCGTCCATTCAAAGACATCATGGGGAAGAAGCACGGGTCCGAAAATTTGAATGCCGTACAGGTAAGCGAGATCCCGGATTTTACCTCTCTTTCCACCCCACCAGACCGTAAACCGATGAGTCTACCACCCGATATTATTCGGGACGTCAAATCGAGCGATTCTGGATTACGTGCTCCGGAGCCATCCAAGGCAGAGGAAGGTCGTTTGATCGTAGGTGCCGGTGTCATTCTCAAAGGGAATATTGAATGCTGTAGAACTTTGGAAGTTAACGGCGAAGTGGAAGCCGAAATCAAATGTGATCGATTAGTCATTAACGAAGGTGGAACGTTAAAAGGTTCTGTCACCTCAAAAACAGCTGAAATCTCCGGTTCCCTGAGCGGTATCGCCAGGATCCAGGAAAAAGTGATGATCCGTTCGACCGGACGGTTTTCTGGCAACCTGACCTATGGAGGAATTCGAATTGAGATGGGCGGGTTGGCCCGAGGGGAACTGGAAGAAATCGAACACGATCGTTCACCAGAAGTTGTAATGGAAACGGACACTTCAAGCACCCATCCGACCCAACTTCAGGAAAAACTTCTGGAGATACGACAGCTAGAACAACCAACCCCGTAATCAAATCAGGAGAACAAACTTAATGGTTTTAGAATTATTAACCGCCTACGGTTTGATCATTGGCACGATCGTTGGTGCCGGTCAGGCACTACAAGCAATGGATGCGGAACGTGCTGCACTGAGTTCCCATACGCCACCAGAAGAAACGACAACACTAGAGGAGAAAACCGTTCCCATAGACCGGTTGACAGGAGTGTCCGGCTCGGATCCGACGCAAGAAGACGCTTCTTCCGAAACCGTTGTCTTTGAAACCCAGTCCGACCAAGGGAAACCATCGAAGAATTTAGTTGCCGACACTTCTGGCACCGAAGAAGAAATGACACCAACCCCGGTCAGCCTAGAGAGTGATCCGGTGGAAACAGTACTGAAACCTTCTATGAAAACGTCAGATAGCAAGCTGGAAAAACCGTATGACGTGTTCGAGGCTGTCGGTTATGACGATAAAGACGATGACTTGGAACAGTGGGCGAAATAGTCTAGTTGAGGCCCCCCAAGACACGTTTGGGGTCGGTTCCCAGCGCCATTTGTACGACCCGGGGCGTGGAACTGGCCCTTCTTTTTTTGGGCCTTTGCCGTTGGTAACCTGTTATCCGTTCTATGCGGTACAAAACGGGTCTCCGCTGCGATATGCTGTAGTTGCAGAAGCTCCGTAATGGAAGTTTAAAACTGGAATCGAACCGGATAGTCTGTCTGACATGATGATGCCCCTAATTCGAAACGCGATGTTCCTTGTTATCGGACTTGTTCTGGTACATGCAGCGAATGCGAAGACGATAACGGAGAAAGACATCCACGAATACATGCAGGATCCGATTTTCGTTGACCTTTGGTTCGGCATATATGACCAGCGCAACGAAAAGTACGGATGGTGGAACGCAAACGAATACCGGGAAGGCCAATACTGGGTATTCGAGGAGAAGACCGAAATAAAGCTGCTCGACCGTGTGGCGGTTGGTAAAAAGACGTACGATGACCAGACCGTTATTCGGACCCATAAAAAAGAGTACTACGATATTGGGAACGGTTTTCTGTTGCGCCGCGTGGTATCTCGCTTCGAGCATGGCGAGGAAATCCAAATCCTGACAGCGGATATTTCCGACGGCCGAGCGCAGGTCGAGGTCGACAACGACGGCCAGACGTTTTCCTATGCCGTCGATGGGTTCTCCTTATCGTTGGATGAGGTGTATCAGGTAGAGTTATTGCTTCGGAAATTTTCTGATTGGGCAGTCGGAGATACCATAGGGTATAAATATTATGATTTGGACACTTTCGAAATTTCGCAAGAAACGGACATCGTGCGGGGTGTCGAGGAAACGATACGGGACGGGGTGCACCTGAAGTACTATCAAGTGGAAACACTACAGAGTGATGCTCGTTATACCTTCAAGACCACCTTGGCCGAAGACGGGACTCCGCTCAAATATTCGGAGGTCAAAGGGCATACCGATCTCGAAGAGGAACACCAGGCGAAAAGNAATGTGGTGTTTGGAGGNTTGACTTTCGAGGATTCTGTGGTGAAGGTTGATCAATCGCTTCCAGATGTCAAAACAATTAGTACCCTAACNTTNGAAATTGTGGGACCGTATGAAGACGGTATTCATACCGGGTATCAGCAAAAGGTAGTTACCAAAAACGGAAAGACGATCCTAGTTTTGGGAGATAAAATTGGAAGTCGGGAACCAGNCGTTGCCAAGGATGCTGCAAAATATCTTCGACAGAGTTCCTTGTATCCCGTNGAGGATCCNGCCATTCAAAAAATGACACGCGATTTGGTTGCAGGTGTTGCGGATGACCGGAAGAAGGTCCGGATATTATTGGATCATGTGGATCGGTATATCGTTGATGACTATACCAGCAACAGTATGAGTGTGTTCGAGGTCTTGGAGAAACGAAAAGGGGATTGCTCCGAACATACCCTCCTGTTCAATACGCTGGCACGAGCCGCCGGCATTCCTTCCCGCGAAGTGCGCGGCCTCATCAATTACGATGACCGAAAATTCGGGCTGCATGCATGGAACGAGGTGTTGATAGATGGCGAGTGGCACTCGGTCGATGCGACATGGGGCTACATGAGCACTCCGATTACCCATATTCGGTTCGAGGGGAACAACTATATTCCGCCTTCCTTCGAGTTTCGGATTGTCGATATCGAACGTACGGTGTCGCGCTAGTGGAGTTTCCTAAGTGGAAATGAGTGGACAAGAAAAAGCTTTGGTGTTGTTTTCCGGTGGTCAGGATAGTGCCACTTGTCTTGCATGGGCGCTGGAGCGATATCGGGGTGTGGAGACCATCGGTTTCGACTACCGCCAACGCCATCGGGTCGAACTGGATTGTCGAACCAAGGTGTTGCGTTGCATTCGGGAACAAATGCCGACTTGGAGTGAAAGGCTCGGCGAGGACCATGTGATCGATCTGTCGATACTGAGCCATATCAGCGATACCGCTCTGACGCGCGAGGTCGAGATTGCGATGGGAGAAAACGGACTTCCAACAAGCTTTGTGCCCGGGAGGAATTTAGTTTTTCTTACCTTTGCCGGAATTGTGGCCTATCGACGGTCCTGTAAACATCTTGTCGCCGGAATGTGCGAAACCGATTACTCGGGGTATCCCGACTGCAGGGACGCAACTCTCAAGGCATTGCAAACCGCCATGAACCTTGGGATGGATAGCGAATTCGTGCTGCACACGCCGTTGATGTGGATTGACAAGGCGGAAACGTGGATGCTCGCGGAGCGACTCGGTGGGAGGGAGTTTGTCGATCTGATAACGGAAGAAACCCATACCTGTTACTTGGGGGATAGGGAAAAACGAAATCCGTGGGGATATGGATGCGGGGCCTGCCCTGCGTGCCAGCTTCGTTTGAAGGGATGGAAAACCTATTCTGAACAACATCGAAGAGATGCATAGAAGATGACTTACAGCGTCAAAGAAATTTTTTACACGTTGCAAGGGGAGGGGGCCAACGTGGGAAGGCCGGCCGTTTTTTGTCGCTTCTCGGGATGCAACTTATGGACTGGTATGGAGATGGATCGGGACACTGCCATTTGCCAGTTTTGTGATACTGAGTTCGTTGGGACAGACGGAACCGNTGGCGGGAAGTTTTCCAACGCGCGAGGACTGGCGACCGCTGTGGACGGCCACTGGCCCGAACATACAAAAGGAAAAAAATTCGTCGTTTGTACCGGCGGGGAGCCTCTGTTACAGCTCGATAGCATGCTCGTGGTCGCGCTTCACGAGGCNGGTTTCGAGATNGCGATCGAGACCAATGGGACNCTGCCCACNCCNGANGGAATCGACTGGATTTGCGTCAGTCCGAAAGCAGGATCGGAACTGGTACTTCTCAAGGGATCNGAACTCAAACTCGTCTATCCGCAAGAGAGAGCACCGCCGGAGCAATACCATAACCTAGAGTTTGAGCATCGTTTTCTGCAACCTATGGCTGGTCCGGATCTCGAACGGAATACCAGGAAAGCGATCGCCTACTGTCTCTCAAATCCAAGCTGGCGTTTAAGCATTCAAACCCATAAAATTACCGGGATACGATAAAAGCGCACCAGGGCTTGGAAGGTTCATCCCGATGCCATATGTGTTCTATGATACCGAAACCACCGACATTTCGACGGCTTTTGCTCAGATCCTTCAGTTTGCTGCGATTAAGACCGACGATGATCTGAACGAGATCGATCGTTTCCAAATTCGGTGTCGGCTGTTGCCGCATGTTGTGCCTGCACCAAAAGCATTGCTCGTTACAAAAATTTCTCCGGAGATGTTGACCGACCCGATGCTTCCCACCCACTACGAAGCCGTACGGGAAATACGCCAGAAGTTGATGGAGTGGAGCCCAGCCGTCTTCATTGGGTACAACTCCATCGCATTTGACGAGGAACTGCTTCGCCAAGCGTTTTTTCAGACGCTGCATCCCGCTTATCTGACCAACATGAACGGAAATGAGCGCTCCGATGTAATGCGTATCGCCCACGCCACTCATCTCTACCAGCCGAACACGATTTCAGTACCGATCAATGAAAAGGAAAAACAGACGTTCAAGCTCGACCAACTAGCGCCGATCAATGGCTACGATCACCGTCGTGCGCACGATGCCATGGCCGATGTGGAGGCGACCATCTTTGTGGCCAGTTTGGTGAAGCAGCGGGCCAATGGGATCTGGAAGGACATGCGCCGGTTCGTGAAAAAGAGCCAGGTCATAGACTTTGTTATGAAGAAACCCTGTTTCGCGCTCAGCGAACGCTATTTCAGTCGCATGTATTCATGGCTCGTGACCTACTGCGGAAGAAATCCGGATTACGATTCGCAGCTCGCCGTTTTCGACCTCAATTTCGACCCGGACGAATACCTGTCCTTGTCGGTGGAAGAGCTCATCGAAGTGTTCCCGAAAAGCCCAAAGCCGATTCGGGTGGTGGTCGCGAACCGCCAGCCGATTATGATGCCGTCCGAGGCTGCACCGGACGACACGAAGGGACTTGCAGTACCTCTGGAGGAACGAAACCGCCGGATCGAGGTAATTCAGAACGATCGGCAATTCATGGGAAGGGTCGGAGAGGCTTTGTCCCAGCGGTACGACGACAAGGAAACTTCCCCATATCCGGAAAAACAGATTTACGATTCGTTCACCGGGTGGGATGACCAGAGGTTGATCGAAGCGTTTCACGAAGAAAGATGGGAAGACCGGATCAGCTTGATTGAGCGGATTCAGGATCCGAGGCTGGTTGAGTTCGCAAATCGGCTGGTATTCTTCGAGCGACCAGACTTATTATCGGATCATGTCTCCATAGAGATGAATGACTGGCTTGCGGAACGTGTCTTGACGGAGGAGCATTCGGTTCCTTGGTTGAGTGTCCCCAACGCTCTTTCCAAGGTGGAGACCGAGTTGGAAACGGCAGACCAGGAAGGAATGGAGTTCCTCGGGAAAATAAAGGAGTTTCTGAGCAACAGGGCTAATGAACTAGGTTGCTGATAATCCAGTTTCCGCCGTGTTAGGGTAGCTGAGGATGCGTACGGTTTGGTTGAGTGTTTCCCTTTCGTCCTATTTTCGGATATGAAACAGCACATAAATTTTTGATTACATTGACCGTGGCTACCCACGAAAATATGAATGGACTACGCACATGACTGAATCATCGGCCTATACACCACCCAAAATTTGGAAATGGGAGGCTCAGGGCGGAGGGGCGTTCACGAATATAAACCGGCCCATTTCCGGTTCCACCCATGAGAGGGAATTGCCTGTCGGGAAACATCCCCTGCAGTTGTATTCGCTTGCGACACCCAATGGTGTGAAGGTCACGGTAATGTTGGAAGAACTGTTGGCTCTCGGCTTCAAAGGGGCTGAATACGATGCTTATCTGGTTAGAATTCGCGATGGAGAGCAATTTGGGAGCGGTTTTGTGGATGTGAATCCAAACTCCAAAATCCCGGCACTAATGGACCACAGCACCGAGATACCGACTCGTGTCTTTGAATCTGGGGCGATCCTGTTGTATCTCGCGGAAAAATTTGGTGCACTGTTTCCAACTGATCCGGGTATTCGTCCCGAATGTATGTCATGGTTGTTCTGGCAGATGGGGAGTGCACCGTATCTTGGTGGCGGGTTTGGCCATTTCTACAACTATGCCCCAGAAAGATGGCAATACCCGATTGACCGTTTTACAATGGAAGTAAAACGGCAACTGGATGTACTGGACCGACGTCTAGCAGACAATAGGTATATGTGCGGAGAGGAATATACCATTGCGGATATCGCGATTTGGCCTTGGTACGGCGCACTCGTCCTTGACAGGCTCTATAATGCGGCAAAATTCGTTGACGCAGAATCCTACACACATGTCTTAAGATGGTCGAAAGAAATTGATCGTCGGGAAACCGTCCGACGGGGGAGAATGGTCAACCGAGCCCATGGGGAGTTGCATGAGCAACTTCGTGAGCGCCATGATGCCATGGATTTTGATACCAAGACACAGGACAAAATTGAGGCGGTGGCCTGAGCTTGTGGAACTACTCCGGTGGTTGATGTTGAAATAAGTCCGGTTTATGTAGGCATCCGTATTGATAAACATTGTTGGAGCTGTTTTATTGAGGATGAACGGGTAATTGGGGATAGCCACATGAGCGATGCTACCGATTGGAGAGAAACTGGTGTGAAGGTGATTAATGGAGATCACCTGGATATAAACACGCCACAGACGCCAGGGATGAATCGCGCGGCAGCAATTAATTATGCCACCGCCGGCGCCAGTAAACTCTGGGCGGGGACAGTAGCCATCAATCCAAATGCAAAAACCGGGGCACATCATCATGGTGCGTTGGAGAGTATTATTTATATCGTGAGTGGTAGAGCTAGGATGCGGTGGGGGAATTCACTGGAATATGTTTGTGAAGCTGGTCCTGGCGATTTTATATATGTCCCGCCCTATGTTCCTCATCAAGAAATCAACGCAAGTCCAGAAGAGCCACTGCAATGTATACTTGTTCGAAGTGATCAGGAGGCTGTAGTGGTGAATCTTGATATTCCCGTGGTAGAAGATCCCGAAGGACTGCACTGGATAGATCAAATCCATCCCGCTCCATAGGGAACTAGCGAGTGGCAACGAAATTAGTCGTACCTTGGTAAAACCGCCGCCTAACAAGTTCAGGTAGGTCAAAATGCTGGAACTGCCCGCTATCATTCTAACGTGTGTTTCCATCTTCGGGTTCATAAATTATCGGTATCTTAAGTTGCCTATTACCGTCGGCTTGGTGTTGATGGCCTTGATTAGTGCGGTACTGTTGCTTGGGGTGGATTCTCTTGTTCCAGACTGGGGGGTGTCTCAAACCGTTCAGCATTGGCTTGATGAAATCGACTTCAACCGCACGTTGATGCACGGAATGCTAAGTTTTTTGTTGTTTGCCGGGGCACTGCATGTCGATCTGAACAGTTTACTCGAGTCCAAAGTTCGGGTTGGTGTGTTGGCGACAGTCGGGGTTATTTTATCTACCTTCATCAATGGAGTTGGTTTCTATTTCCTTTGTAACTTGTTTGGCCTTCACGTGGATTTCATCCTGTGCCTTATCTTCGGCGTCGTAGTGTCTCCGACAGACCCGGTTGCCGTCTTGGCATTGCTGAAACGGCTCACCATTCCAAAAAAATTAGAAGCGACGATCGGTGGGGAAAGTTTATTCAATGATGGTGTTGCAGTTGTTGTTTATTCCATACTCGTAACGGTTGCGTTTGGTGGCATCTCCGGACACGGTAGTGAAACGCCAGGCACCGGTATGGTCATTGGCTTATTCGTACAAGAGGCCCTTGGCGGGGCTGTGTTGGGTATGGTGTGTGGATATGCTGCATTCCTGTTGATGCGCCATATGGACGATTACGTGATCGAAGTAATCACGACCCTCGCGTTAGTAACCGGGGGGTATGCGATTGCTCTGCAGCTGCATGTTTCGGGTCCCATCGCAATGGTTATTGCGGGTGTTTTTATTGGAAATACCGGGCGGCGTCTAGCGATGAACGAGGAGACGCGACAACATGTCACGCAGTTTTGGCATCTTATCGATGAAATTCTCAATGCAGCACTGTTCGTCCTAATTGGTTTCCAAATAATCATCCTTACGTATCAGTCTTCCGTGCTATTGATTAGTATACTATGCGTTCCGCTGGCCGTTGGAGCACGTTGTTTGGCCGTTGGTGCACCATTGCAAGTCTTACGTCCTTTAATCGGAAAACAGCCGGGAGATATCGTGATTTTGACGTGGGCAGGATTGCGGGGTGGTATTTCTGTGGCTCTCGCACTGTCTTTGCCTGACATAGCGGAGAAATCGCTGATTTTGACTGCGACGTATACGGTGGTGGTGTTTTCTATCTTGATCCAGGGGTTAACGATTGAAAATGTGATACGGTGGGTACAACGAAAAAAATGAACAACTACGGGAGCGATCCTGTCTCGGCAATCGTCGAGACCGAGGCTNCTGGGGNAACAGCAGANATTTTTGCNGATATTCGGGCCACCATGGAAATTCCTCTNCTGACATCGATCTGGCGGACNCTGGTTTCGATTGATGATGGACTTGCTGCGGTTTGGAGTGCGGCGAAACCGTTATATACAACAGGGCAACCACAGGCGGCACTTGCCAGTATTGTTCAAAGTGGTGTTTTACCNGNNNTCGANCCGCTTGTTCCCGGGCAACTTGAGTGTGCCGGGGTTGGGAGTACAGAGCTTCCGGATGTAAGAGCAATAGTCGATGCGTACAACCGCTCGAATGGTATGAATATGCTGGCACTCATGGCGTTGGTTGCGGTGCCTGAGGGTCCNCCATTGGGTGAACCCATTCCNGCTTCTCCCCCGTCTTGGCCAGAACTTNGGCCCCTCTTGGGCAAAGACGAGATCCCTCCCGAGACTTGGGCACTGGTTACGGAAGTTAACCGTTTTGGCGCCGTCCAGGGAGGGGGTGGGCTAGCCACGTTGTGGCGTCATTTGGCTCACTGGCCCGGCCTGTTGGCCGTGGTTCACGGGCATCTTGCCTATTCGCATCGNACTGGTNACTTGGTTCACGCAGTTGGTGTAGTTCATAAGTTGGCACAAAAAGCGGGTGCACGTTTGGCACATCTCCGACAGGAGCCGCTTGTGATTTCTCAGCCTGCTCGTCAGATGGTCCAGGATTACGTGGCGATCCCGGGGGCGGTGACGCGTATGGTCACTATGGGACATGCACTATCCAACTGGCTGGCGCCCGTTCCTGAGTAGAAAGGCGACATTTACTCNCTACTCGCCAAATTCAGGTTAATAAATAGACTTTAAGCGATAGGATGAAACGGTTATACAGAATATCGACCATTCAATTGTGGAGGACTTAAATATGCCGGACGGACAAGNTCAGACNGCGGCAGATCAAAGNGAAGTGCTAAAACACGTCGTTTGCACGAGTTGCGACGGGTTTTGTCCTGTCGCCGTCAAGGTCGAGAATGGTCGGGCGGTGAAGGTAACGACACGCGATCACCCGCTTTTCAAAGATGTCCTCTGCATGAAGGGTGCTTTTGCGCCGAAGTCCTTTGCTCANCCAAGTCGAGTGTTATATCCGTTGAAGCGGGTTGGTGCCCGAGGGGCCGGCGAGTGGCAGCAGGTGACGTGGGACCAAGCAATGGACGATATCGCCGAGAAATTAAAGGCGGTCGTAGAAAAGTATGGTCCGGAGGCATTTGCGATGAGTCACAGTGGAGCCACAGGACTCTCTGATAGCGGCCTTGCGCGGCGCTTCATGAATCATTTGGGGTCTCCCAACTGGATTAGTGGGGTTGCNTACTGTATGGGNAATACGGCAGCTGTGAACCGAATGGTCTACGGATGGTATCCGAGGCAGGATATCCTCAACTCAAACTGCATCGTCTTGTTTGGTCATGATCCACGTCGTCACAGTTGGACGATGGAATATAAATCTATCCGAATGCGNCAGGCAAAAGGTGCCAAGCTAATTGTTTTGGATCCCCGGAAAAGCGAGAACGCAGAGGTAGCTGATGTTTGGCTGCCATTGCGTGCAGGCACGGATGCTGCAATGACCTTCGGGTGGTTGAATGTCATCATCGATGAGGAACTCTACGATAAGGAATTCGTTCGGGATTGGACCACCGGATTTGAGGAGTTTGTCGCACGAGCCCGAGAATATCCTTTGGATCGTGTCGCTGAGATCACCGGTGTTGATGCCGAACTTATCCGTAAAGCAGCCCGGATGTATGCGACCAGCGGCCCGGCGACCATCCCTTGGTCACCGATCACGGACCAGCAAGTGTCCAGTACTTCCGCCATTAGATTACAATGTATCTTGCGAGCCATTACCGGAAATCTTGATGTGAAAGGGGGAGATACCTTCGTGGGTTTCAGCCCGACTGTTCGTTCCGACACGGAAATCGAGATGCACCATATGCTCTCGGATGAACAGAAAGCAAAACAGCTCGGTAGCGATGAATTCCCGGTATTTACCTATCGCGGTATGGAGGCTCTGGGCGATGCGACGGAGAAGGTGTGGGGTACGCGCTGGGCCAACTTAATCAGTGGTTGCTATATGGCCAATCCAATGGCGGTATTTAAGGCGATGGCAGATGCAGATCCTTATCCTGTTAAGGCTTTCTTTGCTGTAGCCAATAATACACTGATGGCTTTTGCCAATTCGAAGCGAATATACAAGGCGTTGATGAATCAGGATCTTATCGTTTCGTTCGAACATGCCATGACGCCGACGGCAGAGATTTCCGACTATGTCTTGCCAGGGGATTCGTGGTTGGAACGCCCAAGTATGCAGGCTGGTATTAGTGACCAGGCGATGGCCGCACCAGGCGAGTGTAAAAACGTAGTGACATTCTGGCATATGTTGGCGAAACGCATGGGTTTTGGAGATGTGTTCCCTTGGGAGACACAGGAGCAACTTCTGAATTACAGACTGGAGCCGAGTGGTGCCACATGGGAAGAAGTTGTTGCTTCCGGTCGGACGCCAAATCTTCATAAAGGTCAAGCCCCCGCCGACCAAGAGCGTAAATACTTGAAGACAGGCTTTGCTACTCCCTCGGGCAAGGTGGAACTCTATTCCAGCGTCTTGGAAGGCCTGGGTTTCGATCCATTGCCGTATTATCGGGAAGCAGCAGAACCCGATA
>PAVD01000033.1 GCA_002712985.1 Rhodospirillaceae bacterium
GGCGCAGTTGGCCTAACTTTAATAGATGAGAAGGATACAGTGCTGGCCGACCTGTTGGTTGGAAATACAATACGTGCAGGAGATCCACGGCGTTATGTTCGTCGTCTAAATGACGACCAAACTTGGTTGGGAAGCGGAGGAGTTGATGTCGGGCGGAACCCCTTGGATTGGGTAGAGACTATACTCACACAGATTCGTCACGATCGAATCCGGAGTGTTGAATATACAAATTCAATTGGCGACCGCTCTGTGCTTGAACGTCAGGATAGAGCCAGTTTCAAATTTACCTATTTAGATATCCCGGATGGAATGCGCTCTCTTCCACCCAGCAAAATAAATACTATCGGTGGAGCCTTGGCATTTTTAAATTTCAAGGATGTTAGGAAGGAAGTTGACTTTGATTTTGGAGGAGACACGGTAATTGAAACCATATTCACCACTTGGGATGGTTTGGTGGTGCAGGTGTCTACCATTGAGGCAGACGGACAGCATTGGGCAAAATTCGACGCAAAATTTGATGAAGCTCTTGCCGAACCCGTTGATCCGCCCATAGGGACCAACACATCTGATGATAACGCAGAAGAAGAAATCGAAGACCCACATAAGGCCATTCGGGAGGAAGTAAAAGCAATTTCTGTCCGAGCTATTGGCTGGGCATACTTACTAGACCAAAACAAGCTATCCCAACTGCGTCGGGGTAGTGAGAGTTTTATTGAACTAGACGTTCCTGACGAGGAAGAAGATGCCGGGGAAGTAGTTCCAGATCAGTAAACTAGATTCAATCGGTTGTTTTTTCGGGCGATAGCATCGGTGAACCCATGGATCTTTCATCTCTTAGTTCCCATCGGCCACTCTCTACCGTGCTGATAAATGAGTTGATCACGCTATTGAATAAATCTGGGTCTTCCAGGTTGATGGTATGTCCACTCCGTGGAAGTACGCTCAATCCAGAACTAGCAATGGTACGTTTCAAGTAGAGGGCTGGTTCTAGGCAGGGTTCGTCTTCGTCTCCAGTCACGATAAGTGTGGGAACTTTTAGAGTCTTCAGCTGGTCTTCTAAATCATATAGCGACGGCCTTGTTTTTTGGTACCCACGCATCGTGTTGGCGGCGCCAACGGCCGAATGTTCTCCCAACTGAAGTTTAAATTCGGCCCACCCACGGGGGTTTCTGTTCTGGAACTGAACTCGGGTGCTGGCTATTGAGTAAAACTCTGCAACAGCCTCAGATCCATGTTGATCGTATTCTTGAGCGATTTTTTCAGCTTCGGTTATGAATTGGTCACGATTGCCTTTAACGGCCCCGTATCCGCAACCGGTCACTGCAAGGCTGAGTGCACGATCAGGGTTTCGTAGACCCAGATGCAAGGTGGCGAAGCCACCCATGGAAAGTCCAACAACATGGGCTTTATCAATTCCTAGATGATCCATGACACCAATGGCATCATCAGCTTGGTTTTCCTGTTTGTAATCGGCAACATTGTCCGGAATTTCGGACGGTGGGTAGCCTCGAGCATTATAGGAAATGCAACGAAAACGATTCGAAAAAAAACGCATTTGAGGTTCCCAACTACGATAGTCCCCCGCGAATTCGTGTAAAAAAATAATGGCGGTTCCTGTTCCTACTTCTTCATAATAGAGCTTTACACCATCTGATTTCGCATAAGGCATGTTGCTGCTTCCTTCCAATGTACCAATACGCGTTGTAACCAAGTACGCAAATAGCACGAGCTTTGACAAGGGGTCAAAAAATAAAAAATACTTCTTTCGTCATCGATAATGGCCATCTTCCAATTTGAAAGAGTTCAAATTTTGATTTTGCTGGCGTTGGTCTATCATCCATAGCCAATGTGCTGAGAATGGCATCGAAGGCGGCGTCGGCCAAAGCCCCACTGGCAGCCTTGGCAAGTGAAATATCCGGTTGGGCGCGGTGAGCAAGGGTTAATGCTTGATCTGCAGATTGAGTAATGCTGGTAATACATTCTTGTATAAGAGAGGCGCAATTCTTTGCACCATGATTTTTGTCCGAGTGCAATTTTAGGTTTTCTCGTTCCTGGATTTGGTCAGACACAATGTCACGATCCCAATCCAGACTTCGAGCGACAGGGCGAACAGCATTCCATTTTTTGATTAAAACAATTTTTAAATGTGTTCGATCGACGCTGTCTAGGTAACGGTGGATTTTTTGTTGGGTGTTTGGATCTAAAATATGTCCCACCGCATGAAACCAGATAGAAGATCGTAAAGACGTAGTTAAATTTTCTAGAAGTACTGAGTGCGACGAGGAGAGATTCGCNTTGATCACGAAATTTCAACTGTTGGAAGAGTCAGGTTNAGTTCCGACACCACTTTGTCGGCTCGACTTAAAAAGTCGGATCTCATCTCCTCATTTTTACGTCGTTTAATGCCCCATTTCCGGAACACTTCGTTATTTCGCGAATTTGTTTTGCCAAAAAAGGCTGGAAGCATTGGAAAGTATCGGTCAATAGCATTTTGNACAGCCTGGCGTCCACCCTCTGTGAGGCATAGTTCCGTACAAAAATCCTTGCCAAACTGAGCGTGGAAACGTTCCTCAGGCATAGTCATGCGGGCTAATTTCTGTAACGGTTGAAAGCAACACTGCATCAAATCCTCTACTTGGATGATTTCTCCTAAATCCGCCAGTAATTTAATGACGCAAAACTCTTCCCAGGTTCTNAGNGGAAATTCGAAAATTGATAATGGTTTCTTCTTTTCGGGGCTCATAGCATTTAGCTCAATTCCTAGTTCAAGCCCGAGGTCCCTGAATCGAACGTGATGACCATATTCCTCCATTGCGACTCGACAGGTGAGCCATTTNGCATAGGGGTCTGGGGCGAGATGGATCGCAGGNTCGTCGAAAACCTGAGCACCGTATAGTTCGTTGACAGCATGACTAATTACAATCTTCTGGACGGCCATCCGAAATTCTTCTGGCATGGTGTGGAACTGTTCCACCGTATCTATTTGCTCTGGTCTAGCCATAATAAATTCCTAGATTACTGGTTCGGTGTTGAAAGCTTCGAGGTCGGTTTCCAGGGGAGTGAAATCGGGTTTGAGTTTTTCATCGACTGCTAGCGCCAAAGTATCCGCTGTCCAGTCTTTCTGAATGTTAACTGCCTTCGCTTTAGGACGAGGTTGATTGAAGATAAAAACTTCTCTCCCGCGTACGGCAAAAAGCTGGCCAGAAACTCCCTGCGCCTTCTCTCCACACAGGTATGTCACCAACGTTGCGACGTGAGAAGTAGATAGACGAAGAGCGCGCTCTTTATATTCTGACTGAAGTTCGTTCATCGGCTGGATGGTTTTAGTTACCCTAGTGGAAGCAAACGGGGCNACGGCATTACATGTAATNCTGCTTCGTGCCATGTCTAGCGCGACCGCTCGTGTCAAACCAAAGAGTCCCGCTTTTGCACTCGCGTACGCTGTTTGACCGTAATTTCCATAAAAACCGGCAGTCGACGTGATATTAACGATTCNCCCNGATGTATAATTCGCTTTTGCTTTGCTTTGTTCACGAAGNAAAGGNGTTGCTGCGGCTAAAAGGTAGTAGGGTCCAGAAAGATTNGTTGCGACTACTCTGTCCCAATCTGACGGNACTCCNTTGAAAATAAAGGAATCCCTTAAGATAGCGGCGTTATTGATGATGATATCGATCTGGCCAAAGGAATCGATAGCAGATTCGACGAGTGATTTTGCACCTTGGGGTGTGCTCACACTTTCCGTGAACGAAATGGCGGGTCCACGAACCTGTGACGCTGCCATACTAGCCACCGAACTATCAGGGTCTGCACCATCAATTGTGACACCGGTATCTGAAATGACGACATTTGCGCCGGCTTCGGACAAACTTTTGGCAATAGCGAGTCCTATACCGCGACCACCGCCTGTGATTATCGCTGTGCAACTTTCAAGCATCTTGCGCATCAGTTACGTTCCAATGCCGTTTTTTCGAGTTCCGTATAGAAAGCATCAGCATGGCAATCTTCGCGACGAATGCCAAGCAGTTGGAATTTTTGAACAGCNGTCTCGACCATTATTGGCGGTCCAGCAATATACGCTTTGCAACCGTCAAGATCATCGAAATCTGTGAGGACTGCGTCAGTGACAAGCCCCGTCCGATAATTTTCCGTTAGTCGAGATGACGTCTCGGATAGTACGGGTATGAAACTCAAACTGGAATACTCCTNTACCAGGTCCTCAAACTCNTCAGTNCAGTATAGGTCCTGTTCGTTACGGACGCCAAAATATAGATAAATACTTTGTTTCATGCCAATTCTCAGCGCCCTTTTAACAATGGATCTTATGGGTGCCAGTCCTGTCGATCCAGCCACTGCTATGATNGGACCCCTGTGCAGTTCTCGTAGATAGGATACTCCGTAAGGTCCTTCCACTTTTACTTTGTCATCTATCTTAAGACGATCAACTACATGATTGCTGACTCTCCCACCAGAAATATGGCGAACGTGAAATTCGAGAGAATTTTCCCCGGGAAGATTTGCCATTGAAAAATCACGTGGGGGTAGTCCGGGAAACGTCAATGTGGCGTATTGGCCCGGTGAAAAGCTAAGCGGTGCGCCGTCTAATATTTCTATAGCTATGGTGCGGATATCGTGAGTTGCCGTTTGGATCTCTTGAATTCTACAATTCATCGTCCGATGGGTATGGGTGACTNTCTCGTCTTGGTCCAAAGGGCTGATTTCGCAATTGGATAAGGGTATAGAGCGGCACGCCAAGACCAACCCCTGATCTCGCTCCGAATCTTCCAAAGCAAATGTCGAGTACGGTGCCAAATCAACGTCGCCAGCGAAGAGCCGCGATTTGCACGCTCCGCAGTTTCCTGATTGGCACCCGCAAGGGTAATCAATTTTGGCATTTAATGCAGCGTCAAGTATAGTCTGGCCATCTGCAACTTCTAGCTCGATGCCAAATGAGCGGAAGGTGATTTTATGAGTCACGAGATAATAGTTCCATCAGTTCCCCAGTAGAAGTCTGTGCCCTAGCGTGCTGTTCAATGCAATACAAGATTGTTTCTTGATTGCTGGACACAGGTAGGCAGAAACACTTACAGTCCTTTATCGATTCAATAGAAATAGTCAAAGTTTAGGAAAATGGGTAGCACAAAAACCGAAATAGGCGTGCGAGAAAAATTTTATCAAGATATTGATAGTCATAATATGGCGCCCTTGTGGGAAGTTTTTCGATCGTTAGTTACGCCAACCCCCGTGACGCTTGCCCGGCCGCATTGCTGGTATTATCAAGATGTGCGGGATTGGGTCTTGCGGGCAGGTGATGTCATTACTGCGCGAGAAGCTGAGCGCCGCGTGTTGGTTTTGGAAAATCCGGGGTTGCGCGGGCAAACGAGGATCACCAATTCGCTCTACGCTGGGTTGCAGTTAATTCTTCCGGGCGAGGTGGCACCAAGCCATAGGCATACACAATCGGCTCTTCGTTTCATTATAGAAGGGACCGGTGCGTATACGGCGGTAGATGGTGAGCGCGCTTATATGGAAAGAGGGGATTTAATTCTTACTCCACCGATGACGTGGCATGATCATGGCAGCAATGGAGAGGTACCCACGGTATGGCTAGACGGTTTGGATATTCCAATTATTCAGACGTTTGATGCTAGTTTTCTTGAAGGTTTTCCGGAAGACAGTCAACCTACAACCAAGCCGGAGGGGGACAGCCGGGCCCGATATGGACGGAATATGCGTCCCTTGGATACACAATTGAAAAACACATCCTCGCCGGTCTTTTCATACCCTTATGCGGATTATCGCGAAGCCCTTGAAAAAATGCGTTTGCAAGAAGAATGGGATATTTGCCATGGATTAAAGATGACTTTTATTAATCCGCAAACAGGTGGCCCGGTCATGCCTACTATTGCCGCGTTTGTACAACTGCTTCCTAAGGCATTCAGCACATCTCCGTACCGTTCTACAGATGCTTCGGTATACACGGTAGTCGATGGAGAGGGTCGAGCATTTGTCGGAGATGAGGAATTTTCACTAACCCCGAACGATATTTTTGTAGTGCCAAGTTGGTGTCCACTTCAGTTGAATGCTGAGGAAGATTTAGTATTGTTCAGTTTTTCCGATCGTAGTGCCCAGGAAAAACTGGGTTTGTGGCGTGAACAGCGTGGTAATAAGGAGGACTCGTTATGAGCGGGCAGATGTATCGCAGTGACTATGTTGTCCCGATGTGGGATCAACCCTCGGTCGCAGTGGCGGGTGGTGCTGCTTTTCCAGTGAGGCGTATTTTTTGTGTGGGACGGAACTATGCTGAGCATGCTCGCGAGATGGGTACGGACCCAGACAGGGAGCCCCCATTCTTCTTCATGAAATCAGCGGATACCGTCGTGGCAAGTGGATCAGAAATAAAGTATCCGACGCGTACAGAGAACCTTCATCATGAGGTAGAGTTGGTAATTGCTATGGGATCGGGCGGATCTGACATCTCCGTCGCTGAGGCATCTGATCATATTTTTGGTTACGCTGTAGGTGTGGATTTGACTCGCCGAGATCTTCAACAACAAATGAAGGAGAACGGGAGGCCGTGGGATATCGGGAAGTCGTTCGATCAAGCCGCTCCGGTGGGAGAAATTCAGCCAAGTTGGAATATAGGCCATCCTCGCAAAGGAAAAATTAACTTATCCGTTAATGGGAAGACTCGACAAAAGGCTGATTTGAAGGACATGATTTGGAGTATTGATGAAATAATTGCGGAGCTTTCAACGTACTATAGCTTGGNGGCGGGCGACTTGATCTTTACAGGGACNCCGTCAGGAGTAGACGCCTTGGTTCGCGGGGACCATGTTAGTTCAACTATCGAAGGAATAGAGTCCTTAGAATTTTCTATCGCTAACGTCTAGTTTTTCCTGGCCAACCGAACGGTGTTGTTGCCTTGGTTACTCGAATAGATTTTTAACTCCCTCTGGAATAACGCTAGCTCTNAGGTTGTCATTATCGTCTTTTATTCCCCAAACGCGAACTTCAAAGCCGTTGGAAATTCTGGTGTCACCACGGGAAAATTGGTGAGCTATGCGAAAACTCTTCTGGCCCCAATGGTCAATTTGNCTTGAAACTGTCAATTGATCTCCCATNCGCGCTGGCGCAAGAAAACTAGCGCCGGTATCGACCAGGGGGCCTCCGAAGGAACCAAACTGAGATTTCATTGATTGAAACGTCAATCCTCTGCTTTTAAAAAGCATCCAGAAGCCACGATCCATCCACCGATAAAAATTCGGATAAAAGACTATTCCAGCTGGATCACAGTCTCCCCAATCAACNTGAAGTGAATAACGATTNTTGTTTCNCATGTAGTTCCTGCCGATAAGTGGTCTTAAAACACGGTATCTTTTTGCGATTGTAACGCATTCTTCCCCTGGTCTTTCGCATATTGATAGTCTACNGCAACAAAATTGTTACTTTGCAGCGTAATATAGGTAATCTCTACAACTTGGGAAGTTATGAAAACGGGAGGTNGGCTATGCGAATATGGCGTATTGCTTGCATGGNGGCAGTTNTATTGGTCGGGGCATCCCGAACGGAAGCCGAGGATGCGATTAAGATAGGCGTTATTCTGCCCTATTCCGGTGTTTACGCTTCTTTGGGCGGTGATATAACGGATGGTATGGAGCTTGCGTTTGAACTTTATGGTTCAGAGGTAGCAGGTAGAAAGATCGTTCTGATAACGGAAGATTCGGAGGTAAAGCCGAACGTTGGGCTTACTAAGACCAAGAAGTTGGTCTTTCAGGACAAGGTAGATTTGCTGGTNGGTCCCGTAGCTTCCAATGTCGCTGGAGCGATGCGGGATTTTGTCCACAATGCNAAAATACCGCTAATCATNCCGAACGCAGGNAACAACCTTCTCACTGGAGAGAAGTGCAGCCCGTGGGTGATAAGAACCTCTTTCTCCAACGANCANATTAACCGAGTTATGGGCCCATGGCTGTATGCTCAGGGATATCGCACCTTATACCTTATGGCGCCGGACTATGCCGCTGGTCATCAGATGATGGAAGCTGTGAAGCGTGACTTTGTTGCGGCAGGGGGNAACGTAATTGGCGAGGAGTACCCGCCGCTCCGGGAAACAAAGGACTTCGCTCCTTATCTAGCCAAGGTAAAAGCNAGCCAACCAGATGCATTGTATGTTTTCTTTGCCGGGCGCTTAGCGATCCAGTTTGTAAAACAGTATCACGATTTTGGGCTGAAGAAAGAAATACCCCTGACTGGTGCCGGTTGGTTGACNTCTCCTTTGTTTNTGCCAGCTCAGGGTGCTGCGGCTGTCGGTTTTACAGGNGCACTGAACTATGTTCCTACAATTGATTCAGAAGAAAACAGGGCATTTCAGGAGGCATTCAAAAACAAGTATGAACGAACGGCATCAGAATTTACCGTACAAGGCTTTGATACAGGCCGGCTACTTGTAGAGGCGTTGAAGGCAACCGGGGGAGACACTTCCAACAAGAAAGCGTTAGTAGAGGCCATGCATCGTATACACTTTAATGGCCCACGCGGCCCCTTCCGAATTGACCCGGCTACCAACAATGTTATTCAGGACATCTATATTTTTGAAATGCAACAAGTGGGCTACAACGTTCGCCACGTNNTCATTGATAAAATTCCTGATGTGCAGGATGCGCCGAACGGATGTGNAATGTAGTTTGTGTATTTNTNCACNTGTTTCTGGAGCCGACTTTCCTAATTATCCAGCTGCTTAATGGTTTGCAGCTGGCTAGCCTTTTATTCCTACTTTCTGTNGGTTTGTCAGTCGTGTACGGATTGATGAATTTTATCAATCTTGCTCACGGCACCTTATANATGTTGGGGGCCTACATAGGACTGACGGTTGCGCGAANGACGGNTTCTTTTTGGTTGGCATTTGTGATAGCNCCCCTTGCTGTCGCTATGCTCGGTGCNCTGTTTCANGTGTTGTTGCTGCGNCATATGCAAAACNCCAGTCCACTAAANCAGGTTTTGGTTACCTTTGGTNTNGTATTTGTTGGTCTGGATGTGGTCCGGTATATTTGGGGAAACTTCAGCCATTCGATTGATGCNCCNGCTATTTTCTCNGGTCCAGTGANGCTCCTCGGGGAGATATATCCTAGTTATCGATTGTTTGTAATTGGTCTAGGGTTATTTGTATTGGTGACACTTTACTTCGGTCTTGAGCGTACCCGGCTGGGCGCGATAGTTCGAGCTGGCGTTGACAACCGTGAAGTAGCGATGTCACTGGGGCTCAACATTAATCTGGCGCTGTTTATTGTTTTTTGTGTGGGATGTGGTTTGGCGGGATTAGCCGGTGTGGTGGCAGCTCCAGTTTTATCNGTATANCCNGGTATGGATATGTCGATACTGGTGATGACGCTAATAGTCGTCGTGGTTGGCGGACCAGGTAGCCTCAAGGGTGCGGCACTCGGGGCTCTCTTGATTGGTATGTTTGAAACCTTCGGCCAGGTATTTATTCCTTCTTTGGCCAGTGTCATCATCTACGCATTTATGGCTTTGGTTCTGTTGGTTCGTCCGTCCGGTCTTCTGCCGGTTCGGTCCAAATAAGTATTGTGGTGATGGATGCAAGTTTCCGAAATAGCCGCGACGCAATTGCACTTTTTCTGGCGGTCACCGCCTTAATCTTCTGGTTCTTTGTTGACGTGTTTGGTCATGAGCTTTTGGCACAGATTGCAATTCTGGCAATTTTTGCCATGAGTCTCGATCTTTTGGTTGGTTATGCCGGGATGGTCTCGCTTGGGCACGCAGCATTTTTTGGAGCGGGAGCCTACGCGACGGCAGGTTTTGCTACTATGGCAGAGTTGCCAATGTGGGCAGTTATCCCCNTGTCCATGATCTGTGCCTCGGCACTGGCTTTTTGTATAGGGTTCTTCGCTGTGCGCTTGGCTGGCGTGTTTTTCATAATGATCACGCTGGCAGCTGGCGAAATGTTGCACGCTTTTGTTTTTCGGAGTCGATTTTTTGGTGGTGATGACGGACTTAGCGGTGTACCTCGTTTAAATCTGGAAACACTAGACATTGACCTCCTGCATCCTGCACAATTTTCTCTATTTACCCTCGTTGTTGCGGTGTTGGTGTATTGGATAGCGCGAAGCATAGTTGAGTCTCCCACTGGCAGGGTGCTGGTAGGCATACGCCTAAACGAGGCAAGGATGCGGGCTCTTGGTTGCCGTCTATTCTATTACAAGCTGGCTGTGTTTGTGGTAGCTGCGGGTTTGGCTGGTTTGGCGGGATCTCTGTCGGCGCAACATAACAATTTTGTGTCACCGGAACTATTAACATGGACTACTTCTGGGGAAGTATTAATTGTCGTTATTATCGGCGGCATTGGTAGCCTGGTGGGACCCGCTGCAGGAGCAGCAGTATTTGTGATGCTTGCCCACTACGTGAGCGGACTGACAGATTATTGGATGTTGTTTATGGGGTTGTTTTTTATTGCGGTAGTATTGTCCGGGAACGAAGGTATTTACGGTTTCTTTAGGCGTATTAAGCGGATTGTCGTCAATGTTAATCGTTAAAAACTTAAGGAAACAGTATGGAGCTCTGCATGCCGTGCAAGATGTTTCACTTGTAGTTTCTAGCGGGGATCGCCACGCATTAATTGGNCCTAACGGTGCCGGGAAAACCACCTTGTTTAACTTGCTAAGCGGAGAGATAAGGCCAGATTCNGGTAGCATAGAGTTTGATGGNGTGGATTGTACCCGCTCTAGTGCTGATGCTCATGCTCGTGCAGGAATAGGACGTTCATTTCAACAAAATAATCTATTTGAAGGGTTGAGCGTTAGTGAGAATCTGGTAACGGCGCTCGTCGTTTCTATGGGTTACGGGCAGCGATGGTGGAGAGCATTATCGAAGGTGTCAGAGCTCGAAGTTCGTGCAAAGGAGCTCGCTGAAACAATCGGCTTGACCGAGCTACTTGATACCCCAGTTCGGAAACTTTCTTATGGGTTGCAACGTCAATTGGAAGTGGGCTTGGCATTGGCGACAGAGCCAAAACTGCTCTTGCTTGATGAGCCAACAGCGGGAATGGGTCCAAGTGAGACAGATCTTATGGTGTCGTTGATAGGAAAATTGCCTTCTAGTTTAACAGTTTTGATTGTTGAGCATGATATGGAAGTAGTGTTTAAGGTTGCCAACCAAATTACGGTTCTCGATGAAGGGGCTATCCTGTATGAAGGTTCATCGGATGAAGTGCGAAGATCGCATGTCGTACAGTCACGGTATCTAGGTCCTTTTCTCGATAAAGGTGCTATCTCATATGATGGTTCATCGGATGAAGAGCNGAGACTCTCCACGTGTGCGTGCGACGTATCTAGATCCTCCCGGATGACTCGGTTGAATTTGTCTGTTGAAAACTTAAATGCATGGTATGGGGAGAGCCATGTTGTCCAAGGTGTATCATTTAACATTCCACAGGGTGAAGCAGTTTCTATACTGGGAAGAAATGGAGCGGGAAAGACAACGACTCTTAAATCCATAATGGGTTTGATCTCCCGTTGTAATGGCTCGGTGCGTCTGGGTCAGCAACAGCTTCATGGTTTGTCGCCATACCGTGTGGCGCGAGAGGGACTTGCGTACGTTCCTGAAACTCGCGGAATTTTCCCTTCTTTGTCCGTCGAAGAAAATTTGACTGTAGTTGCCCGTGGGGGGCACGGTGGTTGGAATTTAGTACGGATATTTGACAGGTTCCCGCGTCTTGCAGATCGGCGTCATCACGGTGCAGCTATGCTTTCTGGAGGTGAACAACAGATGCTTGCTATTGCCCGTGCGTTGATGACAAATGGAAAGATGTTGATCTTGGATGAGCCGACGGAGGGTCTTGCTCCGAGTATTGTCGATGAATTAACAGCGCTGCTGAAGGACTTGCTACAAGCGAAGTTAGGAATTTTGTTGGTGGAACAGAATTTGCATTTTGTCACACGCCTTTCAAACCGAATACACATATTAGGGAAAGGCAAAATACGATGGTCAGGTTCTTCGGACGATCTTATGCGAGATGTCGGTGTCACGAGAAAGTGGTTGGGTGTATAGTATTTTGTGTGGATGTGAGAATTGGTTCGGATGAGTAAAATATATTTTGATGATTTTGAGGTCGGTCAAACAATTGAACTTGGTTCGTGTACGGTAACGAAAGAAGAAATCATTGAATTTGCTCTCAAGTTTGACCCACAACCGTTCCATGTAAATGAAAAAGAAGCCGCTGAAACGATATACGGAGGTTTGATAGCAAGTGGATGGCATACTGGTTCGCTATTTATGCGTCTTCTGTACGACGGTTTGCTATCACGTGCAGCGAGTATGGGGTCTCCAGGTCAAGATGAAATGCGATGGGTAAGGCCAGTACGCCCAGGTGATACGCTAAGTGCCCGGGGGGTTATAGAAGAAAAAATCCCCTCACGGTCCAAACCGGACCGTGGTTTGGTTCGGACTACTTATCAGGTCTTCAACCAAGAGGGATTGGAGGTGATGAAAATCCGTGGTCTTGGAATTTTTGCCAAGAGGCCTTCCGACGATTCATAGTTGCCCATCAAATTTTGCTGCAAGTAAGGCGTCAGTTCTTGTTTGGCAAGCTTTGAGCTCTCTAGAAATTCGCTCCTGGTTCTTTCGCTGTCCTAACGCCTATCATCGAGTCGCGGCAAACGAGCTTGGTTAAATCTTCCTCTGCCCAACCATCTGTTCCTTCCGGTCTAAGGGGAAGCACGAGATACCGCATGTCGGCAGTAGAGTCATGAACGCGAACTGAGGTAGAGTCTGGTAGGATAGTATCAAACTCCTTTAGGATGGCGCGTGGCTCTTTCACCGCCCGTGCCCTATAAGGTCTTTTTTTATACCAATCGGGCGGCAAACCGAGGATGTTTCGCGGATAACACGAGCACAGGGTGCACACTACGAGGTTGTGCACCTCTTCCGTGTTCTCAAGAACTATCAATTTTGTGCCGTCCACTGGAATTCCCAGTTCTTCCGCAGCAGCAGAACCGTCAGTTAGTAATCTCGCTTTGTAATCGGAATCAATCCAGGCTCTTGCTACCATCCGTGCTCCTAGGGCCGGTCCCCGATCTTCCATCTCCTTTATTTTAGTTTCAATTTGGCTTTCGGTAAGAATACCCTTGTCGACAAGCAATTCACGAACCGCAGTTGCCATATTTTGGTAATGAGCAAGTCTTTGTGGATCGACGACTGGTCCGTGTGGATGATCATGAGGCATAATGTGTCCTAAGCGGCTCGTTCTAGCCAATGCTGGTAAATTTCAATGTCGACAGTATCTTGAGGTGGACCCAAGTAGTTGGTCCAAATCTCGTGTTGAAAGAAACGTACTCTGTATAGAGGTTGTTCTGGCATTCCATCACCACCATAAGCCAATGTTTCAGGGTTCCTGAAGGAGCCACATCGACGTTCGATCAGTCCCGTTTTGCCACGAATATATGTTGGTGTACGCATATGGCCCGTAGTCTCTCGGTCAGAAACCGTCACACGCGTGCCTGTTGGGAATAAAGGTTTCATGAATCAGAATGTCGAGTGGAAATTTTGGCCATGCGATCAGAAAGCTCTGTAGCAGAGATGATTTCTTTCTCAACAAGTATTTTAGAAATTGAAGCTATCCAGCGTTCATAATAGCTAAGCTCGTTATACGCATCTATATCGAGAGACTCGATACCTCTTCGTAGTTCGTCAACACGCAGCAATTTTTTCTCTCCGGAGAGTAGCACCATAAGAGCATCAATTTGCTTTTCCCACAGAGCATAATCGTGTTCGGATGGATCGACTGGGTCTTCAGAAAGACCACCGATATCGTGGACACCGCGTGTCATTAGATAGTGAGTCTCCTTGTCGTGTGTATTTGTGTCCTCTTCCCCGGTCACCCGAGTAACGTTACAGTAGTTTACGCAATTTGGAAGAGATTAACATTGGTATTANCATAAAAAATNAGCCAATTTTTCCGTTNAATTCNTTAATNGCNATGCCGATTTCGTCCGGAGAATCNTCCTGAATAAAATGTAATCCCCTAACAGTGATTTCTGTTTGGTTTGGCCAAGTACGACAGAATTCCCTTTGCGGCCCAATTAAAATACTTCCTGGGTCCGCGTTGATAAATAGCTTTGGAATATTGTTCTGGCACATCCACTGACTATAAGAATGCGCAATCGACACTACCTCCTCTGGTTCTCCACCGACTGGTATTTGACGTGGCCAGGTAAGGGTGGGACGGCGAGATTCGCCGGGCTCAGTGAATGGTTTTCTATAAACGTCCATTTCCACTTTGCTGAGATTTCTTAATATGGAAGCAGGTAATATTTTTTCCACAAACACATTTTTCTTCAATACGATTTCTTCTCCCGCATCTGAGCGCATGGCCTGAAAAATCCCACGCGCTTGTTCGGGCCATTCACCCCACTCCATCGGACGAACTAACGCTTCCATATATGCTATGCCAGAGACCTTTTCAGGATGTCGACGCGCCCAATGGAAGCCTAGGGCGGAACCCCAATCATGGACCACTAGGATGGCATCCCTAATTTCCAGCTTTTCAAACCATCCATCTAGGTATTTTTTATGATCGGAAAACCGATACTGTCCGTCCGGAGAGACACCCGATTCGCCCATACCCAACAGGTCCGGTGCCAAACATCTCGCCGATGTTGTTACGTGAGGAATAATATTCCGCCATAAGTAGGAGGAAGTGGGATTGCCATGTAGAAACACTATGGGCCTTTTAGTTGCGTCACCGGTATCGACGTATGAGATTTTCACTCCACCGACTTCAATATTCCTACGTGGATGAGGATCCCTCGATGTGGGCACTGCACTGGACATTCGATACTCCGAAATCTTCGAGGTTGGCACGAATCATTGTTCGTGGGGTAACGACAAGTTATTGTCTCGTGTCCCACACGGTCTTTTGTCCGAAATAGGGATGTATCCGTCAAGTAGCATAGGTCAGGATTATGGATTTTGAATATTCGACAAAGGTGAAAGATCTTCTAGCGCGTGTTTCCGGATTTATGGAGAAGCATGTTTATCCTAATGAGAAACTTTTTAATCAACAATTGGATGAGGGGCCTACCCGCTGGGAAATTCCGCCCATAATGGAAGAGCTTAAATCCAAAGCCAAGTCCGAAAGTCTGTGGAATATGTTTCTGCCTGATAGTGACCGCGGGTTCGGTCTCAGCAACCTGGAATATGCACCGCTATGTGAGGTCATGGGGCGTTCTCCAATTGGTGCAGAGGTATTTAATTGTTCTGCTCCTGACACCGGAAACATGGAAGTGCTGGAACGCTACGGAAATGACGAGCATAAAAGGGATTGGCTAGAGCCTCTCCTTAATGGAGAAATCCGGTCCGCATTTGCAATGACGGAACCACGTGTAGCGTCTTCGGATGCCACGAACATCGAATCATCTATTCGGCGTGATGGTGACGAATATGTGATTAATGGCCGTAAATGGTGGACGTCTGGAATTGGAGATCCGAGATGTAAGGTCCTAATATTTATGGGAAAAACCGATCCAGATAATCCTGATAGACATAAACAGCAGTCGATGGTCGTAGTGCCGGTCAAAACGCCAGGGATTACAGTTTTACGGACCTTGCCGGTGTTTGGGTACGATGATGCTCCACATGGGCATGGTGAAGTCGATTTCAAAGACGTCCGTGTGCCCGCTAGCAATATTTTGTTGGGTGAGGGCCGCGGGTTCGAGATAGCGCAAGGACGCTTGGGCCCGGGTCGTATCCACCATTGCATGCGACAAATTGGTGTTGCGGAGCGGGCGCTTGAGAAAATGCTAAAGCGCGTAAAGGAACGCTCTGCATTTGGTAAAACACTAGCTGAACAAGGAACCATCATTGCAGATATCGCCAACTCAAGGATGGAGATTGAGCAAGCTCGCCTGCTGGTCTTAAAAGCTGCATATATGATGGACACTGTCGGCAATAAAGAAGCCCGGGCCGAGATTGCTATGATAAAGGTAGCGGTTCCGAATATGACCTTGCGGGTAGTTGACCGAGCGCTCCAGGCACATGGCGCTGGCGGTGTTACTACGGACTTTGGTTTGGCAATATCCTGGGCGCATTCCAGAACATTGCGACTCGCTGATGGGCCAGATGAAGTCCATCGCGCGGCGGTTGCAAAGCTGGAGTTGCGTAAGCAGCTTCGACCGGAACTACAAGGCTATGAAGATATCGGAGATGAATTGCTCGCTGGGCGTTCATAGGACCGTGTGATGGACCGTGTAAAGGGAAAGGTCGCCTTCATTAGTGGTGGGGCGTCTGGTCTTGGCCGGCAAGCTGCCAGAAGGCTGGTTGAAGAAGGTGCACAGGTAGTAATTGGAGATCTCAATGAAGTTGGCGGAAAGGGTGTGGCAGATGAACTGGGTCCGGCCGGCAAGTTTGTCAAACTCGATGTGACAAAAGAAGGNGAATGGGNCCNCGCGATAGATGTAGCNCTGGAGTCATTTGGACGTTTGGATATNCTGGTGAATTCNGCCGGGGTNGGAACCATGGGTTCAGTGGAAGACTGCACTCTNGACGAATGGAAACATGTGATGAGCATCAACGGCGACGGTGTGTTTCTCGGGTGTAAATATGGAATAGGTGCCATCAAGCGAACGTCGAACGAACCGGGAGCCGGCGGTTCAATCGTCAATCTATCCTCTGTCTCCGGCCTGATAGGTGGGCACAATCTTGCAGCTTATAACGCCAGCAAAGGCGCTGTACGCCTTTTAACCAAATCCGTTGCGCTTCATTGTTCGCGCCAAGGCTACAACATTCGTTGTAATTCTGTGCATCCCACCTTTATCGATACACCGATGGTCAGGTCGATGATCGACAATGCACCCGATCCTGCACGCGTCGAACAGAAACTAGCTCGTCAGGTACCTCTTGGTCACATTGGAGAACCCGACGATATAGCGTGGGGAATTGTCTACTTGGCTTCCAACGAATCGAAGTTTATGACTGGGGCTGAGTTTGTTGTGGATGGCGGTATTACTGCGATGTGACCCAGTGCTTTGTCTTCATCGGTAAGGTGAGAGCTTAAGAGTAGACGATACTAATTGATTCCACGATACAGGCNGGACGGTCTCGACCTTCAATTTCGATCGTCATTTCCCCAATTATTTTTACTCCGTTATCTTTTACGTCTTCCGTAGATTTNAATTTGTATCGCCCGCGAACCCGGCTTTCTGCCGGAACAGGTGCGGTGAAACGAATGCGGTCCGATCCGTAATTCAGGCTATGGCGAAGACCTTTCACTTTGTAAATTTCTTGTGCAAGTTTGGGAAGTAGGGAAAGCGTCAANAATCCATGTGCGATAGTGGTGCCTCCAGGAAGCTCATTTTTTGCACGTTCAACATCAATGTGAATCCACTGGTGGTCACCTGTGGCATCGGCAAATTTATTTATTCTATCTTGGCTTATTGTGGTCCATTCGCTTATCCCTATCTCTTGTCCAACTAAAGTTTTTAACTCTTCAATATTTTCTAGAATTCGCATTTGTTTCTCCAAATTAACTATTTATTCAGAAAACAGCGTTTTGAGAGNGTNTCTGGGCNTAAGGATAACAAGTATTCCTATCATACGTGCAGACAAGCANGTTAAGTCATCTGTGTTGCATTACTGTGGTCTTTTCGGACGAAAAAAAGGCCTGCAAACTCAGCAGACCTTTTCTTTTTATATGCAACCTGGATGTCCTATTAATTTACCTCAAATAGGCCAGCAGCTCCCATGCCGCCACCAATACACATTGTAGTCACGACATATCTAGCTCCGCGTCTTTTCCCTTCAATTAAGGCATGACCGACCATACGAGCACCGCTCATTCCATATGGGTGTCCAATGGAAATGGCACCGCCGTCGACATTTAGTTTTTCGTTATCAATCCCAAGGAGGTCTCTGCAATAAAGCACTTGAACTGCAAATGCTTCATTAAGTTCCCAAAGGTCAATATCGTCGATTTTGAGGTCGTGACGCTCAAGTAAACGAGGGACCGCAAANGCGGGCCCGATGCCCATTTCGTCAGGCTCACACCCTGCAACGGCAAGGCCCCGATATATTCCNAGTGGCTGCAGTCCACGTTTTTCCGCTAGTTTAGAGTCCATGACAATACATGCCGATGCGCCATCCGAAAGCTGGCTGGCATTTCCGGCGGTAATGCAGTGTTCTTCGCCACGCACGGGATCGAGTCCTGCTAGGCCGTCCAACGTGGTGGTTGGACGATTTCCCTCNTCNTGTTCTAGGGTAACTTCTTCTTCCCAACTTTCTCCAGTCTTCTTGTCGAACGCTATTTTTGTAGTTGTCATGGGAACGATTTCATCATCGAAGCGCCCGGCTTGCTGTCCCGCCGCTGTTCGNAGTTGACTCTGCAATCCATATTCATCCTGCGTTTCGCGGTTGATGTTGTATCGTTTAGCCACCACTTCCGCGGTGTCAATCATGGGGAGGTATAATTCGGGTTTGTTTTCGTCTAGCCAGTCTTCATGAGATCGGAAACTATTTTGGTTATCATTCTGTACCAAACTGATTGATTCCAATCCGCCTGCGAGGGCTACNGGCACGCCGTCTACGGTCACGCGGTGAGCGGCCGTACTAATTGCCTGCAACCCAGACGAGCAAAACCGATTGATAGTGGCGGCAGCCGTAGTGACGGGCAGTCCAGCTCTCAGGGCCGCCTGTCGAGCAATATTCCCACCTGTGGCGCCTTCGGGCATGGCGCAACCTAGAATCACATCTTCGACTTCATCTGGTTCAATCTTTGCTCGTTCCACAGCTTTTTTTATCACGTGTCCAGCCATGCTGGCACCATGGGTATTATTAAACGCGCCGCGATATGCCTTACCTATCGGTGTCCGTGCCGTGGATACAACAACTGCTTCTGCCATAAATACCTCCCAATGNTTTTTCAGTTCATTTTACCACAAANTGAAACGTAAGATGCAAAACTAAAGATCATTAAATGTTTTTCCCTGGTCANCGAGTCGTTTGAGTAACGGTGCCGGNTTCCAAGCATCCCCGAACTTCTCATGATATCGGCAAATGGCCTCGTACACCTTGTCTAGACCGATCATGTCGGCATAAAGCATTGGGCCGGATCGGAAGCGAGGGAAACCGTACCCGTTGGCATAAATTACGTCGATGTCGCTCGCTCTCAGAGCCATACCTTCTTCTAGAATTTTCGCACCTTCGTTTACAAGAGCATATATGCACCTCTCTAGTATTTCTTGAGACGCTATTGGGCGCCGTTGAATCTGTCGTTCTTCGCAATAATCGACAATTAGTTGCTCAATTTCTGGGTCGGGGATTGGCACTCGACTTCCAGGTTCGTATTTGTACCAGCCGGCATTCGTCTTTTGTCCAAAACGACCCATTTCACAAATTCGATCGTCTATCCCCGCATCATCTTGGATAGCTGAGTTCTCGGTAGCTCTCCGTTTGCGGATCCGCCATCCGACGTCGAGGCCCGCTAGATCTCCCATCGCAAATGGACCCATCGCCAGACCAAAATTAAATAAGGCCTTGTCCACATCTTGAGGCAGGGCGCCTTCCAGNACCATTTGATATGCCTGCTTGCTATAGCGGGCTAACATGCGATTCCCGACAAAACCGTCACAAACTCCGACCAAAACTGGAACCTTCTTAATCGTTTTGCCCAGTTGCATTACGGTCGCGATCACTTCGTTTTTAGTCCGTGCACCCCGAACCACCTCCAAGAGTTTCATGACGTTAGCGGGACTGAAAAAATGAGTGCCGATAACCATTTCAGGCCTTTTCGTGACCGCTGCAATTTCGTCCACATCTAGAGTGGAAGTGTTGGTGGCCAAGATTGCGTCTGGTTTCATGATGCTATCTAACTTCCGGAATACATCTTTTTTGATGTCCATTTCTTCAAATACCGCTTCCACTACGATATCGGCATCCGCAATATCGTCGTACGACAAAGTCGGAGTAATCAACGATATTCGTTGATCCATTTTTTCCTGAGAAAGGCGCCCCTTTTTCACTGTATTGGCATAGTTTTTACAAATAATATCTAGACCCCGGTCAAGTGCCTCTTGAGACATTTCCAAAATAGTGACTGGAATTCCAACATTCACAAAGTTCATCGTAATTCCACCACCCATTGTTCCGGCGCCTAACACGGCAGCCGTTGAAATTTTCTGCGTCGGTGTATCTTTGGGTACATCCGGGATCTTCGTGCATGTTCGCTCTCCGAAAAAAAGTTTCATTAAGCCTTTGGATTGATCTGACCTAAGGCAATCTTGAAAAAGTTCTCGTTCCCGGGACACACCTTCTTCGAACGGGAGTTCAACCGCTGCTTTTGTAGCCTCTATAATTTTGTACGGCGCCAAATAACCCCGCGCCCGTTTTGATATCGACTGCTCAAAATTTTCGTAGAAACCAGCACTTGGTGCCTCGGCGGTTTCGTCGCGAATTTTTCGGAGTGGTCGCTTCTCGGAAACGAGCTTTTCCGCAAATACTATGGCCCCTTCAAGGAGTTCATCATCAACAATCTCATCGATAATTCCTAGCTTCAGAGCATTGTTTGCTGGGATAAATTCACCGCTTACCATCAATGGTAGTGCTTTTTCTACTCCACTGATTCGTGGCAATCGCTGCGTACCCTGTCCTCCTGGTAAAATGCCAATAAGCACTTCGGGAAAACCGTACACCGATGTGCTAGTGCCACATCGATAATGGCAGGCCAGAGCAGTTTCTAGACCACCCCCGAGGGCGTTTCCGTGAATTGCTGCGAGGATCAGTTTGGTGGAACTCTCAAAACAGCGGATCATGTCATCCAGACTCGGGCTGCCAGGGGGTGGCGGTTTTAGAAACTCATTGATATCCGCACCAGCAATAAATCCCCGGCCCGCACCATTCAGTATAATGGCAGAAATTCCAGAATCCGTGATGCTTGCCTCTACACCTTCAATAATCCCTTGGGGGACCCCAACGGATAACGCGTTAACGGGCGGGTTGTCGACTGTGATAATCCCGATAGAGCCACGTTTCTCAAATTTTACCAAATTTGCCATATTGCCTCCCGCAGCTTGGTGAATAACTCATTTACAGCGGCATTTTACTAAACACATGTTCGCTTTTGGTGCAACAGCCGGTTTGTCTAGCGAATATCTGAATGGGTTTCTGAGCAAACTAAACTTTGTCATACACTTGAATTAGGCTTGTTATGTCTTGGTTTCCAAAACCATTAGAAACGGCGAGGCGCACTAGTTGGCTGGATGTGTCGCACATGGGAAGTTTCGTTGAGGTTTGTTTTCCGACAGCCAAAATTAGGTTCAAATCTTTTTGAGCAACAGTAAGGCGGCCTGTCACTTTACGGTCTCGATGCGCCATCCGTTTTCCAAATAGCTCCAGCACTCTGGAAGCGGCAAAACCGTCTGCAAGAATATCCGGAATTTGAGTAGGGTCTACGCCCCCATTTTCGGCCAATTTGAGCATCTCAGCCATAGCGACAAATGTGTTCATGACCATTACTTGGTTGCATAGCTTTGTCGTTTGTCCGGCCCCATGCCCACCCATATGCAGCACTCTTCCCGACATGAGTGAAAGCGCTGGGCGAACCGTTTGGATATCTGAGGCGTGGCCACCAGCAAAGATTGTCAACGTTCCTTCCGTCGCCCCTATGACTCCACCAGTGACTGGAGCATCCACGTAACGAATGTCATGTTTCTCATGAAGGCGGGTGGCAAATTCCTTGGCGGCTGTAGGTCCTATGGTGGAATGGTCGACGATTATTTTTCCTGGCCCACCGCTTGCAATTCCGTCCTTTCTAAATAAGACATCTTCGACGGCCTCGGCGTCAGTTAGACAAAGAAAAACTATGCTATTGCGTTTTGCAAGTTCTGACGGAGAGTCAGCGAGGTTCGCGCCGGCCGCGAGTGCCTGGGATGTTTTTGTTTTCGTCCGGTTCCAAACCGTAACAATGTAGTTTCCTGAACATAATCGTCGGCTCATGGGCAGTCCCATTAATCCAAGACCAACAAAACCAACCTCTCTCTTATCTTTGGGCATAGGCTACTATCACCTCTATTGTCATTTGGCGGCTAGCCCAAAAGTCATCTGCGGCTATAACTACCGAGGGTTTTTCTTTCCCTGAGCTTTGCTCCAGCTGTCTCTTAGGCTTAATGTTCGGTTAAAAATGGGGCGATCTGTTCCAGAGTCCTTATCAACACAGAAATAACCAAGTCTCTCGAACTGCACTGCAAAGTTCGTATTCAGATTTTTGAGACAGGGTTCCAGTTTGCAGTCACGGAGAACTTGTAACGAGTTTGGATTGAGGTCCTCTGCCAAATTATTCGCAACCGATGGCTCTGATGTCTGGAACAAATAATCGTATAGACGCACCTCCGCGTCTACCGCGTGTGATGCGGAGACCCAATGTAATGTACCTTTTACTTTTCTTCCGTCGGGAGCATTTCCTCCTTTTGTTTTTGGATCATAGGTGCATCGGAGTTCAATGACATCGCCCTTATCATTTGTTAACACCTGTTTGCAGGTTATAAAGTAAGCGTACTTAAGTCGAACTTCGCGTCCCGGGGCGAGTCGAAAAAACTTCTTTGGTGGTTCCACGAGAAAGTCCTCACACTCTATGTAGATTTCACGAGAAAACGGGATGCAACGCGTTCCTGCCTCATCATCGTTGGGATTATTTGCAGCCTCCAACATTTCAGTCTTTCCCTCAGGATAGTTCTCAATCACTATCTTTAACGGATGCAGAACGCCCATGCGACGGCTAGCGGTTTTATTCAGAAAATTGCGAACACTGTGTTCGAGCATGGCGACATCCACAATCGAATCCCGTTTAGCCACTCCGATGCGGGCAATAAAATCCTGGACGGCCTCCGGCGGAAATCCGCGACGTCTCAAGCCAGCAAGTGTCGGCATACGAGGGTCGTCCCATCCACACACATAATTTTCGTTCACTAACTCTGTGAGGACGCGTTTCGATAAAATCGTATGTGAGAGATTGAGGCGAGCAAACTCGTATTGACGCGGAGTCGACGGTACCGGAAGGTTGTCGATGAACCACTCATAAAGGGGTCTATGATCCTCAAATTCAAGGGTGCAGATAGAATGTGAAATACCCTCCATAGAATCAGATTGGCCGTGCGCAAAGTCATAGGTTGGAT